>JAZRMV010000001.1:0-99971 GCA_045647845.1 Faecousia sp.
TTGGTAGAGTAGCCGGTTCATACCCGGTATGTCATCTGTTCAAATCAGATTGCCGCTACCAGGCCCGTTGGTCAAGCGGTTAAGACACCGCCCTTTCACGGCGGTAACATGGGTTCGATTCCCGTACGGGTCACCAAAAAAGAAGACACCCAAAAAGGTGTCTTCTTTTTTGCCGTACGGGAATCGAAAGGCCGTGAAGAAAAGTGTCCGGTGGACACTTTTTAGGCCGTGGGAGATTCCATCTGCTGCTGACGGCAGTCCGCAGGACTGTTGGCGAAGCAGATCTGTGCAGCGGTTGGAGAAGAACACCACCCAATAGGGTGGTGTTCTTTTTTGTCGTACGGGAATCGAAAGGCCGTGAAGAAAAGTGTCCGGTGGACACTTTTTAGGCCGTGGAGAAAAGTGTTCGGTGGGATTTTTAGGGGCAGAATTGGGTAATATGCAATGATTGAATAATGTGAAAGTCTATGATATAATATAATAAATGGAATTTTAGCAAAAATTATGAAGGAGAATGGCTATGGTTAACAAGGAACTTGCAATATATGATGACGAGAAGTTTTTTAACAACTACATCGATTTGCGTAATGCGCAGAACAATTATAATGACATGATAGAGCAACCGATTGTATTTGCGCTTTTGGGAGATACCGCAGGAAAGACCGTAATGGATATTGGCTGCGGTTATGGCGCTATGACGATCAAGATCGCTAATCAGGGCGCAAAGCGGGTCTTTGGTATCGATGTATCTGAAAAGATGATCGAAAAAGGAAAAAAGGAAAACCCTCATGAGAACATTGAGTACCGAGTCATGTCTGCTGAGGAATTGGAGAGTTTGGAAGAAAAGTTTGATGTGGTGGTTAGCTGCCTGGCGCTGCACTACATTGAGGACTTCGGAAAGCTTTTTCGGGATATTTATAATCTGCTCAATGATCAGGGTCGCTTTGTGTTTTCTATGGAGCACCCGGTATACACCGCAAGTAAGTTTGCTCAGAAATGGATCGATGGACCAGATGGCCTTGCAGCAGCCTTTGTGATGGACCACTATGGTGAGGAAGGCGTTCGGAATATTGAATGGTTAGAAAAGAGCGTTACAAAGTATCACCACAAGGTGGATACGGTGTTTAACAGTTTGATTGATGCGGGTTTTGTGTTTGAAAAAGTGATTGAACCGTCTCCGGACGAGGCGCTGATCCAGCGAGTGCCGAGAACAGCGCATGAATTGCATAGACCTGCTTACTTGATCGTAAAATGCAGAAAAGGATCATAATATGAGTTATCAATATGATTTGTTTATTTCCTTTAAAAACTCTACGGAAAAAGGCTTGACGGAAGACCGGGAAGTGGCAAGTAGATTTTTTCAGGAACTGAATCAAGACGGATACAAGGTATTCTTCTCCAACACGGTGCTTTCGGATAAGGGAGTGGCCAACTATATGTTGGAGATTCAGAATGCGCTGGAAGGCGCAAAGGCGATTCTGGTGGTATTTTCCCAGGCGGAGTATATTTTGCAGGGCTGGGTCGCACAGGAATGGATGACTTTTTTGAATCTGCTGATGAAAGATCCCAACCGGAATATCTACATCTTTTCCATCAAAAACGATACTGCAAATCTGCCGCCGTTTTTGCGGCCGTATGAGTGCTTTGGCGACTATCAGGCGGCGATTTTCCATATGACCAACGGCATGAAAAATCAGAATGCGGTGCAGTCTAACGGCATTGGCAAACGAGAATTTTTGAATGCTTACTGGGGTTTGTTTGGCAATACAGATATCGATGATTATATCGGAAAGCCGATGCGGGATCCATTTTATAATTACGAAGTATATTGCTTGAAGAGTCGGTATATCAATGGCGGTGATAGCGCAACTTACATAGAAGGTCTGAAAAATGTGATCGAGACCAAACAAAATCCTTTGGCGATGTACTTATTGAGCCGCTATTACCGGGATGTGCGATATTTGGATTTGCGCTTGTCCGGGGAGTTGGCGTGCCTTGCTTATGAAAGCTTTATGAAGAAGGTTGCAAACTCGTCGGAGGACAACGAAATTTCTTTGTGGATATTAACGGACGATAAGCAGTATGATGGCGCATTTTATATGTGCGATATTATTCATGATGTGCTGGACTCCTACGCGGTGAAGACCCAAATCAAAATCGTGACACCGAATGATTTAGAAGATCTGTCTTTCTCTCCGCAAAGAAAGACGGTTCTGTTCTGGTCGGATGCGGGTATTGAAGTTCCGGAAACATTTATCACTGCACTGAGAGAAAATAAGGATAAGGTCTTGATCGGACTGAATTCTTTTGGCGATAATGCGCTGCCCTACGACATTAAGGAATGTGAATTGTTTGAAAACAGCAATTTGGATATTACAAAAATTTGCAGAGTCTTGCTGAGCTAGGAGAGAGAACATGATTTATCAAAAAGAAATAAAAAAGGCGATTATGTGGCTCTTTGAAACGCAAAACAGGGAAAATTTCGGTTGGAGCTGGGTGCGTGATATTTCTCCCAACGAGCAGAATACGGCAGAAGTGGTGTATGCCACCACGCTGTTTAGCGAAATCCTTTCCGATAATCAGAAGCAGCTGATTAATGAAGCAGTTAAAAAATGGCTTCTTTTGCCTTCAAAACATGCGGTGCTCACCATCGACTGGGCATGGGTGGGCATGGCGTTATCCAAATATGCGGAGCATTATGAAGAGTATGCACCGGAATTTTCAATCGCGTTTGTGGAGAAGGATATTGAGGCTTGCGTGGATGCGATTTTGGCGCTGCAAAACACAGATGGCGGCTGGGGCGATTATCGGCACGATATGTCTACCACTTTCCGCACTGCGATCTCTGTGATCTTCTTGGAGAATCAGACGCGTGTGAAAAACGAAACCGTGGATCAGGCGGTTGAAAAAGCCGTGAATTGGCTTTTGCATCTGCAAAATGAGGATGGCGGTTTTGGAAACCTTCGAAGTGAGAATTTGACGAAAAATGTGCTTGCTTATTATGCGGGTGTGGAGCAAGATGTGGTGGAAAGCCAGTATTTGTCTTCTATGTCGGCAACCGGCTATGCACTTTGGGCGTTGGCTTGCCGGAATAAATTCATGTATGGCAAGCAGATCAGCAGAGCGGCGGAGTACATCAAAAATTTAGATGTTTCCAGTGGATATGAAATCTTTTTTGAGGTGGGTGTCAGACGGGGAACACTGTTTACATTTCGGCATTTTGGCGCTGCATGGATGGGCGTGGGCTTGCTGATGTCCGGCAAGGCGCAATTTACTTCGCCGGAGGTCGTTAAGCTGGTGAAACATTTCCTTACTTTGCAGGATCATATTAGCGGCGGATTTAAGTGCAATGATTCTTCCGAAGTGTATACTTGGTCTGACTGTAATGCGTTGATGTTTATGCGGTTGGCCATTGATTCTCTGGAAGATATGAGCGGTATCGACTATACGGACATTATTGCGCAGTACTATATGCGTTAAAAAGAAAACGAGAACATCAAAAGATGTTCTCGTTTGATTATTTATTGTACAAAGCTTCTTCGGGAGTTGGGATTTCTCCGTTAGCTTTTTCATATTCCTTAACACAAAGTTGCGCCAGATATTCTAATTGAGCGTTTAAAGAGCGCTTGTTATCTTTGGCGATGTGTGAAATTTTGTACAGAAGTTCCGGTTCAAATCGGATACCTGTTTGTATCTTGTTTGTTGCCATGATAACACCTCGATAATAATATAATAATATTGTATCAGTGTTCTACTTGAAATTATACAAACAAAGTGTTATCATATAGATATCAAATAAGGTAGGGATCTTTATGAAAAACATTGGTGAGATTGTCGGAGAAGTTAGTGCCGATGAAATGGATGGCGTTTTGAAGGCTATCATACATCGATATGGTGAGCTGTTTCCTAATTGTGAGTTGCATATCATTTCAATGAATAAATTAGTAGACCGCAATGAACAATTGGATCGTATAATCTGTGCAATACAAAGCATGAAAATATAGGGGTGCCTTATGGGCACCCCTATATTTATTTTAATTGGTTATTTACTTGTCAGTTCCCGGAGCTTTTCGGCGATGGGGCAGGCGGAGGCGTGGGGACAGCAACCGTAATCACAGTCGATCTCCCAGCTTCCGTTTTCCAATTCTGCGGTAACGACCCGACTGGAATCCAGCGCCCGGCAGTAACCGGAGACAAATTCTTCCATTATGTTTCCTCCAAAATGCAATAGCCCATGTGCATCAGCGTGGATTGATCCGGGCTTAGATTGTGGCTATCCAGAATGTTGCCCGTTTTGATCTGCCAGGGCGTGTGGCTGCGGTTGATATAAACGCGAACTTTTTGCTTCGGGCAGCTGCGTTCAAAACACAATTTTCCATCGCCTGCGTGATGAAAATGTATATCACCAAAGCGCAGGGCGGGGGAGTCTTTTCGCAAAGCGCCTAAGCGTTGGAACAGACCTAAAATTTGCGGGTCTTCGCTTCCCCAAGGGTAGGTGCGGCGGTTGAAGGGGTCCTTTCCGCCTTCCATGCCGGTCTCATCACCATAGTATATACTGGGGCTGCCCGGCAGAGCATATTGCAGAACGGCTGCCAGCGCTAATTTTTCCCGTGCTGATTGAGCTTGCTCCGGGCAGAGGCGTCGGGTGGCCATTTCTTCCCGGCTGCCGTCGTGTTCGTCGGCAAGAGCGGTGAGAATCCGGGGGGTGTCGTGGCTGCCCAGCAGGTTCATGTTGGCAAGAAGTACATCTTTGGGATAGTTTTCTGCGATGGTCATTACAGCGCGGGATAGGGCGCTGCCGTCGTCTCGCTTCCAGAGAAAGTCCAAAATGGCGGTGCGGAAGGGGTAGTTCATCACCGCGTCCAATGTGCCGTCTACAAAATAGCGGCAGCGCTTGCCATAGGAGATCTTATTGGAGGCATCTTCCCATACTTCGCCCAGAAGCAGTGCGTCGGGTTTGAGCTGGCGCAGACGCTGTTTCAGCGCGGCAAGAAATTCACTGGGCAACTCGTCTGCTACGTCCAGGCGGAATCCGTCGCAGCCCAGGCTCAGCCAGTGGGCGATGACAGAATTTTCGCCAGTGATGATGTATTCCATAAAGGCGGGGTTTAATTTGTTGACCGTTGGCAGGGTGTCAAAGCCCCACCAGGACCGGTAAGTGTCCGGCCAATGGGTGAAGTCGTACCAGCTGCGATAGGGGGAATGGGGGTCTGTGTAGGCTCCGTGGCCGCCAAAATTACCGTATTTATCAAAGTACAGACTGTTATCACCGGTGTGGGAGAATACACCGTCCAGGATCACCCGAATACTCCGGGCGTGGGCGGCATCGCAAAGGGTGGTGAAGTCTTCCAATGTGCCCAGCATGGGGTCGGGGGTCATATAATCACCGGTGTCGTAGCGATGGTTGGAAAAGCTTTTGCAAATGGGGTTCAGGTAAAGAATGGTAACCCCCAGAGAGGCGATATAGTCAAGCTTTTCCGTGATCCCCCGGAAGTTGCCACCGTAAAAATCGTTGTTGAGGATTTTGCCTTCGTGGTTTGGCTGCCAGCAGACTTCTTCTGTCCAGTTTTCGTGGAGGGTATAGGGGGTGAGTTTGCCGGTCAGATTGGGTGATCCGGATTTTTTGAATCGGTCGGGGAACACCTGGTAGATGGTTGCGCCCTTTGCCCATTGGGGAACGGGAAAAGCGGTGGGTACACAGCTAACCTGCCACAGGTCGCCATCTTCCATGTTGGTATCGTCACCGTATTTGAACAGACGGAAGCAGCCGGTCTTTCCGGTGATCCGGAAATAATAAAAATAAAGTCCCGGGTCATCGAATTGAAAGCTGCCGCTGAATTGCTCGTAAAGTCCCTGCGTTTCTTTTTCCGGCAGGGGTATGGTCATGGCGTGTTCACCATTTTCCTGCTGGAACACACATTCAACATAAGAGGTTTCCACGGACGCGGGAATGTGGATCCGCAAAGTGCAGCGCTGGCCGGGGTTCAATGTGCCGAAGGGATCTTTATAGGTAAGGTCTTTGCTGTTATAGAGTATTCTCATGGTGTACTCCTTGGTGTTAGTAAGGCTATTATATATCAATTAGGCAAAAAAGGGAAGTAAAACACAAAAAAAGTGTGCTGCATGAAAGCAGCACACTTTTTCTTATGAATTGCAAATATGGCGAAATAGTGCCATGTATTTCTCTGCGGGAGCGTCCCAACTGAAATCCTGTACCATGCCCCGGTATTGGAGCGCCTGGAAATTTTCCCGGTTATGATGGTAAAGGTTAAGACACCGCTTTACGGCATAGAGGAAATCTTCTCCGTTGTAGCTTTGGAAGGTAAAACCCAGACCACCGTTGCCGTTTTCATCGGTGGAGGGGACAGTGTCTTTCAAACCGCCGGTGGCGTGAACCACGGGCACGGTGCCATAGTGCATGGCGTTCATTTGGCTTAAACCGCAGGGCTCGGATTTGGAGGGCATCAGGTAGATGTCACCACCGGCATAAATGCGGCTGGCCAGATCAATGCTGAACATGATCTTGGCGGCTACCCGGTCGGGATATTCTGCGGCTAATTCCCGGAAGAAGTGCTCAAAATGCGCTTCACCGTTGCCCAGAATCAAAATCTGGCAGTTTTCCTCATGGAGCAGCTGCCGGGCAATATAGCACAGCAGGTCAAGACCCTTGTGTCCCACCAGCCGGGTGACCATCACCATCAGAGGCGTATCCGGCGCAACGGGCAGGCCCACTTCCTTTTGTAAAGCAGCCTTGCAGGCGGCCTTGCCGGATACAAAGGTTTCGGCATCATAGTTCTGGGGCAGCGCCGGGTCAGTAGCCGGGTTAAAGGTGTTGATGTCAATGCCATTGGTGATGCCGGTTAATTTCCAGGAAACATTGGAAATGATACCGTCCAGACCGTGGGCATAGTAGGGGTACATCAGCTCCCGGGAATAGGTTTCCGAAACGGTGGACACATAATCGGCAAACTCAATGGCGCCTTTCATCATGTTCACTGCGCCGCCCATGTCCAGTTTGCTGCGGCATTCCCAGGGAAGACCCAGCACATCGTCGAAGAAGTTTCCGTGGGCCCAGCCTTGGTACTCAATGTTGTGAATGGTGAATACGCATCGGGTGTTGGGGAATTTCTCCCGGTACATGGTGTTCAGATAGGCAGGAACCATGGCGGTCTGCCAGTCGTTGCACTGGATCACATCGGGAACAAAATCAACGGCAGACAGAACGTCCAGGCAAGCCTTGGAGAAAAATGCATAGCGCTCTGCGTCGTCTCCGTGGCCGTAGATGGGTCCGGGACGATTACCGAAGTAATAGTCGTTATCCACAAAATATACCGTTACACCGTCCTTGCGACCCTGCAAATGCATGATGCCTGCGTATTGCTGCCGCCAGCCAAGCTGCACGGTGCAGGCGGAGACGGGCTTTACGGATTTTGTGGGATCGTTTTTGATTTTGTGGTAGTAAGGGACGATGAGCACCACCTCATTACCGGGAATCCGGGCAAGGGCGGAGGGCAGCGCCTCCATTACATCGCCCAGACCGCCGGATTTGATATAAGGCGCGCCTTCGGAAGCCACAATGGCAATCCTCATACGATTTCTCCTCTTTGAATAAAAATGGGATTTTTGGTTGTGCCGCAAAGCTGTGCGCCGGGGCGAACAACCACGTCTTTATCCAGAATGACATTTTTCAGGATACTGCCTTCACCGACGATGGTGTCGTTGAGAATGACGCAGTTTTCTACGGTGGCGTTTTCGCAGATGGTCACGTTTCGGAACAGAACGCAATTTTCTGCTTTGCCGTCCAGCATGCAGCCGTCGGCAACGATGCAGTTTTCAATGTTGCAATTTTCACCGTAGTAGCTGGGAACACGGTCACGGACTTTTGTGAATACCGGGTGATTGTAGCCAAACAGATCGTGGCGCACGTTCCGGTCAATCAGAGCCAGGGAGTTGCGGTAATATTCCTCAAAGGTTTCGTTGTAAAGGGCGACACCTTTGAATTGGTATATATTGATGGAAATTTCGTTTTTCTGCCACTGACCCAGCACCAGATCCCGGTCCATGTGGAACAGGTTCCGGGCAATAAATTCGGTGACTTTTTCCCGGAGCCATTTTTTTCGAAGAACGAAAATGTCCATAGATGCCAGATAGTCAGCCGGGGCAACATAGTCAACGGCAATGTCCTGAATTTCGCCTTTTTGATTCAATTTTACAGCCAAGTCCAGCTGCTTTTTGCCGTCGGCAATGCCGGAATGGGTGACGATTGTAATGTCCTTGCCGCTTTCAATATGGGATTCCAGCACATCGCGCAGGTCTACGTTACTCAAAATGGCAGAGCCGGACATGATCACATATTCGTCTTCCGGTCCATAGCGAAGGAACTTCATAGCGGAGTGGAGTGTTTCCAATTTGCCGCGATAGCTGTCCGTGGCGGAAGTGGCGTAAGGAGTCAAAAATTCCAGACCGCCTTCTTCCAGTTCCAAGCCCCATTCTTCACCGGAGCCGATGTGGTTCATCAGGCTCTGGTAGTGGTGGCGGGAGATGATACCGATCTTGCGGATACCGGCAGAGGTCATATTGCTCAGGTGAAAGTCCACTTGGCGGTAGCGTCCGCCAAAGGGTACGGCAGCGGTGGTGCGCTGTTCGGTCAGATTACCGATGGCGCCGTCGTTTGCAAAAATAATACCCATTACATTCATGGCAATAATCTCCTTTACAGCATTTCGCCGGGCATCAGCACGGCGTTTTCAGCCAATGTAGAGCCTTTGGAAGTGACGCTGATCTTGATCTTGTCCTTGGAAGAGAAGGCACCGCCCACCACCGCGTTGCGGCAGATGCGGCTCTTTTCGCCCAAAATGGCGTGGCGGACGATGGCACCGGGTTCAATGACTACACCGGGCATAACCACGCTGTCTTCCACGATGGCGCCTTTCCCGATGGAACAGCCGATGGAAATAATGCTGTGGCGTACCGTGCCGTAGACCTCAGAGCCTTCGGCAATGAAGCAGCCGGTGGTTACTGCGTGCTCGTCGATATAGCTGGAAGGAGAGGCGCTGTTTCTGGCGTAGATCTTATATTTTTCGTCACTCCGAATGTTAAATTCCGGGTTCTTGCCCAGAAGCTCCATGTTGGCTTCCCACAAAGAATCGATGGTGCCCACGTCTTTCCAGTAACCGTCAAAGGGGTAAGCCATCATTTTATGACCGCTGTTCAAGAGATTGGGAATGATGTTTTTGCCAAAGTCGTTGGAGGAGTTGGGGTCGTCCTCGTCTGCGATCAGCGCATCGTGCAGAACTTTCCAGTTAAACACATAGATGCCCATGGAAGCATTGGTGGATTTGGGCTGCTTGGGTTTCTCTTCGAATTCGTAGATAGAGTTGTCGGGATTGGTGTTGAGGATACCGAAACGGGAAGCCTCGGAGAGGGGAACATCGCGCACCGCAATGGTGCAGGAAGCGCCGTGCTTTTCGTGGTATTCCACCATGGCGGCATAGTCCATCTTATAGATATGGTCGCCGGAGAGAATGACCACATATTCCGGGTCAAAGCGGGAAATGAAGTCGATATTCTGGTAAATGGCATTGGCAGTACCCTTGTACCAGCCGCTCTTTTTGTCGTGCCGTTCATAAGGGGGAAGGACTTGGGCGCAGCTATGGGTCTTGTTCAGACCCCAAGGCTGACCGTTACCAATGTATTCATTCAGTTCCAGGGGCTGATACTGGGTCAAAATACCCACGGTGTCAATGCCGGAGTTGACGCAGTTACTTAGGGGAAAATCGATGATTCGATATTTACCACCGAAAGGAACTGCGGGTTTGGCGGTCTTTTCCGTGAGCACTTTCAAACGGCTGCCCTGGCCGCCGGCCAGCAGCATGGCAATGCAACGCTTTTTCTGGAAATACATGGTCATAACTCCTTACGATAATGATAGATTCACAAAGGTGAAAATTCTCTATATAACATATCACATTTTCCCTAATTAAGAAAGGGACACAGTGTCTAAAAATTGAAGAAAGTTTTTGTTAATTTTCACAAAATCTTTCCAGGGCGTGGGAGCGGATACGGGATTTTTCACAGAATCCAGCCGTTTTTCCATCCAAATGATGCCCAACCATCTGCCAAATTTGAAGCCGCAGTTGGGCAGCTCCGCTACAAATCGATAACCGACTTTGGCGTGAAAGTCTACGGAATGTTGATTTTCCGAGGTGATGACGGAATAGATGACCCGGTAGCCTTGCCGAAAGAGCAGCGATTCCAGGGCGGCATACAACTTTCTGCCGATCCCTTTGCCGTGGATTTCCGGACTCAGATAAATGGATACTTCGCAGCACCAGGCATAAGCGGCACGCTGGAAGGGCAAACTGCCATAGGCATAACCCAGTACTTCACCCTTTTCTTCCCAGACCAGCCAGGGAAATTTTTCCGTAATGGTGGCAAATCGCTGGCGGAAAGCTTCTTCGGTGGGGACGGTGTACTCAAAGCTATATGGCGTATTTAATACATAAGGGCCGTAAATGGCTAAAATGGCAGGGATATCATTGGGCGTGGCAAGTCGGATCATGGCGATTTTCCTCCAAAAGTACTTTTAGTATATTTTACGTGGATTTTTGAAAACAGTCAAGGTTGACACAGGCGAAAAAGGAGAGTAAAATAAGGAAAGACGAAAAACAAAGGAGGGAAAACCATGGAATCCGGCAGTAGTGGCAATATACCCGGTCGAAGTAGGCAGTTGCCGCGATTCGTGGCACTTTCCTAAGCTAAGAGCGGTGTATTTGCCTCCAAATTATTAAAAAAGGAGGAAATGCGCGTTGGCAGAACGTTTTGAAATCATTGAAAAAGCTCTTCTGAAAATGCTGGAAGAGAAAAAGTATGCAGCGCTGCGGGATATTTTGGTGGTTATGAACCCCATTGATATTTCCGCGCTGTTTCGAGATTTGGAAGAGGAACGGATTCCGTTGCTTTTCCGGCTGCTGCCCAAGGAGTTGGCGGCAGAAGTGTTCGTGGAAATGGAACCGGACGATCAGGAAGTTTTGATCCGCGGCTTTTCCGATAACGAATTGAAAGAGATCGTGGACGAATTGTTCGTTGACGATGCGGCTGCGCTGGTGGAAGAAATGCCCGCCAATGTGGTAAAGCGGATCTTGCGCCAGGCAAACCCGGAAATGCGTCGGTCTATCAATCAGATCCTGCGCTATCCGGATTATTCTGCCGGTTCGATCATGACCACGGAGTATGTGTCGCTGCGTCCGGAGATGACGGTTGGAGAGGCAATTTTGCGGATCCGTCGGCAGGGCGTGGATAAAGAAACTATTTATACCTGCTATGTGACCGCCCGGGATCGGCGGCTGCTGGGTCTGGTGACCGTGAAAGATCTGCTTTTGACAGATGACGATGATATTCGCATTGCAGATATTATGTTAACCAATGTGATCTCCGTCACCACTCACACCGACCAGGAAGAAGTGGCCCGTATGCTCAGTAAGTATAACTTCCTCGTGCTGCCCGTGGTGGACGGAGAGGGAAGAATGGTGGGTATCGTGACCTTCGACGACGCCATGGACGTTATCGAAGAAGAGACTACGGAAGATATCGAGCTGATGGGCGGTATGTTGCCCTCGGAAAAGACCTATCTGAAAAGCACGGCTTTTGATTTGTTCAAAAACAGAATTCCCTGGCTGATGCTGCTGATGGTGTCGGCAACCTTTACGGGGCTGATCATCAATGCCTTTGAAGGGGCGTTGGCAGCGCAGGTGGCGCTGACTGCCTTTATCCCCATGCTCATGGGTACGGGCGGTAACTCCGGCAGCCAGTCCTCTGTTACGGTGATTCGTGCGCTCAGCTTGGACGAATTGGAATTTGCGGATATTGGACGCGTGATCTGGAAAGAATTGCGTACTTCCATTTTGTGCGGTGTGGCGCTGGCGGTGGTTTGCTTCGCCAAAATCTGGCTGGTGGATCGGATGCTGATGGGCAACGAGGAGATTACCTTGATGATCAATCTGGTGGTCTGCCTTGCACTGGCGGCTACGGTGGTTTTTGCCAAAGTGGTGGGCGGTACGCTGCCGCTGATCGCCAAGGCATTGAAAATGGATCCTGCCGTTATGGCAAGTCCGTTCATTACTACCATCGTGGACGCGGTATCACTTTTGGTGTATTTCCTGTTTGCTCAGGCAATCCTTCATATTTAAAAAGAAATCGCGCCGATGCAGTTTGTGCATCGGCGCGGGTTTTTTATTTTACCAGAAGTTCTGCGATCTGGATGGCGTTGGTGGCAGCGCCTTTACGAACCTGGTCGCCGCAGCACCACAGGCAGATGCCGCAATCGTCGGTCAGGTCGGGACGGATTCGTCCGACAAATACGATATCCTGATTGGAAGTTTCCAAAGGCATGGGGTATTCCTTCTTCGCCAGATCGTCTACCAGCTTACAGCCGGGGGCTTTCGCGATAGCGTTGCGAACTTCTTCCACGGTTACCGGTTTGTCAAAGTGGCAGGAAACGGAGATGGAGTGGCTGCGAACCACGGGAACACGGACGCAGGTACAGGAGACCTTCAAGTCCGGCAGATGCATGATCTTTCTGCCTTCGTTCTGCATCTTCATTTCTTCGCTGGTATAGCCTTCGAAGCTTTCTCCGCCGATTTGGGGGATTAGATTGTAGGCGATCTGGTGGGAGAAGATCTTGGGCTCGTAAGTTTTGCCTTCCCGCAGGGCTTCCACTTCATTCATCAGCTCCACGGGGCCGCCTGCGCCGGCACCGGATACCGCCTGATAAGTAGAGGCGGTCATGGTGCGAATGGGAGAAATGGCGTTAAGGGCATTGACAGCGGTGATGGTGATGATGGTGGAGCAGTTGGGGTTAGAGATGATGCCATTGTGCCAGGCCACATCCTCGGGGTTGACCTCGGGAACGATCAGCGGTACCTTGGGATCCATGCGGAATGCGGAAGAATTATCCACAAAGATAGCACCGGCAGCCACGATGGCAGGGGCAAAGCGCTTGGCGATATCGTTTTCAGCTGCGCCCAAAACGATGTCCACGCCCTGGAATGCTTCGTCGCAGGCTTCCTGAATGGTCACTTCCTCGCCCCGGAAGGTCAGTGTCTTGCCTGCACTTCTGGCGGAAGCCAGCGGAATCAGCTTGCCAACGGGGAAGTTCCGCTCCTGCAAAATACGGATCATTTCCTGTCCCACGGCGCCGGTAGCACCCAGAACAGCAACAGTGTAGGTTTTCATGGAATTACCTCCTAAGATCAGCACAGATTCGTGCCTGGAAATTATTTTACGAAGCTGTTATACAGCACCCGGATTGCGGAGTTGAAGTCTTTGTTATCCACACCGAAGATGATGTTCAATTCATCGGGACCCTGGTTGATCATGCGGATATTGATGCCGGCTTCACCAAGGGCGGCGAAGATCTTACCGGAAATACCGGGACGGAAAGCCATTTTCCGACCAACAGCGGCAACCACGGCAATTTTATCGTGAACATCCAAAGTGTCCGGCTGGACTTCTTCCTGGATCTCTGCCATGATGGCATACAGGTGGGGCTCGATGGCCTCGGTGGGAATGACAACGGAAACATTGTCAATGCCGTTGGGCACATAGTCCACGGAGATCTTATGGCGTACCAGTACAGTCAGCACCTTATGCAGTACGCCCACTTCGTTGCCCATGCCCCGCTTGGAGAGGCTGATGATGGTGAAGTTTTTCTTGCCGGTGATACCGGTAATGAAACGGTTGGGATCCATGTCCAGCTCGAAGCTTTCCTGGATCATAGTACCGTTGTCATTGGGGGCGTTGGTGTTGCGAATGTTCAGGGGGATATTCTTTTCACGAACAGGGAAGATGGCATCTTCGTGGAGCACCTGAGCACCGGAGTAGCTCAGCTCACGCAGTTCGTCGTAGGTCACTTCCGGAATGGGCTGGGGATCGTCAACGATCCGAGGATCGGCCATCAAAATACCGGAAACGTCCGTCCAGTTTTCGTACACATCAGCATTCAGCGCCGCTGCCGCCAAGGCACCGGTGATGTCGCTGCCGCCCCGGGAGAAGGTGCGGATATGATTGTCGGGCATCAGACCGTAGAAGCCGGGGATCACCACACCGCCGGAAATGGGCATCTGCTTGGAGAGCAGGTCGTAGGAAACTTTCTGATCCACCGTGCCGTCATAGTTGAATTTTACCCAGTTGGCGGCATCGATAAAGTGGAAGCCAAGATAAGCGGCCATGAGCTTGGCGGAATAATATTCGCCACGGCTGACCAGTTCATCCTGGGAAACGGCTTTTTTGTCCAGCCGGTGTTTCAGTTCGGCAAATTCCGATTCCAGATCCAGGTCGATGTTCAGCTGATCACGGATTTCCAGATAGCGGGAAGTGATCATCTCAAAAACACCGGTGCAGTCCACACCATACTGGGTGTGGGCGTGGCACAGATAAAGAAGATCGGTGATCTTGTGATCCGATTTATCCCGCTTGCCGGCAGCAGAGACCACCACGACCCGACGGGCGGGGTCGGCAAGAAGAATGTCCCGGACTTTTTTATATTGTCCGGCGTCAGCCATAGAGGAGCCGCCGAATTTTGCGATTTTCAACATAGCTTGATTCCTTCCTTCTTTCAGGTGATTATTCGCTTACCAAAGCGGCGATGAATGCGTCGGGGTTTTCCTTGCGCCAGTTGTGCATGGTCGCTACGGAAACGGGCTCGGTGATTACTGCACCGTTCCAGGTTTCTTTGACCGGGAAGGGGAGATTCTTGCCGCCCCGGACATAGTAGCAATATTGGTCGTGGTTGGCAGCGGATACTTTCTGACCGTAGGGGGTATAGAAGCCCTTGCGGTCGAGAATATCCACGCAGTCCTGCACTACATTGTATGCGGTGGGATAGCGGCCTGCGCCCTGACCATAGAAGCTCATGCGATCCGAAGCGTTGCCCAGTAAGGTGATGAGGTTGTAGTTGGCGGGTACGGAAGCTTCCAGTGCGCCCTGGGGGAACAGGGTCGGCTGCACATAGGCGCTGACAGTACCGCTGCTTGCCTTGCCGGTGGAGATCAGCTTACAGACCAAGCCGTGGGCCTTGAAATTGTCCACATCGGCGGCGGTGATCTGCCGAATGCCTGCGGCAGGAACACTGTCGGTATTCAGGCTGATGCCGAAGGCGATGTTGGAAGAAAGAATGATCTTGTGCCAGGTGTCGATGCCCTCTACGTCGGTGGTGGGATTGGCCTCTGCGTAACCCAGAGCCTGCGCTTGTTTCAGCGCTTCGTCATAGCCGAGGCTCAGACGGGTCATGGAGTCGAGAATATAGTTGCAGGTGCCGTTCATGATACCGCCCACCTGATACATGGTCTGTGCCCGACGGGAACGCTCCACCTCGGAAAGCCAACCGATGCCGCCGCCCACAGCAGCGGTGCAGCGGAACTTTAAACCTTTGGCTTCCGCCAGCGGGATCAGATCGTCATAGTAGGTGGCGACCAATGCCTTGTTGGAGGTGACGATATTTTTGCCGGCTTCCATAGCAGCCCGGACAAATTCATAAGCAGGATGCAGGCCGCCCATGGCTTCGATAACGGTGTCGATGGTGTCGTCACCGATGATATCCTGGAAATTTTTCGTTACTACAGCATCGGGAAGGGTCACATCTTCCAGGCACAGCACCTTGGCAATTTGCATATCGGTGCGGTCTCTGGTCAGATCGTAAAAGCCTCTGCCTACGACGCCGAAACCCATTAAACCAATTCTCATATCTACTCCTCCTGACGGGCGTTCAGCCGTCTTTGGTTTTTAGATGAAAATACTTGCATTTTCTGTGGAAACAGTATATCATATACCCAATCAAAAACCAAGTATTTTCGTAAAAAAGGTTATCTTTTGTGCAGTTGGTAAAGAAAATGGCTGATTTTGGAGGAGGAACTTATGCAATATCATTCCACCCGGGGCAAGGCGCCTGCGGTTAATAGCGCCCAAGCGGTGTTGCAGGGTCTGGCAACAGACGGAGGATTGTATCTTCCTGTGAAGATTCCTGCTTTTGATTGGCGTAAATGTGTGGCCTCTGATACTATTTCTCAGGCAACGCAAATTCTGTCTGCGTTCTTGCCGGATATCCCTGATATGCCCCAACTGGTGCAAAGAGCTTATGTGGGAAAATTTGAAACCGACGAGCTGACACCTACGGTGAAGGTGGGCGATTTTACGGTTTTGGAATTGTTCCGGGGCCCTACTTCTGCGTTTAAGGATGTGGCCCTTTCCATGCTGCCTCAGCTGATGACTGCCGCAAAATCGGAAGTGGGAATGAAGGAGGATATTTTGATCCTCACCGCCACCTCCGGTGATACGGGCAAGGCGGCACTGGAAGGCTTTAAGGACGTACCGGGAATTCGCATTTGCGTATTTTATCCTCATGGCGGTGTTTCTCAGGTTCAGCGGCGGCAGATGGTGAGCCAGGAGGGCGAAAATGTAACGGTTTGCGCGGTTCGGGGCAATTTTGACGATGCCCAGACCGGTGTGAAACGGATCTTCTCCGAGTTTAAGGACAAGCAGCTGCCGGTGAAGCTGTCCTCTGCCAACTCTATTAACATTGGCCGTCTTGCGCCCCAGATCACCTATTATTTCAAAGCATACCGGGATCTTTTGGAGCGGGGGCAGATCCGCTTGGGCGATGAGGTGAATTTCTCGGTGCCCACCGGTAATTTTGGTGATATTTTGGCAGGTTATCTGGCGAAAAAACTGGGTCTGCCCGTGGGCAAGCTGATCTGCGCATCCAATGCCAACAATGTGCTGACTGATTTTATCGGCACCGGTGTATATGATCGTCGCAGACCGCTGCATAAGACCGATTCTCCGTCTATGGACATTCTGGTTTCGTCCAATCTGGAACGGCTGCTGTACCTGATGTCCGGAGATACCGCGTTGGTGGCGGAACTGATGGAGCGGCTGGATAAAGATGGGGTTTATACAGTGCCTGAGGCGCTGCTTTCTCAGATTCAGGAGCAGTTCTGGGCCGGCTGCTGTGATGATAAGGCCGGAGCGGAGGCAATCGCTCGGGTGTTCCGGGAAAAGGGTTACTTGTGCGATACTCATACAGCCGCAGGCTGGGTGGTGGCAGAACAGTATGTAAAAGCCACCGGTGATCAGCGCCCCATGGTGGTGCTCAGCACCGCATCCCCCTATAAATTCCCAGCAGCGGTGCTGTCTGCGTTGGGTGGTGATACCACCGGCGATGAATTTACCTTAATGGAACGGCTGGAAAGTCTTACCGGTGTTAAGATTCCTGGCAATCTGGCGGGGTTGCGGCAGAAGCCGGAGCGTCATACCGGCGTGATCGACAAAGAGGATATGCCGGCTTTTGTGCTGGCATTGTGACAGAAAAGAGGAGAGAAAGATGAAAAGAGTAACCGTTCGTGTACCGGCGACTACCGCGAATTTGGGCCCTGGCTTTGACGCCTTTGGCTGCGCTCTGAGCCTTTATACCGATGTGACATTTGAAGAAACAGATGGGGGCTTGGAGATCACCGGTTGCGATGAGGCTTATACGGGCCCGGATAATCTGGCGTATACCTCCTACTGCGCGGTTTTAGCATCTTTGAGCGAAGAAGTGCGGGGCGTGAAGATCCATATCCGTTCGGACATTCCCGTTTGCCGGGGCTTGGGATCTTCCGCTGCGCTTTTGGTGGCGGGTGCTATCGGTGCCAATGTGCTCCGGGGCAATAAATTGTCCACTCAGGGTTTGCTCAATATCACCAATGCCATGGAAGGTCACCCGGATAACCTGGCGCCTGCGTTTTTTGGCGGTTTGACTGCGTCTATGGTGGATAACGGTCTGCCGGTGACGGTGGATTTTCCCTTGCATCCGGATTGGGAATTTTTGGCGCTGGTGCCGGATTTCGACCTGCCTACGGTGATCGCTCGTGAAGCGCTGCCGAAGCAGTATAGCCGTGCAGATGCGGTGTACAATATTTCTCACGGCGCTATGGTGCTCAAAGCTTTGGAATTGGGCGACGAAAAACTGCTGAGAAATGCCATGCAGGATCGGATCCATCAGCCCTACCGTAAGAACTTGATCAAGGATTACGATAAAATCGAAGGCTTGATCCGTACCACCGGAGCGGCATTCTGCCTCAGTGGCGCAGGCCCTACTTTGCTTTGCATCACTCGGAATCCGGGATTGGAAGAAAAGCTTGCCAAGAAGCTGAACCAGATCACCGAGGCAAACTGGACGATGATTCCGCTGCATGTGGAATTCCAGGGCGCTCAGGTTGTTTCCGAAGAATAAAATGAACCCCGCTTTCCCAAGAGGAAGGCGGGGCGTTTTTTTGCGGCAGAGGATTTGAGAAGAATGAAAATTTTGACTGGACATTTGTGAAAAATGATGAAATCAGTGAAAAAAACACCGTTGATACTCTTGCTTTTTGTGCGATATTTCTGTATAATGGGGTAAATGATGAAAAGGGGGCGAAGGCCTTGGGTGAGTTGATCGCAGTGCTCTCCGGCAAGGGCGGAACGGGTAAAACATCGGTCTGTGCAGGTCTGGCTACGGCCTTGGCCGGACTGGGCAACACCGTGCTGTGCATCGATTGCGATATCGGCTTGCGCAATCTGGATATTGCCTTGGGCCTTGCCCATAGTGAGGCGCTGTCGTTCCTGGATGTGTGCCGGGGAAATTATTCCCTGGATCAGGCGCTGCGGCACAGTGCGTACCCGAACCTGGCGTTTTTGACAGCGCCTATTAATTGTGATGCCCAGGCGGTGGATCGGGCGGAATTTTCCGCCATGCTCCGGGAGGCACGGCAGAAGTTTCAGTATATCCTTTTGGATGCTCCGGCAGGAATCGAGTTGGGTTTTCAGCTCTGCGCTTCCTATGCGGATCGGGTGATCTTGGTCACTTGCCCCGAGCCGGCAGCGGTTCGGGATGCGGCTCGTGCCGGTGAGGTTCTGGAACTGATGGGTAAGAGCGATGTTCGTCTGGTGGTCAATCGGGTGAGCAAGCGGCTTTTTGAGGTCATGAATGTGACCGTGGACGATGTGATGGATGAAGCGGGTCTGCCCCTTTTGGGCATCGTACCGGATGATTCCAATGTGACGCTGGCGGCGGCTTTCCAAGAGCCTCTGCTGCGCTATACTAAAAAAGGCGCTGCGGCAGCCTGCCGTCGGATCGCCATGCGGATCATGGGCAAACCGGTGCCCATTGGATTTAAATAATCAGCAGGGAGGGTTTGTGTGTGAATATTGCTTTTCTGGCTCACGATAAGAAAAAAGAATTGATGGTTCAGTTCTGCACCGCATATCGCAGTGTGTTATCCAGACACAATCTGTTTGCCACAGCGACCACCGGCCGCTTGATTGCAGACAATACGGGCATGCCCATTACCTTGCTGCTTTCTCATAAGCAGGGCGGTCATCAGCAGATCAATGCGAGAATCGCATATAATGAGATCGATTTGGTGTTGTTATTTTCTGATCCGACTTCCACAGAATTTTTGGAAGATAGCCAAATGATCGAAACCATTCGTTACTGCGATAAGCATAATGTGCCCATTGCCACCAATCTGGCCAGCGCGGAAATGCTCATTTTGGGCTTGCAGCGGGGCGATCTTGACTGGCGGAATATGCTGCGTCCCAAGACCAGATATTGATGAATTTTCGGGAATTAGGAGTTGGGTTTCCAATTCCTAATTCGTTCGTTTAGAAAGGAAAATGTACTATGGAGATCATAAAACCCCGGACTTTATCCGGCTTTATGGAACTGCTTCCTCAAAAGCAGGCACAATTTGAAAGAATGTTGTCTATCCTGCGGGAAACCTATGCTTCTTACGGCTTCGCACCGCTGGATACACCGGTGATCGAAGATGCCCAGATCCTTTTGGCCAAGGGCGGCGGCGAGACGGAGAAGCAGATCTATCGCTTCCAAAAGGGCGACAGCGATCTGGCGCTGCGTTTTGACCTGACTGTGCCTCTGGCAAAATATGTGGCGCTGCATTGCAATGACCTGGCATTTCCTTTCCGTCGCTATCAGATCAGTAAGGTTTATCGGGGCGAAAGAGCCCAGCGGGGCAGATTCCGGGAGTTTTATCAGGCGGACATCGATATCATTGGCGACGGCAAGCTGGATATTCTCAACGAGGCGGAGATCCCTGCTATTATTTACAAGGTTTTCCGGGGTTTCGGTTTGACCCGGTTCCAGATCCGTGTTAATAACCGGAAGATCCTCAATGGTTTCTATGAAATGTTGGGTCTTTCGGAAAAAAGCGGCGACATTATGCGCTCCGTGGACAAACTGGACAAGATCGGCGGGGACAAGGTGTGCAAGATCCTGGTGGAAGATTGTGGTCTGAGCCAGGAGCAGGCAGATGAGATCCTGCGCTTCATCAGCATCCGGGGCACCAATGATCAGGTGCTGGCGGCTCTGGAAAATTATGCAGGGAAGAATGAACGGTTCGATTTGGGTCTTAACGAGCTGAAAGCAGTCACCGCCCATCTTTCTGCGTTTGGTGTGCCGGAAGAGAATTTTGCGGTAGATCTGACCATTGCCAGAGGCTTGGATTACTATACGGGTACCGTGTATGAAACGGCACTTCTGGATCACCCGGAGATCGGTTCTGTGTGCTCCGGTGGCCGTTATGACGATTTGGCAGGCTACTATATTGAAAAAGCACTGCCCGGTGTTGGCATTTCCATCGGCTTGACCCGGCTCTTCTATGTTTTGGACGAGCAGGGGCTGCTGAACCCCCAGCTTCCCTCCGCACCGGCTGATGTGCTGGTGCTGCCCATGACGGAGAATCTGGGCAATGCGGTGGCGCTGGCAGAGACTTTGCGTCAGGTGGGCATGCGGGTGCAGCTTTACGGTGAGCAGAAGAAGTTCAAGCAGAAGATGGCCTATGCAGACAAGCTGGGCGTGCCTTTTGCGGTGCTGCTGGGTGAAGATGAGATCGCCGAAGGCGTATGCTCCGTGAAGAATATGACCACCGGTGAGCAAAACAAGCTGACCCCCGAAGATGCCGCCCGGTATATTCAGGAAGCGTTGACCGCCAACTGTGGCCCGGTGATTTTGGAGAAGTAATATGGAAGAAAAGTTTATTGTCGCCTGGGAAGACTGTCGGGCAACTGCCGGAAAGCTGGGCGTTCGGCTGCGCCCTTTGGAGGACGCTATGAAAACTGCCCACCGGAGTCTTTCCGGAAATCGGGAGAGTGACGGCTTTGCCGCATTGGCGGAAAAGGGTCGGCTGGATCTGAGTTTGGAAGCTTTGGCGGTGGATAAGCGGTTTACTGCATTATTTTCCGATGAAGAAGCGGATCGTGCCCTTGCCCGGCTGCTGGATGCCGGATATTTTCAAAAATAAAAATACCGCCGCAATCGCGGCGGTATTTTTTGTTCGTTAAGTTCTGGCTTTGTTCATCTTATCTGCTTTGCAGAACAGCAGGAAGCCAATGATAAAAAGAATTACCAACGTGCCCACTGCCAGATTTTCGTTTTGCAGAGTCAGACCGAAAAGGTTCAGGGTGAAGCCAATGGTCAGCTGGCTGACCAGACCGACCACTGCCGTGCCCAGGAAAGCAGCGCCTTTGCCGCAGATGTCCATGAGGCCGTAATATTCACCGCTTTGTTCCACGGGAATGATCTTGCCCAGGTAGGAGCGGGACAGCGCCTGGATTGCGCCCTGGAACATACCCACCAGAATGGCCAGCGTCCAGAATTGCCACAGACTTACCAGGAACATGGCGAATAAGGTGATGCCCGTATAGCACGCAATGCAGACCTTGATCAGCAGACCGGAATCAAAGCGGGCAGAGAGCCTGCCGAAAATAATGGCGCAAGGGAATGCCACGATCTGGGTTACCAGCAGGGCAAGGAGCAGACCCGTAGAGTCAAGTCCCAGCGCAGAGCCGTAGGCGGTAGCCATATCGATGATCGTATATACGCCATTGATGAAGAAGAAAAATGCCAGAAGGTACATGAAAATGTGCTTTTCCTGCCGGGCGTTGCGGAAGGTTTGCGCCAGCTGACGGAAAGCGTCTGCCACCGGGTTGCCCTGACGTTCTACAAATTTTGTTTGCTTATATTTCCGGGCAAGAGGAATGGTGCACACTGCCCACCAGATGGCGGTGATCAGAAATGCGATAACCATAGCTGTGCCCATAGACATACCGAAGCTGTCGGAGAACAGCACCAGAGCCAGGCACAGAACAAAGGGAATGCAGGAGCCGATATAGCCGAAGGCATAACCCATGGAGGAAACATTGTCCATTCGGTCTTCGGTGGTGATTTCCGGCAGCATGGAGTCGTAGAACACCAGACTGGAATTGAAACCCACTTTGCCGATGATGAAAATGGCCAAAAACAGCAGCCAATGGCTGGCAAAGCCCAATGCAGCGCAGCCAATTACGCCCAGAGCCATGCAAAGCAGGAAAATGGGCTTTTTGAAGTTCTTCCGGTCGGCCATCGTGCCGCAGATGGGGGCAATAATGGCAACTAAAATGGTGGAGATGGATCCGGCGTATGCCCAGTAAGACAGGTACAGATCTTCATTTACGTTGGCAGAAGATGCCAGTGCGTTAAAGTAGATTGGCAGTAGGGTAGAAACCAACAGCGTAAAAGCGGAGTTGCCGATGTCGTAGAGCACCCAACTGCGTTCCAGCGAGGTGAGCTTGAATTTTTCTTTCATGTTTTTCTCCTAATATTAACCAAAAATTTGCTCAAATTCTTTGCCGAAGGGCGCGTTGTAGGTCATGTGCGCTTGCAGCTGATTGAGCATTTCCGGAAATTGTTCGACGGCTTGCTGGTAAAGGGCAAAAAGTGGTTCATCGTGTTGCTGACAACGGGGGTTGGGGGTGGTGGTCATCATCATTCCGGTCAGATCCGGGGTAAAAATGTCCATGCCGGTCTTTAAAATCGTGCGCCTCGCACCCTCCGGTGCGCACAGCAGTCTGGTGGCGAATAAGAACGAGCGCAGGCTGTCTTTGACGGTGGGTAGACCGGCAGCGGGATAGAATTTGGCGACGGTTTCACATTCACCGGGTGTCAGACGCAGATGCTGGCTCAGGTTCTGCGCATGGGGCGGGATCTTTCCGTCCTTTGCCAGCAAAAAGCGGTCAAATTCTGTTTCGATTTCCATGTGGGTCGCGTCCGAAGCGTTGGAGTGTTCCATCACATAGGGGTGGCACACGCTGTCCAGACAGTAGTGGGATAAAACACCGAACAGATAGGCAAGGGACGCTTCGGAGCGTTCCATGCGAACTGCACGGCAAACACGCTGGAAAAATTCCTGGCCGGTTTGGGCGTGATATTTGACACCTAACGAGCCGGTGCTGCTTTTAATGATAGGGGTGTAGTAAAAGAAAATGTCCGGACCGTGTAAGCCTACATCATATAGACTGCGGAATCGCTGGACAGTACGGCGTGCATCTGCGGGCATAGCCGGCAGAAGTGCTGAGCCAAATCGGTAGTGTGCATAGTTTGCAGGCAAACAGATCCCTCCTTATATTTTCTCTCTGAATTTTATTTTACATGATTATTTTCGGAAAGGCTAGCTTTTTTTGAAAAAATCTTTCGACTTTGGAAGTTTACATTCCACCGGGGCTTGTGCTATAATTGGGGAAAAAGGAGGAAAGCGCTGATGGAAACAAGAAAGTTATATTATGAAGATTGCCATTTGGCGCAATTTACCGCCTGCGTGTTGGATTGCCGGGAAGAAAAGGGCAATTATCTGGTTCTTTTGGATCAGACAGCCTTCTATCCCGAGGGCGGTGGTCAGCCGGCAGATACGGGCCGATTGGGCACGGTGGGTGTGACAGATGTGCAAGAAAGGGATGGACAGATCCTGCATATTTGCGATGGCCCTCTGGAAAAAGGCGCTTTGGTGGAGGCCCGGATCGATTATGAACCTCGGTTTGATCGGATGCAGCAGCATACGGGCGAGCATATCCTTACAGGAATTCTGTACCGCAGATATGGCTGCCATAATGTGGGCTTCCACATGGGCAAAGAAGTGATGGAAGTGGATTTCGACTGCCAGATCCCCTGGGAGGACATCGCAGGTATCGAAGAAGAGGTCAATCAGGCAATTTGGGCAAATCTGCCCTTGAAATGTTGGATTCCCCAGCCGGAGGAATTGGCGCAAATTACCTATCGGAGCAAGCGGGAGCTTGCTTGGCCGGTGCGGATCGTACAAGTGCCCGGCCATGATTGCTGCGCCTGCTGCGGTGTGCACGTGGCGATGACCGGTGAGGTAGGTATTGTAAAGATCCTTTCCTGCGTAAAGCTTCGTCAGGGCGTGAGAATGGAAGTGGTATGCGGAAGCCGAGCTTATCGGTATTTGTGTGCTGTATGGGAGCAAAATCGGCAGGTCTCCCAAGCGTTTTCCGCAAAAATGTTGGAAACTGCCGCTGCTGCTGTGAAGATCAATGAAACGCTGGCGCAGGAAAAATATCGGGCGGCGGGGCTGCAAAATCTGGTGTTCGAGCAAATTGCGGAAAGCTATGTAAATCAAGATAAAGTACTGCATTTTATCTTTGATCCGGTGGAATCCGGTGATGTGCGGCTTTTGGCGGATAAGATCGGTGAAAAGGTAAAATCTTATGGCGCTGTGTTTGCCAAACGGAGTGACGGCACATGGAATTACTGTATCGTCAGCCGGAGCATGGATCTGCGGGATCTGGGAAAGCGTATGACAAGTGCGCTGGACGGCCGTGGTGGTGGAAAACCGGAATTTCAGCAGGGAAGTGTCCGGGCGGAGCAAGAGCAAATTCAGAAGTTTTTTCAGCAGGAATAAAAAAGATCGGGACTACGGACGATGCTCCGTAAGTCCCGATTTTGTTTTTTATGGTGCGAGTTCTATGGGGCGCAGAACGCCGTAGGCTTCGAAACGGGTATCGTTTCGGTCCGTCATGAAGACCAACCGAATGTCCGGATCGGAAATGCCGGTGCGTTCGGCAATGGAAGAGGCATTCACGGCGGTGGCGTTATCGATGTATAGCCGGCAACGACCCTCGGGCAAAACAAAGTCTTCCTTATTGGTGGCGAAGGAGACGGCAAAATGATCCGTAGTGCAGATGGTAACCAGGGAGGCAGCAAGACTGTTGATCGCTTCGGCACGGTCGTAAGGGAAGTAGATTGCTTCTGTATCCGGAACCTGGAAATCGGTAAATACCACCTCGTCAAAACCTAGACCTCGGAGCTCTTTTGCGATCTGGACCAGGTAGCTCATAGTGCCGTCAGATTTGGGATTGAGCCAGTAGCAGCGCTGATCGTCCATCCATAGAGAATACCGGTTGGGGTTAAATATGCCGTATTTGACATGGTATAAACCGTACCAGTAATCCCGCAGAGCGGGCACTCGGGCGATCAGATAGCAGCCGGAGCGGTGCAATGTGTGAATCAGCTGTTCCATCTTCTCTGGGTCGATCTTGCTGTATGTGCTGCCAAGCTGGGAATTGTAGAAGTATTCACCTTTGATATTTTTCATATCCAGCATGATTTGACTGCCCCTGGGCAGGGTCGCCAGCTTTTCCACAACCTTGTCAAAGTTTTTATTTAACATGGACATGGTAATGTTAATGCCGGAAAGCTGGGTCAGCTCGGAATTTTCCGGAAGAATGGCGTTTTCGCCTTCGTTGTAGTATATGTCAATGTTTTGTCCCGGTGCGGGGTTTTCCGGAGTTTGACCCAGGGGGAACTCCATGTTCATGTTAAAATTCAGGGAAGCACCGTTCCGGGTGTATAAAACATAGCGGTTCAGCCATAAAAACCAGCATAACACGACTGCGCCTGCAAGCAGCGCCAAAACAAGCGCGCCGATGGCGAGCCTGCGCAGTATGTGTCGTGTGCGGTATGGTATCATATCAGGCTCTCCTTCTAGCGGTAATACAGCGCCATTCATCTTTGGCGCGGACAGAGGTAACGGTAAGACCTGCCTGCTCAGCGGCAGCAATCACTTCGTTTAAGCGGTTATCCAGTATGCCGGAGCAAATCAAGGTGCTGCTTTCCTGCAAGAAAGATGGCAGCACGGGGCAAAGACCAATGATCACATCGGCTACGATGTTCACAAGCACGATATCATAAGGCGTTTGAGAAAGACGGGTCATCAGCGACTGGTCAGTGGTCACATTTCCGGTAAGTGCGGTAAATTGGGGGGCACAAAAACCGTTATAGGCGGCATTTTCCCGGGCGATGTTTTCTGCCTTGGGGTCAATATCTACACCCACCGTTTGCTTTGCGCCAAGGCGCAGGGCAGTGATGGACAAAATACCGCTGCCGCTGCCCAGATCCAGGCAGGCGCTATGTTCGGTGACCGTTTGCTCCATTTCCTCCATGACCATTTGGGTGGAGGGGTGGGCACCGGTGCCGAAGGTCAGACCCGGGTCTAAAATAATGGGCAGTCTGCCCTGCAAGGGGGTGTCAGCCAGCCAATAGGGGATCACGGTCAGGCGATTTCCCACTTCCACGGCAGGATAATTTTCTTTCCAGCTTTCCTCCCAGTTGGTTTCCGGCAGAGGCGTGGCGGTGAAGGCCAGAGAAAGTTTGGCGGTAACTTGCGTGAGCTTGTCCAGACCGGCATGATCATCTTCTTGCAGATAGAGTTTGATTTGGGACAGCCCTTGCAGCTTTTGCTGGAAATCATCGTCCACATAGTCCCAATAAGCCCGGTTTTGTTCCAGAAAATCTTCAAATTCCTGCTGATCTTCTATCACAAGGTCGGAAAAGCCGGCAGCGGTGAGGGCTGCGGCAGTATCTTCCATGCTTTTGCCCGTGGTATCCACAATGATCTCTAACCATGCCATGGCGCTTTTCTCCTTTTGACTCCGTTTTTTACATTGTAACCCATTCGGGGAAAAATCGCAACCGGAAAAGATGTTAAATTTCCAGTTACTACTTCCTATTTTGAGAAAAATAGTATATAATAAATTTCGATAATTTCATTTGGCAGTAAGGAGCAAAATTATGACCCGGAGTTTCACCCTTTTTCCCGGCATCACATTGCGGTGCGTTCAGTCTGATCGGTTCAAGCAAGGTTGTTTGAGCGTTCAGTTTGTGCGCCTTATGAAGAAGGAGGAGGCTGCGCTCAATGCGCTGATCCCGGCAATTCTTCTGCGGGGAACGCGGCATCATAAGGACATACGAGCCATTACTGCCCGTTTAGATGATCTTTATGGCGCGTCGGTAAGTGCGTTGGTACGTCGGATTGGCGATTATCAGACCACCGGATTATACTGCGCCTTTATGGAAGATCGGTATGCCTTTGGTTCGGATCGGATCTTGGAGCCGATGGTGGATTTTCTGCGGGAATTGTTTTTTGAACCGGTGATCGAAAAAGGCGGATTCAGCCGGGAATTTGTCCAGAGCGAGAAGAAAAACCTGATCTCCACCATTGAGTCGGAGCGAAATGATAAACGAGCGTATGCTGCCACCCGGCTGCTGCAACTGATGTGCCGGAAGGACTCTTTTAGTGTGCCTCGATTGGGCCAAGTTGCCCAGGTGAAGAAGATCCGCCATCGCAGCGCCTATGAGCATTATCAAAAAGTGCTGAAAGAAAGTCCGGTGGAGATTTTTTATGTGGGTTCTGCCGAGCCGGAAACGGTGGCAGATTTATTAAGACCTATGTTTTTCGGCTTGGAAAGAGCGTATCAGCCGATTCAGGAGCAGTTGCCTTTCCAGGATTGCACCGGTGCCCATCGGACAGAAGAAATGGCGGTTACGCAGGCAAAACTTTCCATGGGCTTCGTGACATCGATTACCAATCGTTCGGAAAATTTTGCCGCCATGCAGCTTCTGAATACGGTTTATGGCGCGGGTATGACCAGCAAGCTGTTTACTCAGATCCGGGAGAAGATGTCTCTTTGCTATTCCATTGGATCGGGATATTACGGTTCCAAGGGAATCATGACGGTCAATGCAGGCATTGACGCGGGGCAGGAACAAGTGGTGCGCCAAGAAATTTTGCGCCAGTTGGAGCTTTGCAAGCAGGTGACGGAGCAGGAGCTTGCCGCTGCGAAAGAAGCGGTGTTGTCGTCTTTGCGGGGCGTTCACGATTCGCCCGGTGCTATTGAGGGATATTATACCAGCGCAGCATTAAGCGGTGTAACCATTTCTTTGCCGGAATATATGGCGGCAGTGGAGGCGGTGACCCGGGAACAGATCAGCGAGGCTGCTCAGTCACTGCGGTATCATTCCTCGTTTTTGCTCAGGGGGAAATCTGTATGAAATATTATGAATCTCTGGGCGAAAATTTGTTTTTGCAAAAGCTGCCCAACGGCTTGACGGTGGCGGTGGTGCCCCGTCCCGGTTTTCAGCGGAAGCTTGCCTATTTCGTGACGGATTTTGGCGCAGTGCATACACAGTTTCGGTTAGACGGTGTCCAATATCAAATGCCTGCGGGCGTTGCCCATTTTTTGGAGCATAAATTGTTTGAGCTTCCCGGTCGGGATGTGATGGAGGAATTTGCAGCGCTGGGCGCCAATGTCAATGCCTTTACCGGCTATGATATGACCGCGTATTATTTCAACTGCACCAATCAGTTTTTTGAAAGCCTCCGCTTGCTGCTGGAATTTGTGTCTGTTCCGTATTTTGAAGCGGAAAGTGTTCTGCGGGAGCAGGGGATCATCGATCAGGAGATCGGCATGAATCTGGATTCTCCGGATTCCCGTGTTTTCGAAAATCTCATGGAGCTGATGTATCCAATCCACCCGATCCGGATACCGATTTTGGGTACTTCTGAGACCATTCGGCAAATCACACCGGAAATTCTGCACATCTGTCATCGGGCGTTTTACACCCCGGATAATATGATGCTGTGCGTGGTGGGCGATGTGGATCCGCAGCAGGTTTGCGCGGTTGCCCGGGAAGTGCTGGGTGATGAGCTTCGGCCTGCGGGTGAAAAGCTGGATCACTGGCAGGAGAATATGTCGGTTCAGGGGGATAAGACCATTCAGATGGAAGTGGCGATGCCTCAGTTTCAGCTGGCGTTTAAGTGCGAGCCCTTGGATAAAGGGGAAGAATCGGTTCTTCGGGAGATCGTGGGCGATCTGGCGGCAGAAGCTTTGTTCGGAGAATCTTCTGCACTTTATTTGCAACTTTACGATCAAGGCTTGATCGACAGTTCTTTCGGGGGCGGTTTTGAAACGGTGGAAGGCTGCGCCTTTCTAAGCTGTGGTGGTGATAGCGTGGATGCGGAAGCGGTTCGCCAGGCGATTATCGACCAAGCTGAGCATATCGCACAAGAGGGGATTCCGGAAGATGAGTTTTTGCGCATGAAGCGCAGCGCTCTGGGCCGCAGGATCCGGGATCTGGATAGCTTCGATTCTACTTGTTTCCGAATTTGTGCGTATTACCTTTCTAAGTTTGATTATTTTGATTTTCCGAAGCTTTATGCAGCGGTAACGAGGAAGCAGGTACAAGAATTTTTGCAGCAGGTGGTGCAACCTTCCCGCTGCGCCATGTCTGTGGTCGTTCCGTTGGAGAAGCAGAAAACAGGAGGCTAAAACTATGACAAATCAATACTCTACAATCTCCTTTCCTTTGTTTGGAATCGAATGGAATCCGGATCGGTTTTTCCAGATCGGGCCGTTTACCATTCAGTTTTACGGCATTCTCATCGCCCTGGGTTTGGTGCTGGCGGTGATTTATGCATGGAAGCGCGCTTCTGAGTTTGGTATCCGGGCGGACGACCTGACCGATGGAGTGCTGTGCGTGGTGCCGTTTGCTATTATTTGCGCACGGGCGTTCTACTGCGCGTTTCAGTGGGAACAATTTGCGGATAATCCCATCACGGTGTTTTATATTTGGAAAGGCGGATTGGCCATTTATGGTGGTGTGATCGGTGCTTTTGTGGGCGTGACTGTGTATAGCTTGATCAAGAAGATCAAGCTTCCGGCACTTTTGGATCTGGTGGCGATCGGTTTCCTGATCGGACAGTGCGTGGGCCGTTGGGGCAATTTCTTTAACCGGGAAGCCTTTGGAAGCGCTACGGACAGCTTGCTGCGCATGGGCTTGCTGAACGATCTGACCGGCAAAGTGGAGTACCATCATCCCACATTCTTTTATGAATCCGTTTGGACATTTGCAGGATTTATGCTGCTGCACATGTTCTCCAAGTTTCGTAAGTACGATGGCCAGATCGCGCTGGGTTATGTGGCGTGGTATGGTTTTGGCCGTACCGTGATTGAGGCGCTGCGTACGGATAGTCTGTATTGGGGCCCGTTCCGGGTCAATCAGCTTTTGGCAGCGGTTAGCTGCTTTGCGGCAGTAATAGTGCTGCTGGTGCAGATGTTCCGGGAACATAGCGAGGAAAAATTGTTCGTCAATCAAGTGGCGGCGCAGGCAGAGCAGGTGCTTTATTCAGATGAAGATGACGATGAAGAATATGATGAGGACGACGAGGACGATGAGTCAGAAGATGTGACGGAAGAAGAATTCGAAGAGGAAGCAGACGAACAGAGCGAGGAAAACAGCGAAGAAGTAACCGAAGAACCGATAGAAGAATAATCCTAAATTATATAGGACGGTGCGGATATGAAAATTAAAACGAAAGAAATGCCATACGAGCAGGTCGTGGCGCTTCCCAGGGGCAAACATCGCAAGCCCTGCTATCCCAGTTTTCTTTTGCGGACTGTGGTTCGCTTGTTGGCAATTTTTGATTTGGTGCCGACTAAATTTCGTTATACCACTGAGGGAATGGAAAAGGTAGGGAAAAAGCCTTGCCTGATCTTGATGAATCACAGCAGTTTTATTGATCTGAAAATCGTTTCTAAAATCTTTTATCCCAAGCCCTACGGCATTGTTTGCACCGGAGACGGATTTATCGGCAAGGAGTGGCTGATGCGGTTCTTGGGCTGTATCCCCACGCAAAAATTTGTCAGCGATGTGAAACTGATCCAAGATATGGAGTATATGCTCCGGAAGAAAAAATCCAGTGTACTTATGTATCCGGAGGCCAGCTATTCCTTTGACGGCACGGCAACGGCACTGCCCAGAAAAATGGGTATTCTGCTGAAAAAGTTGGGTGTTCCAGTGGTTACGGTGATTACCGAGGGTGCATTTGCCCGGGATCCGTTGTATAATTGCCTGCAACTCCGCAAGGTGAATGTGAGCGCCCATGTGAAGTGCTTGTTCACGGCAGAGGAAGTGAAAATGCTTTCTGTCCGGGAACTGGATGCGGCTCTGGATGAAGCCTTTGGCTTTGACAATTTTGCATGGCAGCGGGACAATCAGGTGCGGATCAATGAACCGTTCCGGGCGGATGGTTTGCATCGGATTTTGTACAAGTGCCCCAACTGCGGTCAAGAGGGAAAAACTGAGGGCAAGGGTACGGCTTTGACCTGTCATCACTGCGGAAAGCAGTGGTTCTTGACGGAGTTGGGTCAGATGCAGGCGGTAAATGGTGAAACGGAATATTCACACATTCCCGATTGGTATGCCTGGCAGCGCCAGCAGGTGCGTCAGGAACTGGAATCCGGTGAGTACCGTTTGGAAACAAGCGTGAAGATCGGTATGATGGTGGACTATAAGGCCATTTACATGGTGGGAGAGGGTCACCTGACCCACAGCGCCGAGGGTTTCCACTTGACCGGTTGCGACGGCAAACTTGACTATCAGCAGAGTCCCTTGGCCTGCTATGGCTTGTATTCTGATTACTTCTGGTATGAGATCGGTGATGTGATCTGCATTGGTAACCAGGATGCTTTGTATTACTGCTTCCCGGAGAAGGCGGATGTGGCCAAGACCCGTATGGCGGTAGAAGAATTGTACAAAATGAAAAAGCGTCGCCCGGCCAAGACTCCGGAGACGGTATAAAAAGGTCGGACCTGATTTCAGGTCCGACCTTTTGTTATTTTTCCAGAGCCATTACTTTGTCGATGCGTCTTTGATGGCGCGCATCGTGAGAAAATTCGGTGTTCAGCCAGGTGTCTGCAATTTGCAGCGCCAGCATTTCGCCCACCACACCTGCGCCCATGGCCATGACGTTGGTGTCGTTGTGCTCCCGGGTCATTCGGGCGGTCATCAAATCGGAAAGCAGGGCACAGCGCACACCGGGGATCTTGTTGGCGGTGATAGAAACGCCAATGCCCGTGGTGCAAAGGACGATGCCCTTTTCGCACACACCCTCTGCAACAGCCCGGGCCGCGGCAGCGGCAAAGTCGGGGTAGTCGCAGGAATCCAAAGTATGGGTGCCGAAGTCCATAACTTCGTGTCCTTGATTGGTCAGATGAGCGACCATCTTGTTTTTCAGCGCCAATGCGCCATGATCGCAGCCAATGGAAATTTTCATAGTGTTCCTCCTAAATTACGTAGCCGCCGTTGACGGCAATCACTTCTCCGGTTACAAAGGTTGCTTCCGCCAGGTAGAGCATGGTGTGAGCCACGTCATCGGGTGTTCCGTTGCGTCCCACGCAGGACTCTTCTGCCATTTCGTCCAGAATTTTCGGATCGATCCCTGCGCACATATTGGTGGTGATCACACCCGGTGCGATGCAGTTGACCCGGATGCCACTGGGACCCAATTCCTTGGCTAACGCCTTGGTCAGGGCAATGACAGCGCCTTTTGTGGCGGAGTATGCGCATTCACAAGATGCGCCCACCTGCCCCCACATGGAGGAGACGGTGATGATGCAGCCTGCGTGATTTTTCAAAAATCCCGGCATGGCTGCGTTGACGCAGTGGTAGATGCCTTTGACATTGACGTCAAAAATTCTATCCCAGTCTTGTTCCGCAAGCTGGCTCATAAGGCCGGAATAGGTGATGCCCGCATTGCACACGAGAATATCCACGTCGCCAATCTGGGCGAACGCAGCGGCTACGGCAGCACCGTCGGCTACATCGCAGCACAGGGCGGTAGCACCGGTTTGCTGGGCTACGGATTGGGCGGCTGCGTGATTTTTCTCATATAGGAAAAAGACGCGATGGCCTTTGGCGGCAAATTGCTTGACGGCGGCAGCGCCGATGCCTCGGCTGCCTCCGGTGATGACAACAGTTGCCATATGAAACCTCTCTTTATGGTGAATAAACGGGCTGCTGCAAAACGCAGCAGCCCGATATGAACAATCATCTTCTGCGGCTTTTGGTGCGGTGATCCGAATATTGCTTGATAGAGGAAATCTTGCTGTCGGATTCGGTCATGAAGGCTTTCAGCTTTTCTTCAAACAGCTGATCCGCAGTTTTGGGTGCTGCGGGGGGCACCGGAGCAGGGCGGGAAAAACGAGGCTGACCCTGGCTGGGTGCGGGGCGGGGAGTACTGCGGGGCGCAGCTTCCGGTTTTTGTTCCAGGCGCTTGATGGAAAGGTTCAACTTCCCATTTTCGGTGCTGAGAACCATGACCTTTACATCCTGGCCTTCGGTCAGGTGCTGATGCACATCGCTGACGTAGGTGTTGGCTACCTCAGAAATATGTACCAGTCCGGTTTTGTTCTCCGGCAGGGAAATAAATGCGCCGAAATTGGTGATGGATTTTACTTTGCCTTCTAAAATCGTACCGACGGTGAACTCCATAGTTTGTCTTGCTTCCTTCAATTTAAGAATAAAAAGTTTATCAGTTCCTGGAAATTGCGAATTTTGAGTTTCGCTGGTGTTTTTTTTCAATGACGAGGATCAACACCAGTGCGGCAATCCCTACCGTCACAATGCAGAAGATCCACATTAATACGGGGAACTGGGGATCACCGGGATCTTTATTGATGCTGCCGTCCTTGTTGGGGGTCATGATTACGGTATCTGGGTTCATAAGACCCAATTCATCTTTTGCGATCTGCTCCACAGAATCGATAGAACCCAGGTCATCAATGTTTTCTTCCAGCTGACCGTTTTCCTGCTCTAACTGGGCGGCTTGGTTTTGCAGCGCATCTCTGCGCGCCTGGGCGCCTTGCAGCTGAGCCTGAATGGTCAGAAGGGTCACCGTAGACAACACGATAGCGCACAGAACCACGCACTTGATCAGACGGGAGCTGCGCTTGTAAACCAGCCGAATGTTGGACATGGGGTTTTCGAACTTTGCCATCGGGGCGACCTCCTTTGTTTTTTGGAATGGACAAGAAAACATTCCAATTTATTGTAACCCATTTTTTGCCGTATGCAAAGAGTTTTTTGAAAAAAACCAGAGATTTTTTCAAAAATTTTTTCAAAAAACCGCAGAAATAACCATATATAACCAAATATGGGCGCCAAATGGCAAAAAACAGAGGGGTAACGATCCTGCTTCCGGTGCTTTCCCATAGAAGAAAAGCGCCAAGGCAACCGGCTCCGTAGCCTAATCGGAAGTCCCCCTGACATAAGGCAAAACTCAGATTCAGCCACAGGAAAAAAGCAGCGACCATAAAAAGCAGATCCCATAGGCAGGTTCGTTTTTGTCGAAGAGGCCGCAAAAAGTCAAAGACAAGACCTAAAACGATACCAGTCAGACAAGAGACAGCCAATCGGTAAAAGCCGATTTCCGGGGTGGTCATCCGAACAGTCGGCGTACCCAGTTGCCGCTTTCCTTGGGTTCTTCATAAATCAGCGCAGCCACCGAACCGTCCACCGCAACTTGTCCACCCTCCAAAGAAAGGGTTTTTAGTTGTAAATTTCTTCCTTGAATGTGCAGCGTGCCGGATTGGGTGCGCAAGATCACCGCAGCTTCGTCAAAACTGATAACCTCTGTTACACCGGTAACGGTCAACTGCCGCCGCTCATTCAATGTCAGTTTATGGGGCATTTCCATTCGTTCTTCACCCATATTGATCCCTCCTTGGGAAAGCCTATGCTTAAAAAGGGACAAATATGCTGCAAGGCGCTGCATGATGCAGCGCCTTGTGGGTGTTATAAGGTTTGGAGGAATCCTTCCAGACGATCAAGACCGGTTTTCAGATTCTCGTCGGCACAGCAGTAGGAAATACGAATGTGCCCGGGACAGCCAAAGCAGGAGCCGGGAACGGTGGCGACCTTGGCTTCGGTAATCATGCGTGTGCAGAATTCCTCGTCGGGAATTTGGTATTTGGAGATGTCTGCAAATACATAAAATGCCCCTTCCGGTTTGGGGAAAGATAGCCCTATTTCCTGCAAACGATCGCAAACATAGGCTCTGCGCTTAGTGTATACATCTGCCATGGGCGTGGTATCGGTGCTTAGCGCAGTAATGCAGGCATCTTGCAGGAAGGTGGGAATGGCGGCAACTTCTGCCGCGTGTAACAGTAAAAGCCGATCCATGATCGTTTGAGGTCCGATCAGGTAGCCAACCCGCCAGCCGGTCATGGCATAGGGTTTGGAAAAGCTTTGGCACAAGAATAATTGGTCTTTCAAATCCTTGTCGGTGCTTAGATCCGGAATATCATTTCCCAGATTCATATAGACATTGTCGCAAATGACCCAGATGGGTTTGCCCAGGACAGCGGCTTTGACTGCGGACAGAGATTCTTTTGACAGTACCGTGCCCGTGGGATTGTGGGGGGAGTTGAGCACAATCGCCTTGGTTTTCGACGTGATGAGCCGGTCAAGCTTTTCCTTGGTGATCTGAAAATCGCTATCTTTCAGGTTATAAGGCACGCTGATGCCACCGGCAGCGGTGGTGATGGTGTCATACAATGAAAATGCGGGGGTAGGAATGATGACCTGGTCACCGGGGTTGAGAATGCCTAAAAGAGCGGTAAACAGCGCACCGGTAGCACCGGCAGTGATCAGCACTTGCTCTGCCGTGCAGGCCATGCCCCGATGGGTCTCAAAAGCAGCGATCTGCTGCCGCAGCGCTTCTACACCCTGGTTGGGGGCGTAGTGGGTGCGCCCGGCAGTAAGAGCAGCGACGGCTGCGTCTTTGATGGGCTGCGGAGTGTCAAAATCCGGCTCTCCGATGGTCAACATCACGCAAGAGGGAACGGTTTTGGCAAGATTGGTGAATTTCCGGATACCACTGCGTTGCAGGGGTTCCAGACATTGATTGAATGTCATCATTGGAAAGTTTCCGCCAGATGTTCAAAGAAATCGGCGCCTTTCAAAAGAATTTCTTCGTCAAAATCAAAATTGTTGGCGTGCAGGGGTGCTGTGTCGCCAATGCCCAGGAAGAAGAACATACCTTGGGTGCGTTGCTGGTAGTAGGAAAAGTCTTCGCAGGGCAGGCAGGGACAGTCCAGCTTCTCGTAAGGAACGATTTGCTGGATCTTGCGGCACAGTTCCGGAGGATTGGTGACAGCGGGGTAGCCGTCCTCAAAGCTGATTTTTACCGTGCAGCCGAATTGATCTTCAATTTGTTTGGCCGCTATATACAGATGGTTTAGAAGATCGTTAAAAACATCATCCTCGTAAGCCCGGAGAGAGCCTTCTAACCGGGAATGGGCGGAAAGGGCATTTCGCACAGTGCCGCTGCGAAGAACACCAAATTTCAGCAAGCGCAGCACATTCGTGGGCAGGGCGGCTTCGTATGCGGTTACCGCTTGGTAGTAGGCGGAGGCAGCAGCAAGGGCATCAATGCCCTCCGATGCCTTTCCAATGTGGGCGGACTTACCGTAAATGTCCACATTGATCTCACTGGAATGGCTCATCATAGCATTTTCTTTGCTGAACAGTTTCCCCTTTTCCAGGCCGGGCCAAAGGTGCAGACCGAAAATTGCGGACACATGATATTGCTCCAATAGGCCGGTCTTGCAAATTCTTTCCGCGCCACCGGGATTTTCTTCACCGGGCTGGAAAATCAGCAAAACGTTGTGGGGCAGGTCCTTTTTTTCGTTCAGTCTGCGGGCAAGCTCCAAAAGGATTGCCATGTGGCCGTCGTGACCGCAGGCGTGCATAGTTCCTTCGTGGGTGGAAGCGTAAGTAACATTGCTGCGCTCTGCAATGGGCAGCGCATCGCAGTCCGCCCGGAAAGCGATGGCGGTTTTTTTGCCAAAGTCAAAAAAGGCGCACAAACTGCTGTCCACCGGAGAAAAGATCTCACAATCCAGGGCAGACAAGCTCTGGCGTAAATATGCCATTGTTTTGGGAAGACACAGTTCCAACTCCGGGATCTGGTGCAGCTGCCGGCGATCTTGTATGATCTGCATGGTAGACGCCTCCTAAAAGGTTTGTTGAAAGTATTATAGACGATTTTAGAAAAAGTGTCAATTATTGGTCTTGTGTTTTTGCCGGATTGGTGATACGATGTAAAAAAAGCAAAGGAGCGCCACGTATGAACGCACAGGAAATTATCGAATATATCCGCACTTCTGAGAAGAAAACACCGGTAAAAGTGTATGTCTGGGAAAAAGAGCCGGTGGAGTTTCCCGGTTGCCGGGTTTTTCCCGCCGCAGAGGGCTGCAAGATCGTCTTTGGCGATTGGAAGGACATCGGTCCCGTTCTGGAAAACAATGAATTTGTCCATGTGGAGATTGAAAATAACTGCCGCAATTCTGCCATTCCCATGCTGGATATGAAGGATATTCCTGCCCGTATCGAGCCGGGTGCAATCATTCGTGAGCAGGTGCAGATCGGTAAAAATGCGGTGATCATGATGGGCGCGATCATCAATATCGGTGCCATCATTGGTGACGGTACGATGATCGATATGGGCGCAGTGCTGGGCGGCAGAGCCACGGTGGGCAAGAATTGCCACGTGGGTGCCGGTGCGGTACTGGCTGGCGTGATCGAACCGGCCTCCGCAACGCCTGTTGTGGTAGAGGATAATGTGCTCATCGGTGCCAATGCAGTGGTGATCGAGGGCTGCCGCATTGGTGAAAACAGTGTAGTTGCTGCCGGTGCGGTGGTGGTAAGCGATGTGGCGCCCAATACGGTGGTCGCCGGCTGCCCCGCAAGAGTGATCAAGGTCAAAGACGAAAAGACAGCCGGCAAGACAGCGTTGGTAGATGCGCTGCGGGAACTGTAAAAAGCAGATCTGAGGCGCTGCACCTTTTTCCGGCTGCGGAATACCATGGAATGAGCAGTGAAATGCTCGAATAATTCTTGGAGGTATTCTTTATGTGCGGTAATAATATGTTCGGTGGTAACAACTGCTGGTGGATCATCATTCTGATCCTCTTGCTGTGCTGCTGCGGTGGCAACGGCAACAACGGCTGCGATAACAACTGCGGCTGCTGCTAAATGAAAATGGGGCGCCCCAAACGGGGCGCCCTTGATTGTTTAATTGGTGCTGACCAGCGCATCAGCCATGGTCTTGCCCAGGTGATAGTAAAACAGATTATCCCGGGAGGGGTTCAGATCTGTGATCAGACCACGGGTGGCATATATGGCGTAACTTCTGGTCAGAATGGGGCAAAGCTGCGCGTCTTCCAGAACCAGCTTGTAAAGGTTGTAGAAGTTGCCTTGGTTGGCGAGGGCTTCTTTTGCCATTTCGTAGATCACGGAGTCTGCAAGGCCGCCATAGCTGAGCGAGCCGTTTGTTTTGAAGAACGGAGATAGATCCATATTGGGGGAAAGCTTGGTTTGTCCCAGATACAGATCATATGTGCCGTTACGGAGATTTTCTACGAATTTATCGCCAGAAACTTCTTTTAATGTCACTTCCAGACCGCAAGTAGTGAGCATTTTGGCGATCTGCCGACCCACACGCAGCCGTAGAGAGTCATCTGCGTTGATGAGCATAGTAATTGATGCGCCTTGCATATTGGCGTTGGTCAGTGCATCGATGAACTTTTGGCTGTTATAGGTGTATTGCTTTGCCAATTCTGCGTTGTAATAAGGCGATTCGGGGGAAGCGGGCAATGTGGTGCTGCGGGCGTATTTTCGGTAGTAATTTTCCACCAGATAGTCCCGGTCAATGGCATAGGTCAGGGCGCGACGAACAGAATTGTTGGAGAAAACGGGACTGTCCGCATGGCAAACCAGGTATAAGAACAGACCGTTTTCGCTTTCCCAGATCTCACGGTCGCAGCGGTAATCCGCATAAGTGTCGGAGCCGGGGTCGGTACAAACCAAACCCACATCTGCAAATTCGAACTGATCTCGGATCTGGCTGGGGGAGGTTGCATTGACTAATGGGATATAAGCGGCATTGACCGTCCAGGAAGCCTGACCGTTGCACCACCATACAGTCTGCCGACGCAGTCGCTGGCCGCTGACGGTGCTGTCTATCATGTAAGGGCCGGTTCCCAAGGGGCTGGCAGCTTCTACCTCAGATGCTTTGACAATGGGGATATCCAAAAGCAGCGGCAGGTTTTCGTAGGCGGTACTTAGCTTGATGACCACATTTTCTCCATCTGCCTGAATGGAACTGATGTGCTGGAAACGTCCTTTGTAATAAGCGCCCGCCTTGGCAGCTTTTAAACTGGCCACCACGTCCTCTGCGGTCAGGATCGTGCCATCGGAAAACATGGCTTTGGCAAGGGTGAAGGTATAGGTCTTCATATTGGCGGAGACGCTGTAACTTTCGCAAAGAACGGGAGAAACATTATAGTCCCGATCCATATGGAATAACCCTTGGTATATCAGAGGAAACAGTGCCCGGTTGGTATAGTCCGTACAAGTGTAGGGGTTCATGGAGCGGTTGGGGTAGTAGATCATGGTGATGTTTTGTTCCGAAAGGTTGGTGTTCGGCTTTTGGGTATTGCCGGTGCCGTCGTCCAATGCATCACCGGTGGGAATATAGGGCGCTTCTTCCTGGTTGCAGCCGGAAAGCATGGCGCATAGCATTGCCGCACATAAAAGCAGTGCCAGAAAACGCTTCATATTATCCCTCCTTGCAAACAATGATCGCACCCTGAGAGCCGCGAAGCCCCTTGGTGTAGCGGTGAGACCAGTAGCGCTCATGCTCACACATGGTGCAGGCAGTGCTGATCTCAATGTGGGTCACGCCGGCTCTTCTCAGAGCCAGTGCGTTGATCTCTTTTAGGTTTACATAATATTTATCGCCTTGACTGCGGATCCATTCTTCTGCGGCAGTTCCGAAGGTTTGTATTATCGCTTCGGGAACTTCCGGATCGGTTTCAAAGCAGCACGAACCGATGTTGGGACCGATGGCGCAGCGGATATCTTCCGGCTTGCAGCCAAAGTTTTCCACCATGGCACGCACGGTTTTTCCGGCAATGTCGGCTGCGGTGCCACGCCAGCCGGCGTGTGCCGCAGCCACCGTACCGGTGATCGGATCGTGGTATAAAATGGGCGTGCAGTCAGCAGTGAAAATCACCAGAACCAATCCGGGTGTGGCGGTGATTAAACCATCGCACACGGGATAGGCATGGTGGTCAAGACCCAGGCAATCTTTTTCGGTAACCACCCGGATCACATCTGTGTGAATCTGGTGGGAAAGCACGGCTTTTTCGGGATCAAAACCGATGGCGTTGCCCAAAATAGTGAAATTGCGCACCACATTTTCCGGCTCATCGCCCCGGTGATGAGCGATGTTCATGGAAGAAAGATGATCCTGGCTTACACCGCCCTGGCGGGTGGTGAAGCAGTGGGGAACAGTCAGATCTTCTGCAATCAAATATTCCAGGTTGCCGGATTTGTTAAGAATAACAGCCATAGTGATGCTCCGCTTAAATTGATTTTACTGGGCGCTGCCGGCCTTATCCTTTTGCATGCAGCACTTTTTGTACTTTTTACCGCTGCCGCAGGGGCAAGGATCGTTGGGACCGACTTTTTTGTCTTTGTTGCGAATGGGCTGGGGTTTGGAAACAGACTGGCCGGATGCGGTAGTGCCGGTTTCCTTCGCCACTTTTTCTCGCTTTACTTCCTGCTGGGGTTTCAGCTGCACCAGGAAAATGCGGCGAATGGTTTCTTCCCGAATGGCCTGGATCATGTTCTGGAACATCTCAAAGCCTTCTTCTTTATAGGCAATGACCGGATCGTGCTGGCCGTATGCCCGCAGACCGATGCCTTGTTTCAGATCGTCCATGGCATCGATGTTATCCATCCAGTATTCGTCGACCACACGGAGCATGACCACACGCTCTAATTCCCGCATGACGGTGGGCGTGAGGGAGGCTTCCTTGCGTTCGTAGACCTGCACCGCCAGATCGTAGACCTTGTCCGGATTGGTGCAATCTTCTGCGCTGAGGCTGCCCCGGGGGATGAATATGCCCTGGAATTTGGCCAAAGCGCTGTCAGGATCTTCGTCGATGGTGTTTTCAATGGTGCTGCGCAGCATGTTCATCATATTTTCCCGCAGATCTTCACCGTCCAGCACCTTTTGCCGCTGGGCGTAGATGATCTCACGCTGGGTGTTCATTACATCGTCGTATTCCAGGACGCTTTTACGGGCGCGGAAGTTCCGGCTTTCTACGCTCTTCTGGGCGTTTTCCACTGCACCGGAAAGAATTTTCGCATCAATGGGCGTGTCCTCGTCAAGGCCCAGACTTTCCATCAGACCGAACACCCGATCCGAGGAGAAAAGACGCATTAGATCGTCCTGCAAGCTCAGATAAAAACGGCTTTCGCCCGGGTCACCCTGGCGGCCGGAGCGGCCGCGAAGCTGGTTGTCAATTCGACGGGACTCATGGCGCTCTGTGCCGATGATGAAAAGACCGCCTGCGTCACGCACCTGCTGTGCTTCCTGAGAAATGGCGGCCTTGTAGCCGCTCAGAAGCTGCTCATATTTGCTGCGGATTGCCAAAATCTCCTGATCATCGGTTTCAGCGTAGGAGTCGGCTTCGGCAATGAGTTCTTCGGGCGTACCCTGCTTGCGCAGTTCGTTTTTCGCCATGAAGTCCGCATTACCGCCCAACACGATGTCCGTACCACGGCCGGCCATGTTGGTGGCAATGGTCACAGCGCCAAATTTACCTGCCTGAGCTACGATCTGGGCTTCCTGCTCGTGATATTTGGCGTTCAGAACGTTGTGGGGAATGCCCTCTCGTTTGAGTAGCTTGGAGAGGACCTCACTCTTTTCGATGGAGATGGTACCGACCAGAACCGGCTGGCCTTTTTGGTAGCATTCCTTTACTTGCTGAATAATGGCGCGGAATTTACCGATCTCGGTCTTATACACCACGTCGCTGTGATCGAGACGGGCAATGGGACGGTTGGTGGGGATCTCCACCACGTCCAGATGGTAGATGGTCGCAAATTCTTCCTCTTCGGTGAGAGCGGTACCGGTCATGCCGGAAAGCTTGTCGTACAGACGGAAGAAATTCTGGAAGGTGATGGTAGCAAGGGTCTTGCTTTCGCCGGCAACGGTTACTCGCTCTTTGGCTTCGATGGCCTGGTGCAGACCTTCGTTATAGCGTCTTCCGTACATCAAACGGCCGGTAAATTCGTCTACAATGATGATCTGGCCGTCTTTTACCACATAGTCAATGTCTTTTTTCATTAAGCCCCGGGCTCTCATGGCTTGGTTGATGTGGTGGGAGAGGGTGGAGTTTTCCGCGTCTGCCAGGTTTTCCACACCAAAATATTTTTCGGCTTTTTCAATGCCACTGGCGGTCAGGGAGACACTGCGGTTTTTCTCGTCGATAAAGTAGTCGCAGTCGTAGTTGTCTTGTACTTCTTTATCTTCTGTCTTGGCAAACACTTTCTTGCGCAATGTGGAAACGAAGTAATCTGCCATTTCGTACAGCTTTGAAGAATCTTCACCCTTGCCGGAAATGATCAGCGGTGTTCTGGCTTCGTCAATGAGAATGGAGTCCACTTCGTCCACGATGGCGAAGGCATGACCCCGTTGCACCAGTTCCTGCTTATAGATGGCCATGTTGTCACGCAGGTAGTCAAAGCCGAGTTCGTTGTTGGTGCAGTAAGTGATGTCTGCGGCATAGCTGACGCGGCGATCTGCCGGGCTCATATCGGGAACGATCAAGCCAACGGTCAAACCCATGTAGCGATATACTTTTCCCATCCATTCCGAGTCCCGTCGAGCCAGATAGTCGTTGACGGTGACCACATGAACGCCACGGCCGGTGAGCGCATTGAGGTAGCAAGGCAGAATTGCCACCAGGGTCTTGCCTTCACCGGTTTTCATTTCCGCCACCCGGCCTTGGTGCAAAATAATGCCACCGATGATCTGCACCGGGTAGGGTTTCATACCCAAAACACGCCATGCGGCTTCCCGAATGGCGGCAAAGGCCTCGGGCAGCAGGTCGTCCAGGGTCTCGCCCTGATTCAGACGGCTGCGGAATTCTTCGGTTTTGCCTTTTAACGCGTCATCAGAAAGCGCGGTATATTCTTCTTCCAGCTGCAAGACACGGTCTACCAGCGGCTGAATCTTTTTCAGTTCCCGCTGAGAACGGGTGCCAAACATTTTTGTAAACAGTCCCATGAGAAATCTCCTTTGTCATGGCAATTTTGTTCTGATTTTAATCAGTATACCACAAATCGGAGGAAAATCATAGCCTAAATGTAAACTTCCGGATAAAAAATCCGCCAAAAACAGATAAAAGGTGCGCTGCAAAAATTCGCAGCGCACCTTTTATGATCATTTGAGAAATTCCAATAGGGCGGGTAGGTGTTCCGTGCCCACGGCGCGACCGTGGTTATAGTATTCCCGGAGCTTATCCGGGTCGGTATCCAGCATTTTTAAGGGGCAGCGTTCAGGCCGCAGCACATAGACTACGCCTTTTTGCTCTAAGGCAAGGATTTCTTGCAGCTGCGCAAAATATCGATCCGCACGGGTCATAAGCTGATGAAACAGGGCGGGATATTTCTTTCGGTAAAGCTTTTCCATCAGCAGCCGCATTTTTCGGTAATCCATGGGGCGCAGAGAACTGGGCGGCTTGGTGGTGACCAGAAGGAGCTTGTCGCAGCCTTTGTCAAGAGCCCGCTGCACCGGCATGGCATCGGCTATGCCGCCGTCCAGATAGTGTTTACCGTCCAGGAAAACGGGCGGACAAAATCCAGGCAAAGAACAGCTTGCCATAACAACATTTTGCAGGCGGGTTTGATTGTATTCTTCCTGAAAATATTCCGCTTGACCCGTTTCACAGCAGGTTAGCACAAATTCACATTCCATGGGATTGTCCCGGTAAGCCTTAAAATCAAAGGGAAACGGCCCTGATTCGCTGAGCGTGTGATACAGCAAATGTAAATTTACAAAGGATCTGGATTTTCTGGCTTGGGTCAAGCCGTAATAGCGACGGCCTTCTATGGAGCCCAGCAGAGAAAAGGCTCTGCCTTTCTGGAGGGATTTATAGCACATGGCATTTCCAGCGCCCGCAGAAACACCGATGCAGTAGTCAAAGGTGATGTTTTCTTGCAGCAGCAGATCCAGCACGCCCGAGGTAAATACACCACGGCTGCCGCCGCCTTCTAAAATCAAGCCGGTTTTCATTTTGATCCCTCCTTTACTATCATGCACCGAAATAGGCGCTTCATGCGAGGAAAAGAAAGCACGCCGCTTTCGCGACGTGCTTGATAAGTAAAAATTACAGATACTGCTTCATCGCTTCGGAAGCCAAAGCGGGGTCGTCAGAGATGGTGATGGTGATGTTCATGTTGTTGGTCTTGGCGAATTCTGCGCACCAAGCCACAAAAGCTTCACCGGTTGCCCGATCGGTACCGATGGTCTTATACAGATTGTCGATAAATACGTTGGTAATATCAAAGTTGCCGGCATGCAGACCGCTCAAAAAGCCTTTGAGCATATCACTGGAATTGATGGCGTACTCTTGGGAGTCTACCAAGCGAACCCGGTAATTTACATCGTAGGTTAATTTTTTGCCGTACTCAATGCAGACTACGTCGCCATTGGCGCTGAGCAGTGCCTGGTTGATAGAGTCCAGCAGCTTCTTGGTTTTGCCGGTGCCTTTCAGGCCCATAATAATTTGAATCATAGGATTTTTCCTCCTTTGCTGTGCCGGTATCGGCTCTGTCTATATTTTAACAGTTCTCAGATTATTTTGCAATAGCCAATTGCAAAATGAGAAGAAAATTTATTGCTTTTCGTAGCCGGGTTTGCCAAGCAGTTGGAACATATTCTTTTTGTAAAATTCCACGCCCGGTTGATTGAAGGGGTTGACGTCCAGAATGTAGGCGCTGACACCGCAGCATAGTTCCAGGAAGTAGAAGATTTCACCCAACTTTGCGTCATTGAGTTCACCCATATCTATGGTGATGACCGGAACGCCACCGTCCACATGGGCTGCCAAAGTTCCCTGATATGCCTGTTCGTCAACAAAATCCAGAGTTTTTCCAGCCAAATAGTTTAAGCCATCTAAGTTCTTTGCGTCAGAACCGATCACAACCTGCTCTGTCGGAGGATCAAAGCGGATCATCGTTTCAAACAAGTTGCGTTCGCCCTGCTGGATCATCTGACCCAGACTGTGCAGATCAGCCGTAAATTCGGCGGCCACCGGGAAAATGCCCTTGCCGTCCTTGCCCTCGGACTCACCGAAGAGCTGCTGCCACCAGCCGCCCAGCATCCGGAAGCCGGGTTCGTAGGAAACAAAAATTTCCAGCGCCTTGCCGTTGCGGTACAGCAGATTTCTCACACCGGTGTAAAGCCAAACGGGGTTCTCAAAGGAGCGGACATAGTTGTAGTTTTGCATCGCCTCTGCTGCACCGGCCATTACCTGACGGATATCGATGCCTGCTACGGCCATGGGCAAAAGACCCACGGGAGTCAAAACGGAGAAACGGCCACCGGCTGCGGGGGGAATAGAGAAGGTTTCCCAGCCTTCTTCTGTGGCCATCTGGCGCAGTGCGCCCTTGCAAGGGTCGGTGATGGCGTAGATGCGCTTTTTTGCACCGTCGGTGCCGTATTTGCGTTCTAACATCCATTTTAAACTACGGAAAGCGATGGCGGGCTCTGTGGTAGTGCCGGATTTGGAGATCACAGCAATGGAGAAATCCTTACCGTCAAGCAATTTTACAAGCTCGTTCCATGCCCGAGTGGACAGGGTGTTGCCGGCAAAAAGGATCTGCGGATCGCCCTTGCCTTTGCCGATGTTCCGGTTGCAGCCTTGCATCAGTTCGATCGCTGCGCGAGGTCCTAAATAGCTGCCGCCAATGCCGACTACGACAAACACATCGGAATCGGAACGAATTCGTTCTGCGGCGATCCGGATGCGGCGCATCTCGTCGGTTTCTTGGGCAGTGGGCAGTGAGAGCCAACCGAGAAAATCGTTGCCTGCGCCGGTTCCCTCGGTGAGGGTCATGTGGGCTGCAGCAATGTCTTTTTCAATGCTCAGCAGGTCCGGCAAAGACAGCTGACCCCATACATTGGAAATATCCACTTTGATCATAGTTGGTATCCATCCTTTTCAGAATAATATATCTGTATCTATGTTACAGTAAAAGTGCGGGAAAGGCAAGCGAAAAGAACGTAGAAAGTTAGAAGTTTAGAAAAAATTTAAAAATAGTTAACAGATTGTTATTGACAATTATATGACCATATGATACAATCGAGTTACTATGATAGGAAAGGAAGTGAAGCAATGGAGTGGATCATTCCCGGAACGGTCATTACAGCACAGCGGGAAGATGCAGCGCTGATAGAGCAGAAGTTTCGGGCAATATTTCTGGCAGGGGGCATGGTGCTTAGTCAAGTGTCACGCTTGACCGGATTAGAGCCTTACACCATACAAAATTGGGTCAAGCGCGGTTTTTTGACCGGCCCGGTGAACAAGTGCTATTCCATCAGACAGCTTTGCAGAATACTCAATATCAACATGCTCAAATCCGCTTTGCCGATGGAGCAGATCTGCGGCTTGCTGTCTTATATTAACGGTGAATTGGATAATGAGGCAGACGATCTGATCGATGACTCTGTGCTGTATTTTCTCTTTGTTCGGTTGGCTTCGGATTATGCCCGTATGCACAATGCACAAGGTCGGGATCGGTATTTGGAGGAGCTCCTTTCTGATTATCAGGAGCCGATACCCGGAGCAAAAGAGCGGGTAGCGCAGGTGCTGCGGGTCATGCTCACGGCATGGGCAGCTGCGCAGCTGCGGCAGCAGGCGGAAGGCATGGTAAAATCTTTGCAAAGTACAGTAAATGTATATAAGGAGGCATAAAAAATGAATGTAAACGGAATGTACAATTTCAAGTTTCGCAAGCCCGATGTACAAGTCGATCCTAAAAAGTTTTTTAAGCGTGTGGTGACGGCTGCGGTGATTTTGCTGATAGCGGTGGGCGTGTTGACCTGCTTCTATACAGTAGACGATAAGCAGCAGGCTGTGGTGACCACCTTTGGCAAGGTGACGGATATCACCGGCGCAGGTTTGCATTTTAAACTGCCCTTTGGCATCCAGGAAGTGCACAAAGTAGATGTGAATGTGTACCAGAAGATCCAGCTTGGCTATTCTACCGATGACGGTGGAAATTATAAGTCCAATTCTGACGAGTCGACTATGATCACCGGTGACTACAACATTGTAAATGTAGATTTCTTTGTGGAGTACAAAATTTCCGATCCGGTGCAATATTTGTATTCTTCCAATATGCCGGAGATCATTTTGCGGAACTTGATCCAGAGTCAGGTGCGTAACGTGGTTGGTTCGTCCACAGTTGATGCGGTGCTGACCACCGGTAAGGAGAATATTCAGATGCAGGTGAAGGAACTTGTGGTCGATATTCTGGCGAAATATGACATCGGCTTGACGCTGGTAGATGTGCGTATTCAGGATTCTGAACCTCCCACGAAGGAAGTTGTGGAAGCCTTTAAGGCGGTGGAGACCGCAAAGCAGAATGCAGAAGCGGTGGTAAACCAGGCAGTTGCTTACCAGAACGCAGAGCTGCCCAAGGCTCAGGCGCAGGCAGACCAATTGCTGCAAAATGCTCAGTATTTGAAGCAGAAGCGCATCAATGAGGCAGTGGAAGCGGTGGCAATGTTTGAGGCTCGCTATGGTGAGTACAAGTTAAATCCTGAAATTACCCGCTCCCGCATGTATTACGAAGCCATTTCCCAGATCTTGCCGGGCGTGAAGGTGTATATCAACACAGGTTCCGGTGACGATGTGAATATGCTGTTACCTCTGGAATCGCTGATCAAATAATTAAGGAGGCGAGAATCGATATGAAAAAATGGATCATTGCCGCAGCCGTGGTTGTGCTGCTGATCGTTGTTGCATCCGCTGGTTTTTATACTGTGGAGGAAAATGAATTTGCTTGCGTATTCCGCTTTTCTGAGATCGTGCAGGTGCAGGCGGAGCCCGGCGCGCATTTTAAGATCCCCTTTGTGGATTCTGTGAAGTATTTTAATAAGGCAACCCAGTTTTATGATATTCCCCCCAGTGAAGTGCTTACCTCTGATAAGCAGAATATGACTGTGGACTGCTATGTTTTGTGGTCTATTGTGGATCCTCAGCAGTTTTATCGTGCCCTGGGCTCTACCGCCAAGGCGGAGGAGCGCCTGGATGCCATCACCTACACTGCGCTGAAAAACACCATGAGCACGCTGGCGCAGGCGGACATCATCAATATGAATGATGGCGCAGAGCGTAACGAGATCTACGACGGCATCGCTGCCAAGGTAGATGAGCAGGCGAAAATTTACGGTATCCGGGTGGAAGATGTGAAGATCAAACAGTTTGACTTGCCCAATTCCAATCTGAATGCTGTGTACACCCGTATGATCTCTGAACGGAATCAGATGGCTGAAAAGTATACCGCAGAGGGCAATCTGGAAGCTTCTGTGATCCGCAATGAAGTGGATAAGAAGGTCAATATTCTGATCTCCAATGCCAAGGCAGAGGCGGCTAAGTTGGAAGCAGAAGGCGAAGCGGAGTATATGCGCTTGCTGGCTGAGGCTTATAACAACAAGGATAAAAAGGAATTTTATGAGTTTACCCTTGCTTTGGAAGCGCTGAAAAATAGCTTGACCGGTGAGGAAAAGACGGTCATTCTGGATGCAGATTCGGCATTGGCGCAGATCTTGATGGGCGTTGGCTGATCTCGCGGCAGGAGAATATTTATGAGATATGGTTTTGGCGTAGATTTGGGCGGAACTACTGTGAAATTGGCATTCTTTCGAGAAGATGGGGTAATGCTCCATAAATGGGAGATCCCTACGGTAACGGAAAATGCCGGTACGCAGATCCTGCCGGATATTGCCCGATCGGTGGAATGCTTTATACAGGAAAACGGCTACCGGAAAGAACAGATCCTTGGTATCGGCATTGGTGTTCCGGGTCCCGTAGATCGCTACGGCGTGGTGCACATTTGCGACAATCTGGGTTGGGGCGTGGTAGATGTAAAAAGCCATTTGCAGAAACTGACAGGTTTTTCGGTGCAAGTGGGAAATGACGCCAATGTAGCTGCGCTGGGTGAAAGCTGGGTAGGCGGCGGAAAAGGCTGCGATAATATGGTGCTGGCTACCTTTGGCACCGGTGTTGGCGGTGGCATTATCGTGGATGGAAAGCAGGTTTGCGGTGTTCATGGCGGTGGCGGAGAGATCGGACACATGGTGATCGAGCCCCGGGAGGAAACCTACTGCAATTGCGGCAAGCGTGGCTGTGTGGAGCAGTTTTGCTCTGCTACCGGCATTGTGCGGTTGACGAAAAAGCGGCTGGAACAGCCGGGTGAAAGTGCTTTGCGGGACAAACCGGAGTTTACTTGCAAGGACGTTTTTGATGCGGCAGAGAGCGGTGACACTCTTGCCCGGGAGGTTTTGGAGCAGGTATATGACTATATCGGCCAATTCCTTGCGAATATCTGCTGCGTGGTGGATCCGGAAAGAATCGTTCTGGGCGGCGGTGTCAGCCGCGCAGGACAACCGCTTTTGAATGGAGTCAAAAATGCCTTTGGGCGCTATGTTTACCATGCTTCGGAAACGGTGCAGTTTTCTCTTGCCACACTGGGCAATGATGCCGGCGCCTGGGGTGCATTTAAGCTGATTTTGGAAGAAATTTAATAATAATTGTGCGTACCGTGAAAACGGTACGCACATTTTCTAATAGAAGCGGTTGAAAAAAAGGGGTGAGTGTGGTATGGTAAGGGCGAAAGAAAGGTGTGATACCATGCGGAAGGTTTGGCTGGCAATATTGGCACTGTGCCTAACGGTGTCCTTGCTGTTGGGTGGCTGCGGCCTGTTTGATGGCGGCTTTTTAATGCCGAACATCAAATTCGAGAATATGCGCTATACGCGTCCAAATGTGAGCGCTCTTCGCAGCGCCGCACAGAAAGTGCAGGATCAGATTCCGGAGCAGAAAAACGTGGAGCGTCTGATGGAGGATGTTTATGCGTTTTACGAATGCTATCATGACTTTTATACTAATTACGCTCTTGCGGATATTTATTATTGCAAGGACTTGACGGATATTTACTGGGGAGAAGAGTATCAATACTGCTTAGATGCGGCAACGGAAGTAAATTCTATTTTAGATCGCATGCTCTATGCCTTGGCAGACAGCGAGCTTGTAGAGCAGTTGGAGGCGGACAATTATTTCGGTGCCGGTTTTTTCGATGATTTTCAGGGCGAAAGCGTTTGGACAGAGGCGTTTACTGCGTTGGCAGAGCAGGAAGCCCAGTTGCAGAGCCAGTATTATGAGCTCAATGCGCTAGCTTCCGGGGAGGATCCGTATTCCGATGCGTATTACGAAAATTACGGTGCGCAGATGGCAGAGCTTTATGTACAGTTGGTCGGGGTACGTCAGGAAATGGCCAAAGAAGCCGGTTATGAGGATTATGCCAGCTTTGCCTATGATTATTACTATTATCGAGATTATACGCCTGCCCAGGCAGCGGTGCTGACAGAACAGGTTCTGGAATATTTAGTGCCGGTGTACCGTCAGCTGGCGGGAAATCCGGTTTGGTATTTAGGCGCGACACAAAGCACCGAAAACGAGACGTTCCTTTATGTAAAAGAGACCGCCAAGGCAATGGGTGGTATGGTATACCAGGCGTTTCGACGTATGGAGCAGGGAAATCTTTATGATATTTCTGCCGGTGCAAATAAGTATAACGCTTCTTTTGAAGTGTATCTGAGCAATTATTATTCTCCTTATATTTTCGTCAATCCCCGGGGAACGGTGTATGATCAGCTGACTTTTGCCCACGAATTTGGCCATTTCTGTAATGACTATGCCTCCGGCGGATCTGTTGCGGGCGTGGATGTGGCGGAAGTGTTCTCCCAGGGCATGGAGCTGCTCAGCTTGTGCTATGGTGGCAACCGACCGGATATGGAGAAATTGAAAATGGCGGATTGCCTCAGCGTTTATGTGGAGCAGGCGGCCTATGCTAGCTTTGAGCAGCAGGTGTATGCTCTGACCGGTGATGCGCTGACAGTGGAAAATGTCCATGCTCTTTATGAGCAGGTGGGAAAAGCATATGGGTTTGATACCTGGAATTGGGATAGCCGGAGTTATGTGCGGATCACCCATTTCTTTACCAATCCTATGTACATCATCAGCTATGTGGTCAGCAACGATGGAGCGGTGCAGATCTATCAAAAGGAGCGTCAGACGCCCGGTGCGGGCCTTTCGTTGTATGAGCAGCAGCTGACTACGGAGGAAGAGTATTTCCTCTCGTTTGTCCAATCTGCGGGCCTGGAAAGTCCTTTCCAGGAGGGACGGTTGGAGCAAGTAGGGAAGATGCTGAAAGAAATTTTGGGTTTGGAATAAAAAAGAAAGCTGTACGAATTTCGTACAGCTTTTTATTTGCCAAAGAGGCGTGCATCCAGATGTCGGCTCTGGATCGTGTAATAAAGGGCAGATCCCAAAACAAACAGAACCGCCAGCTCTCCAATGGCCACATAGGCCGCGTTGAGCCAAAATGCACCGCCAATGTATATGCTAAGCTCCCAGCCTACCAGCAGGGCATTCAAAATGGCGGGCATCAGCAATGATAGCAGGGGAAAACCTTTGATTTTCACATTACGGGTCAGCCACATGGCGGCAGTTGCCAAAAGCGTTGCGCCCGTTCCCAAGACAAAGTCCAGAGGTAAAGCGCCTGCGTAGGACAAGTTGAATAGCAAACAACCGATGCTGAGGCCTGCAATGGCCGTAGGGGAGTATAGCGCCAGCACGCACAGTGCCTCGGAGATGCGAAATTGAATTGCCCATGTGGCAGAGCCGGGCAGTAAAATGTTTTGCAAATGGGTCAAAGTCGCATATAGGGCACCGATCATGGCTGCGTGGGCCAAAAATCGAGTCTTTTTTTGCATAAAATCTTTACACCTCAACAAAAATAAAAAAATGGGAGCAGAACGCACCCATCTACAAAAAATGAGCACATATTGCGCCCATCTGAATCCCTAGTTTTGTTTATAGACAGGATGGTTACGAACTGTCTTATTCTTTTTTGAAATTGTACTACGATTTTAGAAAATTGTCAAGGTGTTTTGGGTAGACAAGGGAAGAAGAGTGTGCTATTATGTTACGGATAATGTTTTACAAAGGAGATAAATTATGGGTGCTCTTTTAACCTGGTACAATGGCTTGACGGATTCTTTGTTGGGATCTGTGGCCTTGTTTGTTGTTGGCTTGGTGCTGCTGGTCAAAGGCGGCGACTGGTTCGTGGACAGTGCTTCCGGAATCGCAAAGCGTTTTCGGGTGCCGGAGATCATTATTGGCGCTACGGTTGTTTCCATCGGTACGACTTTGCCGGAGGTCATGGTGTCTGCCACTGCCGCGGTGAACCAAAATGGCGCAATCGCTTACGGCAATGCCATCGGTTCTATTATCTGCAATACAGCGTTAATTGCCGCATTGACCATCGCCATTCGTCCTGCTCCCGTGAATCGGAAAGCCATTTCCATGCCGGTGCTGTTTTTCTTCCTGTCTGCGGCGATTTATGTGGTAGCGGCTTACGTCTTTGGCACGTTTGATCGGTGGCTGGGTATCGTAATGCTTCTGGTGTTTGCGGTGTATATGGTGCTGACTGTTCGCCAGGGTATTCAAAAGCCGGACGAAGTGGAGGAACATGAAGAGGAATCGGCTGAGGGATCTTTACTGAAAGATGTTGTGCTTTTGATCGTCAGCGCAGGCTTGATCGCTGTGGGTGCGGATATGCTGGAAGGCTCTTCTGTATCCTTGGCAACTATGGCTGGTATCCCCACGGAAGTGGTAGGCGTGACCATCGTGGCGCTGTGCACAAGCTTGCCGGAACTGGTAACCGCCATTACTGCATTGGTAAAGGGTCATGGCGCATTGTCCTTGGGTAACATTATCGGTGCAAACATCTTCAACCTGGTGCTGGTTTCCGGCATTGCGGTAACGGTGTCGCCCTTTGAAGTGCCCGTAGGAAGCACCATCTTCGGATTGAATACTTCCTTGGTGTTGGAAATTCCTCTGATGGTGGGTGTTATGGCGCTGATGACGCTGCCCGCATTGTTCAAAGGAAAATTGTATCGCTGGCAAGGCGGTGTGCTTCTGGCGGTTTATGCTGCGTTTGTGGTAACTCAGGTGCTTATCGCACTGCATGTGATCTGAATAAAAAGAATGCTCTTGGGCGGTGCCCAAGAGCATTCTTTATATGGCTTCAATGGCGGCGCATAGGGCTTTTACTGTGTCCTCCAAGGGAAGGCTGGGCGAGCCTTGCCGGGGAAGGTAAGGAACGTGGATAAAGCCTACCCGCACAGAGGTGCCCGCATAGTGGTGCAAAAGAGCGTATAAGGTGTCGTTGCATACGAATGTGCCGGCAGAGTTGGATACGGCTGCAGGCAGACCCACTTTTTCAATGGCTGCGGCCATATCTGCCACCGGTAGGGTGGAAAAGTATGCGGCAGGCCCGTGGGGGTCGACGGTTTCGCCTTTGGGTTGGTTACCCGCATTATCTTTGATCGATGCGTCCCGGATATTTACAGCGATCCGCTCCGGGGTTACATTGGTTCTGCCGCCTGCCTGGCCGATGCAGAGAATGGTGTGGGGGTGCCCTTTTTCTGCCGCATGCAGCACGGTTTGGGCAGCAATGCCGAATACGGTGGGGATTTCCAGTTTACATAACATATAATCGCCCACAGTGTCCGGTAAAAGCTTTACTGCTTCCCAGGCCGGGTTGCAGCTTTCACCGCCAAAGGGATCGAATCCGGTGATGAGCAATTTTTTCATGACGCACCTCACGATTTTTCTTTTATGGTAGCACAGTTTGTATCTGAGCGCAAGAAAAAATCCCGGCGGGGGAGTACCCAGCCGGGATTTTGAGTTTTGATTATTTGCCAGCGCCAGCGATCTGAGCAGCCACTTCGTCAGCGAAGTTCTCTTCCTTCTTCTCGATGCCTTCACCCTTGGTGTAGTGGATTGCATCAACAAAGGTAGCCTTGCCGCCCAGCTTCTTGGAAGCATCGCCAATGTAGCCGGCCACGTCGCCCTTAAAGAGGTCGGAGCGGACGAATTCCTGCTGCAACAGGCACATTTCCTTGTAGAAAGCAGCCATCTTGCCCTGCGCAATCTTTTCCTTCACCTCAGCGGGTTTGGAAGCCATCTTGGGATCGTTGTCCATGATGGAGATCTGCACAGCCAGTTCCTTATCCACATCTTCCTGGGGAACCTGGGACTTGTCCCAGTACTTAGCCTTCATAGCAGCGATCTGCATCGCAACGTTCTTGCCGATCTCAGTGGCATCGATGCCGCCTTCCACAGCCAGGTTGACCAGAACGCCATGGGAACCACCGGCATGAACATAAGCAACGGAGGTGTTCTCAGCGTAACGGGCAAAGCGGCGGATCTGCATGTTCTCGCCGATGGACATGACCTTCTCCTGCATGATCTCAGTGACGGTCAGGTTGGAGTTGGGGTAGGTGCAAGCTTTCAGAGCGTCCACGTCAGCGGGGTTGTGAACAGCAACGACCTCAGCCAGGTTCTTGACCAGATCCAGGAAAGCATCGGTCTTAGCGGCAAAGTCGGTTTCGGAGTTGACTTCGATGACGACGCCAACGCCGTTGATCACGGTAGCGTAAGCTACACCCTCAGCGGCAATGCGGTCAGCCTTCTTAGCGGCCTTGGCCAGACCCTTTTCACGGAGCCAGTCAACGGCCTTATCCATATCACCGTCGGTAGCTTCCAGAGCCTTCTTGCAGTCCATCATACCGACGTTGGTCATTTCGCGGAGCTTCTTTACATCCAGTGCAGAAAATGCCATAGTAGTATCCTCCTTCGAATTATTCTGCCTCGGTAACTTCGGCAGCTTCTACGGTTTCCTCAGTCTCAACGACCTGAGCAACAGCGTCTTCGCCCTGACGGCCTTCGATCACAGCACTTGCCATAGCGGCAGCGATCAGGCGGATGGCGCGGATTGCATCGTCGTTGCCGGGGATCACGTAATCGATCTCATCGGGATCGCAGTTGGTGTCCACAATAGCCACGATGGGAATGTTCAGCTTGCGAGCCTCAGCAATTGCGTTACGCTCCTTGCGGGGGTCGACAATGAACAGAGCAGCGGGGATTTTCTTCATTTCCTTAACGCCGCCCAGGTATTTTTCCAGCTTCTCAATTTCGCCCTGATGCTTGATAACTTCCTTCTTGGGCAGCATTGCGAAAGTGCCGTCCTCTTCCATCTTTTTCAGCTGAGCCAGACGCTCGATACGGCTGCGCATGGTACGGAAGTTGGTGAGCATACCGCCCAGCCAGCGGGCGTTTACATAGTAGCCGCCGCAACGGATAGCTTCTTCCTTGATGGCATCCTGAGCCTGCTTCTTGGTACCAACGAACAGAACGTTGCCGTCGTTGGCAGCGATCTCGCGGACGAAGTTGTAAGCGTCATCCAGCTTCTTAGCGGTCTTTTGCAGATCGATGATGTAGATGCCGTTACGCTCGGTGTAGATGTAGGGGGCCATTTTGGGGTTCCAGCGACGGGTTTGGTGACCGAAGTGTACGCCGGCCTCCAAGAGTTGTTTCATAGATACGACTGCCATTTTTAAAATCTCCTTTTGTTTTTTCCTCCACCCCGTTCATCTCGGAAAGCCCGTCCTGAAAGCAGGACACGGGGGCTGCCGATCACCGGGTGTGTGGCGTTAAAATTGTCATGGGCATACCCATGCCGACATATTATAGCCGATGCAATTGCATTTTGCAAGTATTTTTTCCAAAATTTTATAAAAATATTCTGCAATTTTAGCCTAAAAACCACATGGGAGCTTTCCTTGGATGGCGGCAGGTGTCCGGCTTCATGTCAACCAGGATAATATCCGGGCCGATCCTGCGAATGCAGTCCCAGGGAATGATAAATTCGTCCCGTCCGTTGAGAACGCCAAACAGGCGGCACGGGCCGGGTACGATAATGGAAACCACTTGCCCGGAGGGGATCTCCACCTCCACATCGGACACAAAACCCAGCCGTCTGCCATCGCAAATGCAGATGACTTCCTTGCAGTGCAGATCCGTAATGCGATAACTCATAATCATACCCCCTGCTTTTTTGGTAGAGTGTATGCGTTTTGGGGCATAAAAAGAACCGGAGCAGCAGACTGCTCCGGCAACTTTATTCTTTTTCCCGGTGGTAACCATTTTTGTCGAACTTTAAAATCACCAGAACGTTCACGGCAACGCAGGACGCAACTGTCAGAACCAGTTCCCAGATCATGCAGCCGGCAGCTGTCCAAACCATATCCATCGGCTCCATGCGGCGGAATGCGTTGCAAATGAGCGCCATGATAATGGTTAGCGTCACACCCAGGGCGGTCCAGATTAAACCGGCAATGCGTTGGGTATACTGCCAGGATTCCAAACTTGCCATGCCCCACCAGCAGCGATAGCCCAAGCCGTAGTTGGCTTCCTTTGGGGGCGCCAGCAGGTAAAGCAGTCCAAAAAACAGCAGAAGCAGCGGTGTCGCCATTACGATCAGCCGAAGGATCAGCTCGATCCAGCCGAGGAGTGCCGACAGTTCCGGAAGAAAGGCGGCAATGTCAAAATCCTCGAAAAGGATCTTTAATGCGTCAAGATTCATGGGTTACTCCTTACTTCTTTTCCAGAAACTGATTGATCTCATGCACAAAACTTCCCACATCCTGGAAGCGGCGATATACGGAGGCGAAGCGAATATAGGCGACTTCGTCGATGGTCTTGATCCGTTCCATAACCATTTCACCGATCTTATCGGTGGAGACTTCCCGTTCCAGAGTATTCTGAATGGTCTGCTCAATCTCGGTGGTGATCCGTTCCAGGTCGGACATTTCCACCTTCCGCTTGTCGAAAGCGCGGACCATGGCATTGAGGATCTTATTCCGGTCAAAGCTCTGCCGGGTGCCGTCCCGCTTCACAACGATAATGGGCAGGCTTTCAACATATTCATAAGTGGTAAAACGGCGCTGGCAGGCAATGCATTCCCGACGACGGCGAATGGAATTGCCATCTTCATTGTGGCGGGAGTCTACAACTTTGCTTTCCTGATCACCGCAAAAAGGACATTTCATACAGAAACAACTTCCTTTCCTCTTAGTATTGGTTAAATTATAGCAAAATATTCCGTTTCTGTCCAGTATTTTTTCCTTGTCAACAGATTGCTTTTAGGGTATAATCAAAAAACCGGAACAAAAAGGGGAGAATGGCGATGAAGAAGAAAATGTATATTTATTGGGCGGTGCTTTATGTACTGTGTGTGGCGTTGAGCTTCGTTCCGGAGACGGAGGGCATGGCAAAAGGATTTATTCTGTTGATGTCATGTTTGTTCTTTGTGCCACCGGTAAGGTTACTGATCTGGGCCGTTCCGAGAGAACGCTATGAAGTGATTCGGCTGATCCGGAATCTTAGCATTGCGTCTCTGGCATCTACATTGGCAGTATTTTTGCTGACATTCTTGTTTTTGCAGGCAACTCCCGCAATGGGTTATCTTTTGTATGTGCTGCTGATTTTGGTATCCGCGCCGATGATTGCCGGCGGTGTGTGGGTGCTCAGCTTGTTTGCCTGGGCGTGCCTGCTGTTTGTGTGTATCCATTTTTTGCGTAAGAAATAATGAAATGCCCCGACCGAATCGGTCGGGGCATTGTTTTTACTTGGCGTACTCTACCGCTTTGGTTTCTCGGATCACGTTGACTTTGATCTGGCCGGGGTATTCCAGCTCGGATTCGATCTTCTTTGCCACATCCCGGGCAAGGAGGATCATGTTGTCTTCGGTGACCACTTCGGGCTTGACCATAATACGGACCTCGCGGCCTGCCTGGATAGCGAATGCCTTTTCCACGCCGGGGTAAGAACCGGTGAGTTCTTCCAGCTTTTGCAGGCGGCGGATATAGTTCTCCACATTCTCACGACGAGCACCGGGACGGGCAGCGCTGACTGCGTCAGCTGCCTGAACCAGGACTGCGATAATGGACTTGGGCTCCACATCACCGTGGTGTGCCTCAATGGCGTTGACCACAGCGGGATTTTCCTTGTACTTTCTGGCAAGGTCTGCGCCCAGCTGAACGTGGCTGCCTTCTACTTCGTGGTCAATGGACTTGCCCAGGTCGTGGAGCAAGCCGGCGCGCTTTGCAAGGGCAACATCTACGCCCAGCTCTGCGGCCATCAGACCGGCAATGTGAGAGACCTCAATGGAGTGATTCAAAACGTTCTGTCCGTAGGATGTACGGTACTTCTGGCGGCCGATGATCTTGACCAGTTCGGGGTTAAGATTGTGCACACCGGTTTCGTAGCAGGCGCGCTCGCCTTCTTCACGAATGGTGCGATCCACATCTTTGCGTGCCTTTTCCACCATGTCCTCAATGCGGGTGGGGTGGATACGGCCGTCGGCAATGAGTTTTTCCAGTGCCAACCGGGCAATTTCCCGGCGTACCGGGTCAAAGCTGCTGACGGTGATGGCTTCGGGGGTATCGTCGATGATCAGATCTACACCGGTAATGGTTTCCAGCGTGCGGATATTTCGGCCTTCACGACCGATGATGCGACCCTTCATTTCGTCGTTGGGCAGCGCAACCACGGAAACGGTGGATTCTGCCGCATGATCGGCAGCGCAGCGCTGAATGGCGATGGACAGAATCTCCCGGGCCTTTTCGTCGGCCTCGTCCTTCATTTCCTGCTCGATCTCCTTGATCTTCATGGCCGTGTCGTGACGAATGTCCTCTTCCACGGTTTTCAGCAGGAACTGCTTGGCTTGCTCCTGGGTCAGACCGGAGAGTTTTTCCAAGGTGGCCAGATGAGCCTTCTTAACGGCTTCGGTTTCTTCTTTGACCTTGGCGACTTCTTCCAGACGGCGAGCCATTTCTTCTTCTTTCTTTTCGAAGTTCTCGGCTCTTTTATCCAGGGTTTCTTCCTTTTGTTGCAGACGGCGCTCTTGCTTACTCAGCTCCGCCCGACGTTCTTTGACTTCTTTTTCGTACTCTGTGCGAGATCTATGGATTTCGTCCTTGGCTTCCAGCAGGATTTCCTTTTTGCGGCTTTCACCGCTGCGAATGGCTTCGTTGATCAGACGGGTAGCCTCTGCCTCGGCAGAGCCGATCTCCCGCTCGGCAAACTTTTTCCGATATACGTTACCGAATCCGAAACCTACGGCAATACCAACTGCCGTGCCAACAACGATCAAAATAATCGCTAATTGCAATTCCATAATTTCTCAGCGCACCTCCTTCATGTAAAATGAATGGCAATGCCAAGAGGTTGTCGCAATGATCCCCATGTGTAATTTGTAATGAGATCCGCAGATAGCGGAATAACAGAATCTACAAATGAAACGCCATGAGGCGCAAAACCAAACTCCGGCATTTGCCGGTTATCCATGAAACGCCGCGCGAACAGATGATCCGCAGCAGCGCACACTATACCAAAAATATTTTACCTGCGAAACGGCCAAATGTCAAGCATATTTGTATATTTTTGCATTTGCAGAGCTATTTGAGAATCAGAGGATATCATTTGTGCCGCATAAGGAAAAAAGCGTTGAAACAGAAAGGAAAAAGCGGCGCGTTTTTCAGCGTATTAGTTGACTGTGTTGCGGCTTTTTGCTATGATGGTTGTATAAAAAAGACGATAACTTTGAAATGATGGATTCAAATGAGGGGAGAGATAATTTATGGCAGAACAGAAACGATTCGTGAAAGTTTATTCCGATGGCGCCTTCGGAAGCAATGAGATCTGGGTAGATCGGGAAACCGGTGTCAACTATTTGTTCCACGCCAGTGGTTATGCCGGCGGATTGACGCCGCTGCTGAATTCCGATGGAACACCTGTGGTAACAGATGTTCCTGAAAAGAATCCCAAATAATGAAAACCGCTCCGGCATTGCCGGGGCGGTTTCTTGTTTACGAAATACTTACAGATTTTCGCATGGTGCAGATGGCGCCTTTTTCCAGACGGGATACCTGCGCCTGGGAAATGCCCAGAGCGCCTGCCACTTCCATTTGGGTTTTTCCGTCGTAAAAGCGCAGAGAAAGAATTTGCTTTTCCCGATTGTTTAGGTTTTTGAATGCGTTTTGCAGGGTAATGTGCTCCATCCAATGATTTTCGTTGTTCTTGGTGTCCCGGATCTGATCCATGACGGTCAGCGGATCACTGCCGTCGGCATAGACCGGGTCGTATAGGCTGATGGGCGCGCAGACCGCGTCCAGGGCTTCGCTTACATCCTCCGGGGGTAACGATAGTTCCTGGGAGATTTCTTCCAGTGTGGGTTCTCTGCCCAGGGCAGCGGTCATTTGTTCCTTGCATTGCAGAACCCGGTAGGCAATATCCCGAATGGAGCGGGATACGCGAATGGCGCTGTTATCTCTTAAATAGCGGCGAACCTCACCGGCGATCATAGGGACGCCATAGGTGGAGAATCGGACTTGCTTGGTCGGATCAAAATTGGCGATGGCTTTCATAAGGCCAATGCAGCCTACCTGGAACAGATCATCGGGATTTTCGCCTCGCTTGTCAAAGCGTTGGATCACGCTGAGCACCAAACGGAGATTTCCTTCAATCAGTGCATTTCGGGCATTTTCGTCGCCTGCCTTGGCCTTTATGAGCAATTCATCCATTTGCGCATGGGACAGGGTCTTTAACCGGGCAGTATTCACACCGCAGATTTCAACTTTTCCCTGCATGAAAAGCCTCCTGTGTTTTTGTTTCTACCAGTATTTCCGTTTGGCGGGAAATGATACTTCCGGAGGCTTTGTATGATTTTCACAAAAATTTTGCCGGGCTTTTTGGCGTGTAGGTTTTTATTCTGCCAAAACAAGAGAAAACTCTAACTTTTTCCATAAAAATCAAAATAATTTTCAGGGTGAAAAATGTTTCCGTAACATGGTTTCTGTTGCACAAAAAATGCAAAAAAGTTGGAATTTTGCGGGAAAGGAAAATGGCAAATTTTAGGGCGCACTTTGAAAATATCCTTGCTTATCTTGACTTTTCCACATTTTCCACAGGTTTTTCCACAGGGAGAGCAAAACGTTAAAAAGAAGGAGAAGAATTTTATCGGTTGACATAATGAAATCTGACATCATTCGACAATTTTCCTACTTTTTCGCCAATCGTGGTTTTGACAAAAGGGTTTTTTAAGGGAGAAAAATAGGTCTTGACAAGCTCTCAAAAGGAAACGTGATCATTTTTACCTAGGAAAAAGCATGAAAAAATCCAATAAAAACAGCAAAAAATTTCAAATTGGGTATTGATTTTATGGAAAAACCGCGTTATAATGCTTATCTGTATGAATAACTTTGGCGAACAGGAGGTGTAACCCAATGCCCAACATTAAGTCCTCTAAGAAGGATGTTATTCGTTCTAAGGTTGCTTATGAGAAGAACAAGGCTGACAAGTCCGAGCTGAAAACCAACTTGAAGAAGTTCGAGGCTGCGCTGGAAACCGGCGATAAGGCGGTTGCTGAGGGTGCTTACAAGCAGGCTGTCAAGTCCGTGGATCAGGCTGTGTTGAAGGGTCTTCTGCACAAGAATAATGCTGCACGCAAGAAGAGCAGCATGACCTTGAAGCTGAACAAGCTGGCTTGATTTCTCTGAAAATATCTCCCTTCCGAGTAATACTCGGCAGGGAGTTTTTTCATTTTATCCCAATGGATCTTTTGATCCATAAGTGCACATTCCATGGCTTGAAGTATACTTGATACATCTGCGCCATGGAATGTTTCTTCTGAATCAAAATCTCTCATTGGACGGATCTTTTGATTTATAAGCGCACAAGAAGAAAATTGAAATTCATATTTGTATATGGTATAATAGAAAAAAGGGGTGAGATCATGGCAAGACTATCGGATCCGATTACTGTTTTAAAAGGCGTTGGGCCTACCATGGCCAAGCGGTTTGCCAATCTGAATATTTTCACGCTGCGTGATCTCATCTGCCATTTTCCCAGAGGCTATGAGGATAGAACTCGGCTGACCACCATCAGCAAGCTGGAAGTGGACGCGCCCGCTTGTTTTCGGGCAACGGTGATGAATTCGCCCCGAACCACCCATGTGCGTAAGGGGTTGGATCTGACAAAGGTGCAGATCGCAGATCATACCGCCCGGCTGAATGTGACCTTTTTCAACAATAAGTATGCCGCCGAAGCGCTGCATTATGGGGAAGAGTATATTTTCTATGGTGCGGTGTCTGGTGATTTTGTGGGATACAGCATGACCAATCCCGTTTTTGAGGCGTTGGATTCTACCCCGGTGACGACCCGCAGAGTGCTGCCCATTTATCCGCTTACTGCGGGTCTTTCCAATGGTGCTATGCTTAAAGCGGTGCGTCAGGCGCTGAGCATTTGCAATCCGCCGGCGGAGATTTTGCCGGAATCGGTGCGCAAGGAATATGGGATCCTGGGTGCGGATCGAGCTTATTTTGCCATTCATGAGCCGGTTTCCATGGCGGAAGCGGAAATGGCGAAAAAGCGGCTGATCTTTGAAGAGTTTTTTGTGTTCTCCGCAGGACTTGCGCTTATGCGTTCTGCCCGGGTGGAAAAGAAAACAGAACCCTATCGGGATTTGGATTTGCAGCCTTTTTATCAAGCCTTGCCGTTTACATTGACCGGCGGTCAGCAAAGCACGGTGGAGGAGATCCTTTCGGATCTTCGCTCCGGTTCGCCTATGAACCGGTTGGTGCAGGGCGATGTGGGCAGCGGTAAGACCATGGTGGCAGCTGCTGCGGTGTATGCCGCGGTGAAAAATGGTGACCAGGCTGCGTTGATGGCGCCTACGGAGATTTTGGCGGAGCAGCATTATCAGTCCCTTTCCAAGCTGTTTGCGCCCATGGGGATCCGGGTGGCGCTGATCACCGGCTCCATGACACCAAAGCAAAAACGGGAAACCCGGGAGAAAATTGCAGAGGGAAATGTGGATTTTGTGATCGGCACCCATGCGCTGCTCTCAGATACGACGCAGTTTTCTAGGTTGGGATTGGTGGTTACTGACGAACAGCATCGCTTTGGCGTTGTGCAGCGTTCCAAGTTGTCCGCTAAGGGTAAAGATCCTCATTTTTTGGTCATGTCCGCCACACCGATTCCGAGAACCTTGGCGCTGATCATGTATGGAGATTTGGATGTGTCCATCATTCGGGATCTGCCTCCCGGCAGAGAGCCGGTGGATACATTCTTGGTGGACGAAAGCTATCGGGCGAGGATCAATGCCTTTATCCGCAAGCAGGCGCAGATGGGGCATCAATGCTTTATTGTTTGCCCTGCGGTGGAAGAAAATGACCAATTGGACATGAAAGCTGCAACGGTCTGGGCGGAAACCTTGCAAAAGACCGTGTTTCCGGAACTTCGGATTGCCCTGCTTCACGGTCAGATGAGGTCTTCCGAAAAGGAAGAAGCCATGGCTGCCTTTGCCCGGGGTGAAGCGGATGTGATGGTTGCCACCACGGTGATTGAGGTGGGCGTAGATGTGCCCAATGCCACATTGATGGTCATTGAGGATGCGGATCGGTTCGGCCTTTCTCAGCTGCACCAGCTGCGGGGACGAGTGGGCAGAGGAACGAGCAAGAGTTATTGCATTTTGACCTCTCATAGTAAGCACCCGGAAACTTTGCAGCGTTTGAAGGTACTGTGCAAGACAACGGACGGCTTCCGGATTGCGGAAGAAGATTTGCAGCTTCGGGGGCCCGGTGATTTCTTCGGTTCCAGGCAATCGGGTCTTCCGGTGTTCCGGGTTGCGAATCTTTCTATGGATTTGCAGACGCTCAAAAGTGCGCAGGCCGCATCCGCTGCCTGGGTGGATTCTTCCGGAACGGCTGACACATCGGAGGCAATCGCTCTGCGGGAACGGATCGGCGACTTGTTCCAACGGGCGGAAGGAACTATGAATTAGCGAAATAACCATAAATAATTGAATATTTCCCGGAGGTTTAGACGAAAATTCTTTGCCTCCGGGGATTTTTTTGTGATAAATGTAAAAGAATAAAAAATGGCTTGTATCTTGCGTTCAAATGTAGTAAAATACTAAATGTAAAAGTTTGCAATTTTCCGATTTATTCGGTTGGAGGTTTAATTATTATGAAAAAACCCATTGTTTTGGTAATTATGGACGGTGTCGGTAAGGGCGACGGCGGCAGCGGTGATGCGGTTACCGTAGCAAAGACTCCGACGCTGGATCATTTATTGGAAACTTGTCCTCATACTTACCTGAAAGCTCACGGTACTGCCGTTGGTCTGCCCAGTGATGAGGATATGGGCAACTCCGAAGTAGGCCATAATGCGCTTGGCTGCGGTCAGGTTTATTCCCAGGGCGCAAAGCTGGTGGGCGAGTCCATTGAAAATGGCGTGCTCTTTGCCAGTCAGACCTGGAAGAACCTGGTGGACAATGCTGCCGGAAAGGCAATGCACTTTATCGGCTTGCTGTCCGATGGCAATGTTCATTCCAATATTCACCATTTGATCGCGCTGCTGCGCCGTGCCAAGGCAGAGGGTGTGAAGCGGGCATACTGCCATATCTTGTTAGATGGCCGGGACGTACCTGCTACTTCTGCATTGGAATATGTTTCCATGCTGGAAGATGTACTTGCTGAATTGAATACCGAAGGCTATGATTACGCCATCGCTTCCGGCGGCGGCCGTATGCAGGTGACTATGGACCGCTACGAGGCCAACTGGGCAATGGTGGAAAAGGGTTGGCAGACCCATGTGCAGGGTATTGGCAGACAGTTTGCCTCTGCTTCTGAGGCCATTGAGACCTACCGGGCAGAAACCGGTGTCATTGATCAGGACTTGCCTGCATTTGTTGTAGCAAGAGACGGTGCGCCCGTGGCGAAGATCGCAAACGGCGACAGCGTGATCCTCTTTAATTTCCGTGGCGACCGGGCGCAGGAAATTTCCCTTGCCTTTGACCGGAAGGATTTTGATAAATTTGACCGGGGCGATTATACCGGTGTGGCTTTTGCGGGTATGCTGCAATACGACGGTGACCTGAATATTCCGGAAAATTATCTGGTACAGCCTCCGGTGATCACCAATACTCTGACAGAAGTTCTGTGCCAGGCTGGTGTCCGGGAGTATGCGGTGTCCGAGACTCAGAAATACGGCCATGTGACCTATTTCTGGAATGGCAACCGTTCCGGCAAGGTTTGTGAAGAACTGGAAGTTTATGAGGAGATCCCTTCGGATGTGATCCCCTTTGAGCAAGCGCCAGCTATGAAGAGCAAGGAAATCACTGAAAAAATGGTAGCCGCCATGGCTTCCAAGGAGTTTGGATTCCTGCGCTGCAACTTCCCCAATGGTGACATGGTCGGTCACACCGGCGTTATGGATGCGGTGGTGTACGCCATGGAATGTGTGGACAACGGCCTTCGGGCGATTTTGGATGCGGCAGATCAGTACGGTTATACTGTTCTTATCACCGCAGACCACGGCAATGCTGACCAAATGACCGAAACCAAGAAGGGCAAGACTTCTGTTCGTACTGCCCATTCCTTGAATCCCGTGCCCTTTATTATTTATGATAAGGATCAGGTCTGGGAAGTGAAAGATGGCGCATTCGGTCTGGCCAATGTGGCACCCACGGTGGTCAAGATGATGGATTTGACCGCTCCCGATTGCTGGGAAGAGAGCATTGTATAAGCCGAAAACACTATGAATTTTACATTTCAGGAGGTTTGACTTATGATCCGTCAAAACAACGAAAGCGGCTCTGTAAATGTGGCTGCGGGCGTTTATTCCGATATTGCGGGAATTGCTGCGACCAATTGTTTCGGTGTAAAGGGCATGGCTGCCCGGTCCGTAAAAGATGGCGTATATCATTTGCTTCGTCGGGAATCCATGTCTAAGGGCGTGCAGGTGACCTTTCATGAGGATGATTCCGTATCCATCGATCTGCACATTATGGTGGATAATGGTGTGAACCTGAACGCGGTGGGTACTTCTATTATCTCCGAAGTCCGCTATGTGGTAACAAAGCATACCGGTACCCAGGTGCGGGCGGTAAATGTTTATATCGATTCTATGATGATCGGTTGATTTCGGAGGTATAGAGAATTGAGACAGACCATAAATGGCGCCGATCTGCGACGGCTGATTATCAATGCGTCGGCTGCGATCGAGATCAATAAGCAGGCGCTGAATGAATTGAATGTGTTCCCCGTGCCCGACGGTGATACGGGTACCAATATGTCCATGACGATCCAGGCTGCCGCGGCAGATCTTCGCAAAGTGGAAGATCCCACCCTGGAAAAGGCTGCTGCCACTGCCGCTTCTGCCATGCTTCGTGGCGCAAGAGGCAATTCCGGCGTGATTTTGTCCCTGCTGTTCCGGGGCATTTCCAGAAAGTTAAAGGGCTGTGAGATCTGCGATGGCGTTTTGTGGGCAGATGCTCTGCAAGAGGGCGTGGATGCGGCTTATAAGGCAGTTATGAAGCCTGCCGAAGGCACGATCCTGACCGTTGCCCGCTTGGCAGCGGCAAAAGCCCAGAAGGCAGCCAGAGAGAACAATTACTTCGAGTTTGTTCATGTAGCGGCCATTGAAGAGGCAAAGGTTGCGCTTGCCAATACCATGAATCAGAACCCGGTGCTGAAAAAGGCCGGTGTGGTGGATGCCGGCGGCAAAGGCTGGCTGGTAGCACTGGAAGCCATGCTTCTTGCCCTGCGGGGAGAAGATGTGGTGGTACCCGAGGGTGTGGAAACCGAAACAAAGGAGCAGGCAGATTTCTCGGATTTTGATACCGAGGATATTACCTTTACCTATTGCACTGAGTTTATTATCTCCCGGGAGAATCAGAACGACCCGGAGAAGCTGCGTAACTTCTTGTCCAGCTTGGGTGACAGCCTGGTGCTGGTGGACGATGAGGAGATCATCAAGGTCCATGTGCATACCAATGACCCGGGCAAGGCGCTCCACGAGGCGATGGATTACGGCTCTTTTGTGACCGTAAAGATCGAAAATATGCGTTTGCAGCATACGGAAAAGGTGATGAGCGAGAAAGAGCTTGCGCCGAAGATCGCAGAGCCAGAAAAGCCCATTGGCGTGGTTTCTGTGTGCGTGGGCGACGGTATTGCAGATGTGTTCCGGAATCTGGGCGTGGACGGAATTGTTTCTGGCGGTCAGACCATGAACCCCAGCACCCAGGACATTCTGGAAGTGGTCAATACCGTTCCTGCGGAAACGGTGTATGTGCTGCCCAATAATAAGAATATTATTATGGCAGCGGAGCAGGTCAATGCGCTGACACCCAAAAATGTGATCGTGATTCCCAGTAAGACGATCCCGCAGGGCATTACTGCGATGCTGAGCTTTAATCCCGAAGGCGCCAATGAAGAAAATGTGGAAGCCATGACTGAGGCTCTGGCAATGGTAGATACCATGCAGGTCACCTATGCCGCCAGAAATTCGGACTTTGACGGATATATCATTCATGAGGGCGACTATCTTGCTATGTTCGGCAGCGCACTGTTCGGAACGGGCAGAGATATTAAGGTCCTGCTGAAAAGTCTGGCAGAAAAGGTTCGGGATTCGGGTAAGGAGTATATCACGATTTATTACGGCTCGGATATTACAGAAAAACAGGCGCAGAAAGCCGCAGATATTTTTATGGCGGTTTGCCCCGATGCAGATGTGAATTTAATCAACGGTGGTCAGCCGGTGTATTATTATTTGATTTCTGCCGAATAATGATTGCATAAAATGCCCGCTGCCCTTATGGCAGCGGGCATTTGCGTTGAATGTTGAAAAATGTAGTATTGCGGTGAAAGGGCGTGGAATATGAAGGAATTTCCGAAGGGCGGTTTGATCGGGAAAACTGCGTCATGGTTGGAGCGGATTCGGGAAATGGAAATTCCTGCCCATGCGGCAAATGCAGGCTTTTTTATTGCCATGTCCGTGTTTCCAGCATTGGTCTTGCTGCTCAGTTTGCTGCGCTATACTACGCTGGATGCCCAGGATCTTCTCGTCATGCTGCGGGGGTTCTTGCCCGATGCACTGATGCCGGCAGCAGAGAAACTGATTATCAGCACCTATGCCCACACATCTACCGCTGTGGTCTCGGTTTCTGCGGTGGGTGCTCTGTGGTCTGCCAGCCGCGGGATCTACGGTGTGCTCCGGGGATTGAATACCATCTACGGTGTTCGGGAAAACCGGGGTTATGTGTATACCAGGCTGATCAGCGTGGCTTATACGTTTTTGTTTCTGGTGGTGCTGATCGTAACCCTGGTGCTGGGGGTATTCGGTGAAGCGATTCTGACTGCGCTGCCACCCGCATCCGGAGCGGTGGGTGTATTTTTGTCGGAAGCGGTGGATTTTCGGTTTCTATTTATGGTGTTGATCCAAACAGCGTTGTTTACTGCAATGTTTATGGTGCTGCCCAATCAGAGAAACGGTTTTGGTCAGAGTTTGCCCGGGGCAATGCTATCTTCTGCCGGCTGGCTGATTTTTACAAGATTGTTTTCTTACTATGTATTTTATTTTTCCGGATATTCAAATGTTTACGGTTCGGTTTATGCGGTGGCACTGAGTATGCTTTGGCTTTATTTTTGCGTGTCCATTTTCTTTTACGGTGGGGCGCTAAATAAGCTTTTGGAAGAAAGTCCCTGATTCGGGGAGAAAATTGCATTTGTTTATAGTGTGTTCACAACCTTGTGGTAAAATATAGAAAAAGGAGGCGAGGCGTGTGTTCGGTTTTGTCATGGTAAATGCGAAAGAGTTGACAGAGGAGGAGAAAACGCGGTATAATGCGGTGTATTGTGGAATCTGCCGGAATATACGCCAAAGCGCCAATCAGCTGTCCAGATTGGGTTTGCGTTACGATATGGCATTTCTGGCGCTGTTGCTGAGCAGCCTTTATGAGCCGGAGGAAACCGGCGGAGACAGAGCCTGCAATCTTCACCCGATCCGTCCCAAGGCGTGGACGGAAAATGTCTTTGTTCGTTATGCTGCGGATATGAATGTGGCGCTGGCTTATTATAAGGCAGAGGACGACTGGCAGGACGACGGCAGCGTATCGGCAAAAATGCTGACTGGGATCTTTGGAAAAAATCTTCACCAAATTCAGCAGCGGTATCCTCGCCAATGTGCCGCTATGAAAGATTGTATGGAGCAGCTTCGACTCCTGGAAATGGAGCAGTGCGCCAATGCGGATTTGCCTGCCAATTGCTTTGGCAGACTCATGGGTGAACTTTTGGTTTACCAAGAGGATCTGTGGGCACCGATTTTGAGGAAAATGGGCGTAGCGCTGGGCAGATTTATTTACCTGGCGGACGCTGCGCTGGATTACCGTCGGGATCAGAAGAAGGGACGGTACAATCCCTATGTGCAGATGGGCACAGGCGAAGATTGGGTTTTGTGGGAAAATCATTTGATTCTTGCTATGGGCAAAGCCACGGAAGAATTTGAAAAGTTACCCCTTGTGCAGGATAAGAAATTGCTGGATAATATTCTGTACAGCGGTGTTTGGTGCAATTTTGCAGGAAAGAAAAAACGGGAGGACGGTTTTGATGCAAGACCCTTATAAGGTCCTTGGGGTCAGCCCTGATGCGTCTGATGAGGAAATTAAGCAGGCGTATCGTCGACTGGCAAAAAAATATCACCCGGACTTAAACCCGGGGGATAAGGAAGCAGCAAAGCGGATGCAGGAAGTCAATGCCGCGTACGAGCAGATCAAAAATCCGGAAAAGGCATCTACAACCCAGGAAAGCTACGGCGGATACGGTTACGATCCTTTTGGCGGCTATCGGCAGCGGAGTTATTCCGGGGAAGAACAAGGCGATCAATATCAGCGCTCTGCATATCAGTATCTTCGCATGGGGCGTTATGCGGAAGCGTTAAACACTCTTGAAAACTCTTCCAACCGCAATGCCCGGTGGTATTACATCAGCGCTATTGCCAATGACGGTCTGGGCAATCAGGTGACGGCTTTGGAGCATATTCGCAAGGCAGTATCTATGGAGCCGGACAATTATCAATATTTGCAGGCTTTGCAGCAGATCCAGAATGGCGGTGCAACATACCGTCAGCAGGCAGATCAGTTTGGAGGCTTCCAGATGCGCAGCATGCCGTGTACCAATTTGCTTTGGTGCTGGCTTGTGAATCTTTTCTGCTGCGGTGGCAGATTTCTCTTTTGCTGTTGACATGAGCAAAAGCGTTGTGGTATAATTTTTATGACAATTGGATAGAAATTTCGTGGCAGGTTGGGCGATGAACCCAAGCTGCTGAACAAGATAACCGGGTGCGAATCCCGGACGGTACCGCCGCTGTATGTGCCTATGGCGGGCTCTTTCGATGAAAATCGGTCACTGGGGAAACCTGGGAAGGCAGAGCCGCCGCAGCAACCCGGAGCTGCAAGCACGAGTCAGAAGACCTACGAAATGGATTCTCCCCGCATCCTGCGCGTTTACAGGATGTTGCGTTTGTCGCAGAAAAACGGCTGCGGCGCTTTTATAGCGCCGCAGCCATATTGTTTTTTAGGAGGTAAAAAATGAAAAAAACAGCGAAAAAAATTCTCTCTTGTATCCTTGTGGTTCTGGTCCTTACAACTGTCTTGGCTGGCTGTAAACCAAGCGAGCCTTTGGTGATCAAGGACTCTGACACTTACATTGTGATCAAAACCACAGCAGAGGCCATTGGTGACAACCAGGAAATGAAGCTCATTGAATATATGGAGCAGCTGAAAGCAGACGGTGTGCTGACCTGCACCATTGAAAATGGCATGGTCACTTCCATCAACGGCATTGAAAATCCTGCGGATTTCAGCAGCTGCTGGATGCTCTACACCAGCGATGTGGAAAACGCCAATACCGCGTGGGGCGAGGTGGAATACGACGGACAGAAATACGGCTCTGCCATTTCCGGCGCAGAAACCTTGGTGATCAAGCCGGATCAGCTGTATATCTGGGTGTTTCAGTCGTTTAGCTGATGAATAAGACAAAGTTTGTTGTCCGGGTTGCCATGTGCGTTGCGCTGCTCATCGGTGGGCAGTTGGCGTTAAGCAGTGTATCCGGTGTGGAACTGGTCACAGTGATGATGTTGTGCTTTTGCTATTGCTTCGGTGTTCGCACCGGTCTTGCCATTGCAACCACATTTTCGCTGCTGCGCTGCTTCGTGTTTGGCTTTCAGGTCAACGTGATCGTACTGTATTTGGTCTATTATAATGCATTTGCGCTGTTCTTTGGCTTTTTGGGAAAGCGGTTATCCGGGAAATTATCGCTTTTGAAGATGGTCGTGATTGTTTTTTCAGCGGTGGTGTTTACCGTGATGTTTACACTGCTGGACGATGTGATCACACCATTGATATTCGCCTTTCATGCCAATGCAACGCGTGTGTATTTTATTCAATCGCTGTATGCTATGGTGCCCCAATCTGTTTGCGCATTGGTGACGGTTAGCGTGCTTTTTGCACCGCTCACCAAGGTGATTCAGAAGATCGACAAATAAAAAAAGAGCCTCCGGGAAACCGGAGGTTCTTTTTTTAGATTTCCTTATACATAGCGGAAGCGTCGTCTTTCCGAACGGCTTCTGCAATCTGCAATATTTCCACAGCAACGGTGCGCGGGCCCATGGCGATCTCTAATTTGTCGCCCACTTTGACCTCGTAGCTGGCTTTGACTACACGACCGTTGACGCTGATGCGTCCGTTGTCGCAAGCTTCGTTGGCTACGGTGCGCCGCTTAATGAGCCGGGAAACTTTCAGATATTTGTCTAAGCGCATGAATTATTTTGCAACTGCGTCTTTCAGAGCCTTGCTTGCCTTGAAAGCGGGAACGCGGGTAGCGGGAATTTCGATGGTTTGCTTGGTCTGGGGGTTGCGGCCTACGCGAGCTTCGCGAACCTTGACCTCAAAAATGCCGAAACCGGACAGCTGAACTTTCTCGCCGGCAACCAGCTCAGCAGTAATGCTGTCGATGGCGGCATTCAGAATACGCTCGGCATCCTTCTTGGTAATGTTGGCCTTTTCTGCGGTAGCTGCGATCCATTCAGTTTTGTTCATAGTGTAAAACCTCTTTTCTTTTTTTAAAATCTACCTCTAAACTATCACATTTACAATGAAAAATCAAGGGTTATTTTCACAAATGGAGTAATTTTGCAATTTTTTCGCCTTTTGGAAGAAAAAGGCAATCCTCTCTTGTGATGCAGTGAAGCTTTACTGCGGCAAAGGCATATACTACCACACCCACCGCAATGGGGACAGCGCAAGCGATGATTCGGTGCAGCGTGCCGCCGGAAAGCAATACCAGACCCTGCCATGCGCCATAGGTAAAAACACCCATGATCAACGCTGCCAGACAGGCTTTTCCCAAATTGCGCAAAATTCCGGGGGGATGGGGGAATACCCGCGCAATGGAGAAAAGATTCAGCACCGTAATGCAAAGGTAGCAAAGAAGCGTGCCGATGGGCGTACCCAAAATACCAATGGCGGGATTACTGGTGAGAATGAAAATCACCACTAATTTTAAAATACCGCCCACAAACATATTGATCACCGGTAATGTTACATGACCGTGGGCCTGCATAATGGCGTTGGTCAGCAGCACGATGGCGTTAAATACCACGCAAATACCCAGAATGCTCATCAGGCTGGCGGCTAAGGTCAGCCGTTCACCGGTGTAGCCGCCAAGCAGTGCGGTGATGGGTTCTGCCAGAACGAAAAGTCCCACAGCACAGGGCGCGCTGATCAAGCCGGTGATCCGGGCAGCGGATTCTTCGGTGGAACGAACGGCCGTATGGTTTCCGGCGGTAAGCTGGGCGGTGATGGTGGGAATGGCGCTGATGGTAATGGGGGTAATGAATGCGCAGGGCATATTGAAGATCTTCTGGGTGAAGTTATAGATGCCTTTTTGAATGTCCGCCTGGTTTTGGGTCATAGATTCCAAAAGCTGACCCATGTAGATCTTGGTTTCCAGTACTGTAAGAATCTGCAAACCGGCAGAACCGATGGTAATGGGAATGGCAATGGCCAGCAGGCCTTTGGCAATGTCCTTACCGGAGGAAACGGGTTCGTCGGTGACGGGAAGATCCCGATAGGCTTTCCGGAAACAGCGATTCAGATAGATCGACGACAGCAGACAGCTGGCAGTAACGCCTAGGATCGCACCACCGGCAGCGAGGGAATAGCTCTTGGTGTACCACAGCAGCAAGATCGCAGCGGCAATACCGACCACCAATTTGCACACCGCTTCCAGCACCTGGCTGATGGAGGTGGGCATCATGTTTTGCTGACCCTGGAAGAATCCTCGGTAGGTGCTCATCAAGCAGATCAGGAAGCAGCTGGGGCCCAGAGCGGCAATGGCTGCCCATGCGTCGGGCTGTTCCTGGAAAGCAGCCAGCTGGCGGCAAAACAGGGTCATCAGCAGAGCACTGATCAGTCCCAGAGTGAGGAAAATGGTTCTAGAAACCGTGTAAATCTTCCGCACTTCCCGGTAGTGGTTCAAACTGCTGGCAGCGGAGATGACCCGGCTCATGGCCACAGGCAGACCCGCTGTGGAGATCATCAGCAGCACCGTGTAGATTTCGTAAGCGGTAGAATAGTAGCCAAATCCCTGCTCGCCAATGATGGCGTTGAGGGGAATGGAGTAAAATGCACCGATCACCTTGACGATGGCGGTGGACATGGCAAGCAGAATGGTGCCATGGAGGAAGGATTGCTTTTTCAGCGATTCAGACATGGCGTTCTCCTTATGAATTTTCGGCAAACAGCCGAGGAATGGCATAGCCGGTCAATTCTTCTACCACGGCTTTCAGGTCGATGGTGGGGAACTGACCGTTCTGGTAGAGGATCTTGCCTCTGACCATAGTCATCGCCACGTCACCGCCCTTGGCGCTGTATACCAGACTGTTGATCACATTGTGGCAGGGAATCAGATGAGGCGCAGAGAAGTCGACCAAAACTAGATCCGCATCCATGCCGGTTTTGATCATGCCGGTGGTTTCCGCCCGGCCTTGGGCGCGGGCTCCGCAGACTGTTGCCATCATTAAGGCAGCAGAAGCGGGCAGAGCGGTGGGATCCGCTGCGGTTGCCCGGACGGCCATGGAAATGCCCCGCATCACCTCAAACAGATCCATGTTGCCGGCATCGATGGCGCCACCGGTACCCAGCGCTACGTTCATGCCTTTTTTTACACAGTCAAGAACCTGGACTCCCGGTTTTCCTTCCTTGGCAGCAGTGAGGGGGCAGGCGACAGCGGTTGCTTTCTTCTTGCCCAGCAGAGCCTGGTCTTCCTCGCTCAGACAGCCGCAACCGGCAGCGGTCACCGGCACGTTAAAGATCCGGTGGCAGCTCAGAAGCTCCCCAGGGGTCAGACCGGTACGATCCAGGCAGGAGTCTGCTTCTGATTGGGTTTCTGCCAGGTGAAGCTGGAAGCGCAGTTTCTCGTCGGCAGCGTAGTCGGCAAGGGCTTCCCAAAGCTTATAGTTGCTGGTGTATTCTGCGTAGATACCGGCGTCGATTTGGATACGGTTATCATCATAACCGTTCCATTTTTCCACAACACGGCGCAGTTCTATACATTGTTCGTCGGTTTCAAAATCAAAATCTTCGTTTTCGTCTACGAAACGGTAGGCGGAAAGAGCGATATTTGCTTTAATGCCTGCATCAGCCACAGCCTGGGCGGTGGCATCGGGGTAGTAGTAAAGATCGGAAACGGAAGTGATACCAAAACGCAGACACTCGGCAATGGCAAGGCTTGCAGCGGCTTTGGCGCTGCGGCTATCCATTTTTGCCTCTTTTTTCAGTTGCTCTTCCAGCGCTTCGGCTGCGGACAAATCGTCGCAGTAGCTGCGAAGCGCAGAGGTGGCCAGGTGGGTGTGACAGTTAATGAGACCCGGCATCAGCACCATGCCCGTGCCGTCTACAATGGTGTTGGGCTGCTCCTGGGGGGCAGCTTTTTCTATGTAGCTGATCTTGCCGTCAGTAATGCCCACATAAGCGCCAAACAGAATATCCATGCGCTCGTTCATGGTCACTACGGTCACATTTGAAATTAAAGTATCCAAGAAAATACGCTTCCTTTCCTTGCGGCCGGACAAGTCACATCATGGAAAACAATTTCTTTTTGTCTTCCAGGACGCTGTCCAGCATTTCGATATATTGCTCCGGGAATTTGGGGTTATGGAATCGTTCCAGAGTTCCGTCGGGCAGGTTGATCTTGTTCATACCGCCGCCGCCTATGGACAAAATGGTGTGGATCTCTTCCATCATATAGATATTATACAAGCAGTCCCGATTATCCCGGCTCCAACCTACATTTTCAAAAGAGCCAGACATATATTTTTGTCGGTACAGATAGTAAGGCAGATATGCCTGATCCCGAAGGGTCTTGTTTGCATAGTCTACCATACGGGTCACTTCGGCGGGAGTCGAAAGCTGCTCCCGTTTTTCAAAAAGATCCGCACCCTTTTTTAAGGCAAGGGTGTGCACGGTGATGTTGGCAGGAGAAAGGGCTGCGATGGTGTCCAAAGAGTATCGGAAACCATCGTAATCGTCCCCGGGCAAACCGGCGATCAGATCCATGTTAATGTTGGAAAAACCTGCATCTTGTGCCCAACGATAGGCGTCCAGAACCGCTTGGGCGGTGTGAGGGCGGCCGCAGAGCTTTAATACGTGGTCGACCATGGTCTGGGGGTTGATGCTGATCCGGTCAGCACCGCCCTGGGCAATGGTGCGCAGCTTACTTTCACTGAGGGTGTCGGGTCGGCCGGCTTCTACGGTGAATTCTATACAGCGGGACAAGTCGAAGGAGTCCCGGATCGCACCCAGGAGGGTGACGAGTTGATTGTCGGATAAAGTGGTGGGTGTGCCGCCGCCAATGTACAGACTGCGAATGTGCTTTCCTTTTTGCGCCAGCAATTTACCGGTGACGGAGATCTCTTGCAGCAGTGCAGCAAGGTAGGGATCCAGCAGATCGGTCTTTTTTCCCACGGTGCGGCTGACGAAGCTGCAATAGGAGCACCGGGTGGGGCAAAAGGGAATTCCCACATATAAGGAAAGATCATTCGGTTCGGTTAGGGAAATGGCGCGGACGGTGGATGCAGAGCAATCCACAGCCAGGTCGCACCGTTGAGGTGTGACATAGTAAATGCCGGACAATTCTTTTTTAGCGGATTCTTTTGTGCCGCCACTTAATAAGTGGCGGGTGGAAATCTTGGTGGGTCGCACACCGGCCAGCGCACCCCAGGGGGGCAGTTTCGGCAAAAGCTGAATGGCGGCCAGATAGTAGCTTTGTTGTAGCGCTTGGCGGCGAAGCCGTACGGATTCTTGATTTAAGCGTAAGCGACGCGTGGCATAGGCGGATTTCTCGCCAATGGTGATTTTCGTTGCAGCGGTGAGCCAAGTTTTGCCCCGGTGCAGGGTAGAGGTGGCTTCGCCCGGTTCTTCCGGGGAAAATAGTGCCATTTGCAGTTGTTCTACCGCATAACGATCTTCGTGACCGATAAGGGTCAGTTTCATAATGATCTCTCCTGAACGGCAGGTATCAATGGAAATAGGGATTATATTCCTTTTCCTGCATTAAGGTGGTGGACGGTCCGTGACCCGGGAATACCCGGTAATCTTTGTCCAGCGCGGCAATCTTTTTGAGACTGGCGAAAAGCTGCGCCCAGTCGCCCCCGGGCAGATCGGTTCTGCCGCAGGAACCGGCAAACAGCGTATCGCCGCTGATCAAAACGTCCTCTGTGATCAGGCACACAGAGCCGGGCGTGTGTCCCGGTGTGTGCAGGATCTGTATATCCAGTCCGGCCGCTTGCACAGCGCTGCCATAAAGATCCGTGTAGTAAATTGCTCCGGCGGTAAAAGTGGCAGGCAGGGAAAGGTCGGCTTCGTGGATATATACGGGGCAATCCACTTCCGCTGCCAGCGCCCGGACAGCGCCCACATGGTCAAAATGGCCATGGGTGAGCAGGATCGCGCAGAGATTTAAATTCCGCTCCGTAATAAAGTCCAGAATTTTCCGGTGATCATAGCCGGGGTCAATGACGATGCATGCACCGTCGTTTTCTAAAATATAAGTGTTGGTCTGAAAAATACCGAGAGGCAGTGTGTGAATGGTTAACATAACATTATCCTCGTCTGGGTGTATCCATTAAAATATCCGTATCCAGGATCAGGGTTACCGGGCCGTCGTTTACGGATTCCACCTGCATATCCGCGCCAAATTGACCGTGCTGGGGCGGATAGCCCAATTCACCGCAAATTTCCAAAAAACGCTCATACATGGCGTTGCCCAATTCCGGCGGAGCGGCATCGGCAAAACTGGGGCGACGACCTTTGCGGCAGTTGCCGTAAAGGGTAAATTGGCTGACAATCAGCAGCTGACCGCCCACATCACTGATGCTCAGATTCATTTTTTCGTTTTCGTCCTCAAAGATCCGCAGACCCAGGATTTTCTCTGCCAGATAGCGGCATTGGGCCTCGGTGTCGTTAGGGCCTACGCCCAGCAGGACCAAAAAGCCCTTTTGAATTTTTCCGTGCAACTGCCCGTCGATGGTAACGGAGGCAGAATTGACACGTGTGAGCACAGCGCGCATAGCTTCACGCTCCTTGTCAGTAAAAATATGTGGTCAGTTTTGCCCTCTGCGGGAGGAAATGATGTCGGGAATGTTCAGTAGCTTGTTTCGGATCGAATCCAGTTCTTCTACATTCTTGACCTCGAATTTTACGGTGAAAATACTGTGACCGCCGGGTAAATCCTTACCGAACAGTTCCTTGACTCGGACGCGGGCTGTGGTCATGGTGGAGGCAACGTCCAGAAGCAGGCCGTCTCGGGTCAGGCAGTCCAGTTCCAGGGTAGTTTCGAAGGGGTGGTCTTCCTGGTTGGCCCAGCGCACCCGCACCCAACGGGCAGCCTGAATGGGATCTTCCCGGTGCACGGTGTTGGGACAGTCGCACCGGTGAACGGATACGCCAAAGCCCTTGGTAATAAAGCCGATGATGGCATCACCGGGCACGGGCGTACAGCATTTGGCAAATTTGATCATGCAAGAATCAATGTCTTCTACGATCACACCGTTCACTGCGTGGCGGTTCTGCTTGGTGGCCTCACTGTCCGGGACGGTGCGCAAGGGATTGATCTGACTCTTTTCGTTGGCCTGAACCTTCAATGCTCGATTGATATCGTCCCGGATTCTTCCCACAGCTTTGCTGGCGGTAAGGCCCCCGTAACCAATGGCGGCGTACATATCTTCCCAGTTGTCGAAGGAAAGCTTTTTCAAAAGCTGCGGACCAACTTCCGGGTCGATGGTGATGGAAAGAGGCAGGCCCACCCGCTTCATTTCCGATTCGAAGGAGGAACGGCCGTGGATCACATTTTCTTCCCGTTTTTCTTTCTTGAACCATTGTTTGATCTTAGTTCTGGCCTGGTTGGAGTTACAGATATTCAGCCAATCCCGGCTGGGGCCACGGGCGGATTTGGAAGTAATGATCTCTACCACATCACCGTTGGCCAGAGTGGTGTCGATGTTGGCGATCCGGTGGTTGATCTTTGCACCGATCATGGAGTTACCCACACCGGAGTGAATGGCATAGGCAAAGTCGATGGGTGTGGAGCCTGCGGGCAGGGAAACGATCCGACCCTTGGGGGTAAAGACGAATACTTCGTCGTCAAACATATCGATTTTCAGAGAACGGACGTAATCTTCCGCGTCGGTATCCTGCTGGCTTTCCAAAAGTCTGCGAACCCACTCAAAGTTCTTTTCGTCGCCGTCTTCACCGCCCTGCTTATATTTCCAGTGGGCGGCGATACCGTATTCGGCAGTTTCGTGCATTTCCCAGGTGCGGATCTGCACTTCAAAGGGGATACCCTGCTTGCCGATGACGGTGGTGTGCAGACTCTGATACATATTGGGTTTGGGAGTAGAAATATAGTCCTTAAACCGACCGGGCACCAGATTGAACAGGTCGTGAATGTGACCCAGCACATTATAGCAATCGGGAATAGTGTCCACGATGACCCGGAATGCATACACGTCGAACAGTTCGTCCATGGTCTTGTCCTGAATTTGCATTTTCCGGTAAATGGAATATACGTGCTTGATCCGTCCGTAGGCGGTGTTGGAAATGTTCACAGAGGAAAGCCGCTCGGAGATCTTTTCCTGAATGGTGCGCATGAATGCCTCGTCCTGCTCTTTGTGGGCATTGAGGTGGGACATGATATTGTTGTAATTTTCAGGATCCAGATACCGCAGGGCAATATCTTCCAGCTCCCATTTGATGCGCTGCATACCAAGCCGGTGGGCAAGGGGAGCGTAAATGTCCATGGTCTCCCGGCATTTGCTGATCTGCTTTTCCGGTGTTTGGTACTGCATGGTGCGCATATTGTGCAGCCGGTCAGCAATCTTAATGAGAACCACCCGAATGTCCTTGCTCATGGCCATGAACATTTTGCGCAGATTTTCCATCTGCGCCTGCTCGGAACTGGAAAAATTGGCTCGGGTCAGCTTGGTAACGCCTTCTACCAATTCGGCTACGGTAGAGCCAAACAGCTTTTCGATTTCTTCGTGGGAGGCGTTGGTGTCTTCGATGCAGTCATGAAGCAGCGCGCCCAGCACAGCGTCCATGTCCAGACCCATTTCCGCCACGATTCTGCCCACAGCCAGAGGGTGAATGATGTAAGGAGAGCCGTCTTTACGCTTTTGGGATTCATGATTGCGAGCTGCGTAATCTACCGCTTGTTGAAGCTGCGCAGTGTCTGCACCGGGCATGCACTTATGAATGGTAGCAAGTAAAGAGTCGTAGTGCTCTAAAAAGGTTTCCAAGGATAATCAGCTCTCTTTCGCGCGCAGCAACTGCTGCATGGTTTGGCTTTGATTCAAGTCGGTTTTATCTTTACCGGGCGTCAGTTCGATAATGAAGTATTTGTGCAGCCGCTGCACTTGCAGCAGTCCCACATCCCGGAAAATATCCAGGCAGGCCAACAACTGTCCCAAACTGAGACTGACAGCAGACCGACGGACGATTTTTCGGCAAAGGCACATAGGTTCTTCCTGAATGGGCGACGGTACAGAATCCAGGTACCGCCATACCATGGTCAGCGTATTTCTGTCCGGCAGAAGCTTTTCGGCTTCTTCGGGGGAAAGGGTGCCCTTGTGAAGCTTGGCGTAGCCATGGGTTTCCGGGGGACAAGGGGCGGCGCAACTGGGGCGAATGTCCACAATATTCATCTGGACGGTTCTTTCCCCACGGAATTCGTTGACCTGAGGAGTGAAGGCTACATCGATCACATCACCCGGTTCAATGGAGGCAGACTCCGGGGTGGTGGAGAAGCAAATGGCCTGCAAGTTGTGGAAGCGGCTGCGCAGTCGCAGACGCATGTGACGGCCGTTGCCCACCATGGAGATCTTGTCGATCACCAGATCTTTCATCATGAAGATCGGCTTTGGACAGCCGTTACCGCAGGGTTCCAGAGAGGACAGCGCGTCCACACTTTTTACAGTTAAAAGATCCGGTGTTACAGCGCAGTCCACATTCAGGACGGTGCGCGGGCCGGAATCGGAGTAATACTGAGAAGCCAGCTGGCAAATTTCCTGCCGGAAGGCGGGAATGTTGCTGCGGGAGATGGTAAAGCCGGCAGCCAATTCATGTCCGCCATAGCTTTCCAACAGGGGAGAAAGGCTGGTCAAAGAAGAGAATAAGTTAAAGCCGCCATAGCTTCTGGAACTGGCTTTTCCCCGCTCCCCGTCCAGACAGATCAAAAATGCAGGGCAGCAGTATTCTTCTGCCAGACGGCTGGCAACGATGCCAACCACACCCTGATGCCAGCTTTCGTCAGCCAGAACGATGGCTTCCGGGGGTTGACCCACCGGGAGCATAGCCTTGGCTTCGTCATAGATCTGGGATTCCACCATTTGGCGGTTTCGGTTCAATTCGCAAAGGGACTTTGCCAGAAAATCAGCTCGGCGTTCGTCCTGAGTCAGGCACAGTTCCAGGGCCAGTTCGATCTGCCCCATTCTTCCGGCAGCGTTGATTCTGGGCGCAAGGATAAAGCCGATGGACGTGGCGGTGATCTGCTCGGCAGAGCAGCCGCCTTCCCGGATCAGCGCGGCAATGCCGGGACGCTTGGTATGCTTTAATTGCTCCAACCCCCGGGCTACAAATACCCGGTTTTCGCCTTGCAGAGGCATCACATCTGCCACAGTGCCCAGGCAGACCATGTCTGCGTAATCGTTAAGTACCGCTTGTTGAGAGCTGCAAAGCGCTGCTGCAAGCTTAAAAGCTACACCGACACCGGACAAATTCTTGTGCGGATACCGGCAATCCGGTCGATGGGGGTCGACGATCGCCACTGCGTCGGGCAACGCATCTTTACATTCGTGGTGGTCGGTAATGACCAGATCCATGCCCAGTTTTCTGCACAGTTGGGCTTCTTCCACGGCGGTGATGCCGCAGTCTACGGTGACGATCAGCTTCACACCTTCGGCTTGCAGCTGATGCAAAGCGATAGGATTTAAGCCGTAGCCTTCTTCCAGCCTGCCGGGAATATAGCTGATGCAATTTGCCCCCTGACTACGCAAAAAGTCAGTCAGCAGGCTGGTGGCGGTGACACCGTCCACATCGTAATCGCCAAAAACGGCGATCTTTTCGCCCCGGGAAATGGCAAGACTGACCCGACGGGCAGCCAGATCCATATCTGCCATCAGGAAAGGATCCGGCATGGGGGCGTCGCAGTCTAAATATTCGTGGGCGGTTTTGGGCTCAGTTAAGCCCCGGGACGCTAAAATCATAGCAGTCAGAGGGGTGTAGCCGGCGTGCACCAAAGCATTGACGGCATTAGAGCCCGGGTTCGATACATTCCAAACTCCGTACTTCAAAGAAACACACATCCAATATAACTTTTTCTAAATATTATACCAAAATAATACCGGATGCACAATAGGAAGATGAGAATTTTGTATAAAAAAGTACAGATCAGCCGGATTTTTTCGGAACGAGCAACTGAGTGACGGTCACAGCCAGAAGGGGAGAAAGGAGCATGCCTAAAATGCCCCAGAGCCGGTAGCCGGTGTACATGGCAAGCAAGGTGATCAGTGGGTCAAGACCCAGTTGTTTTCCCACGAATTTCGGTTCTAAAACGGATCGGATCAGAGCAGCGATGGCGTAAATACCCAAAATGCCTGCGCCTAACACCTGGTTTCCCTGCAAAAATTCGATGATGCTCCACGGAATTAAAATCGTGCCCGTGCCCAGTACCGGCAGCGCATCAACCAGAGAGATGATCCCGCCCCAAATCAGCGCGTAGGGAATACGAAGCAGGAGAAATCCCAGGGAAAGGACCAGAAAAGTGATGCTGATCAGCTTTAATTGGGCACAGAACCAACCCCAGATATTTCGTTTGAGTTGTTGCAGTTGAGGAAGATAGCGTTCTTTCCAAACGGAGGGGATTTTTTGGGTGAGCCAATGGCGCAGTTGAGGAAGTCGGGCAGAGATCATAAAGGATGCAAGTATCCAGGTACCTAAATTAAGCGCACTGTCTGGGAGCCGGGTCACCACATCGGAGGCAATGGTGACAGCTTTGCTCACTGCCTGGTTTACCAGCGCCGTACCGTCGGAAAACAGATTTTCCACGCTGCCGCTGAGAATGGGACTCATGGATTCGGGTGTTTTTTGCGCCAGATTTAGCAAAAAACCTTCCAGCGCATGCATACCGCCAATGGCCGCATTGCCCAGATCCGGAAGGATCCCGGAAAAATGTCCCAGTTGCCGCACCAACAGGGCGCAGAGAGTCAGCACAGATAAAATAAAAAGCAAAAGCGTCAGTAAAATGCCAATGCCGGATGCTGCCGCCCGGGGCAGCCGTAATTTTGTGTGAAGCACGTTGATAAAAGGCTCTGCCAGAACAGCCAGCGCCAATGCGAAAAGAAAGGGCAAAAATATGGGCAGCAGATACTTGCTGAATAACCAGATGCCAAAGAAGATCGCCGCAGCGATACCGATCTTTCGCAGAGGGATTTGGGGCATAAGTGTTCTCCTTCCGTGGATAAATGTTTGCGAAATGTGTTGCATTTCTAAAAATATATGTTACAATATTCATAGTATCCGCTAAAAATTGATGGCAGAAATATATAAAAATGGGTTTGGAGGGTCAATTATGGTGAAGAAACCGCAGTATTATATCGTTGACGCAGCTGCACTGCCCGAAGTTTTTCTGAAAGTTGCAGAGGCGAAGCGTTTGCTTTCCGTAGGTGAGGCCAGCACTGTGAACGAGGCAACTCGGATCACCGGTATCAGCCGCAGCGCGTTTTATAAGTATCGGGATTATATTCAGCCGTTCCAGAATATGATGACCGGCCGGGTCATTACATTTCAGTTCCTCTTGCAGGACGAGCCCGGTGCTCTTTCCGGCCTGCTGACAACCTTTGCCCGTCGCAGCGCCAATATTCTGACGATCAACTCTATCATTCCCACCAACGGCTGCGCATTGGTAACCATCAGCGCGGACGTGACCGATGTGGGCGTGTCCATGGAAGAACTGATGGGTCAGTTTGGCAGTGCTCCCGGTGTGATCAAGGCGGATATCCTTGCCGGTTGATGCTGTGAATGACCGCTCTGCTCTTGCAGGGCGGTTTTTTGCACAAACTGTCGCCCTATGGCGTAGAATGGTGCGGAGGTGACAAAGTTGTTGTTGGTTCAAAAATTCGGCGGAACTTCTTTGATGGATGCAGCAAAAGTGATGGCAGCTGCATCTAAGGCTTGCGAGCGCCATCGGGCAGGAGATCAAGTGGTGGTCGTGGTTTCCGCACAAGGTCACACCACAGACCGCTTGGTGGAGGAAGCAAAGCAGATCAATCCAAAAGCATCTGCCCGGGAATTGGATATGTGCTTATCGGCGGGAGAGCAGATCTCTGCTGCTTATATGTCTATGGCCATTGAAGCGCTGGGCCAACCGGCAGTAAGTCTGACTGCTTATCAGGCGGGTCTGCTGACCGATGATACTTATGGCAACGCCCAAGTGTTGGGACTTGTGAATCATCGGATCCGGGAGGAACTGGATCAAGGAAAGATCGTGGTGGTCACGGGCTTTCAGGGTGTCAACCGAGCGGGGGATATCACCACATTAGGCAGAGGCGGGTCGGACACCACCGCGGTTGCGCTGACGGCTTTTTTGCAAGGTCAGCTGTGCCAGATCTATACCGATGTGGACGGGGTCTACGATAAGGATCCCCGGGTTTTCCCCGATGCGGTAAAATATGCGAAAATTTCTTATGACGAGATGCTGGCACTGGTAGAAAATGGGGCGCAAGTGCTCCATGATCGGTGTGTACAGTTGGGAAAGAAGTACCATGTACCCATTCAGGTGCTGTCGTCCTTTCGCTCCGGACCGGGGACAATGGTATCAGAGTGATTTTTGCCAAAAAACGAACGGCTTATTCTTGCAAAAAGAAAAACGCGGATTTCCGAAGAAATCCGCGTTTTTAATTATATTTAACCTTCGGCGACTACGATCTCAGACAATTTCAGACCGGGATTGCGGCGGCAGGTAAAGTCAATGGCCCAGTAGCTGGAAAATACCAGCAGACTGCGGCCCCGGTAGTCTTCCAGAAGCTCCGCATCTGAGCCAAGATTCAGGTCGGACAGGTCACCGGGATAGCTGTCGATGAGGCGAATCTCCTCATAAGGCAGCATATCCATGCGAAGGTCCACACCGTACTCATTTTTCATGCGGTACTGGAACACGTCAAATTGCAGTGTACCCACAACGCCGACGATCACTTCTTCCATGCCGGAGTAGGGCACTTTGAAGATCTGGATCGCACCTTCCTGGGCGATCTGCTCGGTACCCTTAACGAATTGCTTGCGTTTCATGGAGTCCTTGGCGCTGACCCGGCAGAAATGCTCCGGTGCGAAGGTGGGGATACCGGCATAGGAGAATTTCTTTCCCGGGACGGTAATGGTATCGCCAATGGCGAAAATGCCCGGGTCAAACACACCGATCACGTCGCCTGCGTAGGCTTCTTCCACGATTTCCCGCTCTGCGGCCATCAGCTGCTGCGGCTGGGAAAGACGCATTTTTTTACAGCCCTGTACGTGGAAATATTCTGTATCTCTCTGGAATTTACCGGAGCAGATGCGCATAAATGCCAGCCGATCCCGGTGCGCCTTGTTCATGTTGGCCTGGATCTTGAATACAAAGGCGGAGAAGTCCGGGGAGAAGGCGTCCACCGTTCCGCAGTCGGCAGTGCGGCTCAGAGGCGGGGGCGTCAGTTTCAAAAAGTTTTCCAGGAAAGGTTCAATGCCAAAATTGGTCAGCGCAGAACCGAAAAATACCGGGGAAAGCTGGCCGTTTTTTACAGCCTCCATGTCCATTTCCCGACCTGCGGACAGAAGTTCCACGTCGTCAATCAGTTGCTGGTGCTTCGTTTCGCTGTCCAGAAGCGCAGCGACAATGGGATCGTACAGGTCAATTTCCTGCTTTTCGGCTTTGGCTTTGCCGTTTAAGCCGGAGAAAAATAGCAGTTGGCTCTTTTCCCGGTCGTAAACACCCTGAAAATCCTTACCGGAGCCGATGGGCCAGTTCATGGCGTAGGTCTCAATACCCAGCTCCCGCTCCACCTCGTCCAAAAGGTCAAAGGGATCCTTGGTCTCCCGGTCCATTTTGTTGATGAAGGTGAAGATGGGAATGTGCCGCATGGCGCAGACCTTAAAAAGCTTCCGGGTCTGGGGCTCCACGCCCTTTGCACCGTCGATGACCATGACTGCGGCATCTGCTGCCATTAAGGTGCGGTAGGTATCTTCCGAGAAGTCCTGGTGACCGGGGGTGTCCAGAATGTTGATGCAGAAGCCACCGTACTGGAACTGCATCACCGATGAGGTGACGGAAATACCTCTTTGCTTTTCGATCTCCATCCAGTCGGAAGTGGCAGCCCGGGAATTTTTCTTTCCCTTGACAACACCGGCTTGGGCAATGGCACCACCGTAAAGCAGAAATTTTTCAGTTAATGTGGTTTTACCGGCGTCCGGGTGGGAGATAATGGCAAAAGTCCGGCGTCGGCTGATTTCTTCCATTAAGGTTGACATAACATTTTTCTCCTATCATTGTACTTATAAAACATGGGGAAGAAGATGCTATGTGGGAGCGTGAACGTTCATATTGGCCTCCTAAGCGGGCGTTTAATAAGCGAAAACAGTTTACCACATTTTTTCTCTGTTTACAAGGCTTATATGGAAAAAAGACGTCCTTAGGACGTCTTTTTGGCTTTTTTTATGATTTCTACCATCAGCAGAATAAGAGCGTAGCCCACTGCGTACATGGGCGCCATGACCCAGGCAGTTAAGGGCGTGTCGGACAGAAGGGGCTCTGCAATGTGAAATGCATCGCTGAGGTTGAAGGTATGCATTAAAAATGCGCCCACAGTCAAGTAGGAAGTAAAGCCGAACAGGGTGCAATACCATTTTTTGTAGGTAATATCCATGTATCCAAACAGGAGAATGGCCACTACCAAAGTCGCAGAAAAGCTGTGGTGCAGCAAGCCGGAAATGGTGGGGATGTAGAAAAAGGAGATATCTTGGTCTAAGAAAGTAGCGTAAATTACAGTAGAAATGCCACCAAATAAGCCCAAAAGCCATGCAAAATGGAGCACATGGTTGTCCTTTTTTCCGAAAATCACGGCCAATGCCAGTACCAAGCTGGTCATGCCGCAGAAGCTATCGGGAATGATGCAGTACCATCGCACGGTGCCGTAGCGGAAAACCTGGGAGAGCCGGTTGGTCATGATAGCGGCAAAAAGCAGCCACGCAAGGGTTTTCAAAATAATACGCTGGGATTTTTCGGTTTTAGCGTATTTTTTTGCTGCCAGCAGGCCAATGCAGGCCAGCAGGGTGGTGGTGATGATGTAGGTGATGTGCTCGATGCCAAATAGTTGCGGTGCCATAGCAGTACTCCTTAGCGTTTTATTCTTTCTTTTCTGCTCCGGAGGAAGGCGAGGGAGCCTTTAATGTCGCTGAGAAAGGCCAGCGACGTCAGAATGATCAGTGCGAAAACGGAAACAGTGATGAATTGAGGTATGCCGGGGATCACAAAGGGCATATCGCCCCGGAAGAACATGTAGTCGCCGGTGAAGCCGAACAGTCGATCAATGACTTCGCAGTTGAAAATGTGCACGAAGCAACCGGCTATGACCCAACCCATATCTTTTAGATTTGTTCGATAAGACCCGCAGATCCATTCCAGAACCGGAATCAGCAGCAGGCCAGTGTGCTGCAAAATGCTCTTTACAATGGGAAATACCATCACATCGGAGGAGAAGATCCCATCGGGAATGGCAAAGGTCAGAATACCGCCCACAAAGCCAAAGAGGTAGAACATCTTTTTGCCCTTCTGCCAGTTCATCAGCGCGAAAAGGGGGATGAGAATGCCGCCTAAGTTGCAGGGATACATGGGCCACCAGCAGGCAATGGAGTCGCCTTTGATGAAAAGATAGATCAGACGCCAGGTTATTTCAAAGGAAAGCTGAAAAATGGCGATTGCTTTGAGTAGCTTTCTGCTTTTCTGCGCATCTTTTCTTGTGAGAAACCCAAAAAAGAAAATGATCGCAGCTGCAATCAGCACCGTCGCCAGAGATTGTAAATGAATCGTCTCATATTGGTAATCCCCCGGGGTTCCCATATTACCGATGAGCCAGTTTTTCAATGCAGTCATAAGCTGTACCTCGAAAAAAAGATGTGTTTATTTTATCGTCGACGATAACAAATTGCAAGGTAGTCGGGGGAAAAACGGGAAAAATTAAGAGAAACTTAATAGTTTTTTACTTCCAAAATTGCAAAAATAATACTTGACAAGGATTGCTCCCTATGTTAAGATACTTGGGTAATAAAGAAGGCTGAACATCCGCCTCACCGTTCGCGATGCGCAAAACGGTTAATATTCCACCCCTTTATTAAGGATTAGTGCGAGTATGCGGATGCTTTGGCATCCGCTTTTTTGTTGTTAATTGGAGGTGCTTACCATCGCAAAATTAGATCATCAGCTCAATGAGGAGATCCGGGATAAGGAAATTCGCTTGATTGGCGCCGACGGCGCGCAGCTGGGTATTGTTTCCGCTGACGAGCCAAATGCCATGGCAGAGGAGCAGGGCCTGGATCTGGTGAAGATCTCTCCCAACGCTGTCCCCCCCGTCTGTAAAATTATGGACTATTCCAAATTCTGCTACGACCAGAAGAAGCGGGAGAAGGATGCCAAAAAGAATCAGAAGGTCGTGGAAGTGAAGGAAATCCGCATGAGCCCCGGCATCGACACCAATGATTTCAATACCAAGGTAAAGAGCGCATTGAAATTTTTGGGCGACGGAAACCGCGTTAAGGTTAGCGTCCGGTTCCGCGGCAGAGAAATGGCTCACACCAATCTGGGTGAGAATCTGCTGATGGATTTTGCCGCAGCCTGCGCTGAAATTGCCAGCATGGAGAAAAACCCCAAGCTGGAAGGTCGTTTCATGGCGATGTTTTTGACCCCAAAGAACAGCAAATAAGTTTATTATAACGAAAGATACGGAAGGAGAACCACTTATGCCTAAGCTGAAAACCCATAGCGGTGCCAAGAAGAGATTCAACCTCACCAAGACCGGTAAGGTTAAGAGAGCTCACGCTTACAAGAGCCACATCCTCACCAAGAAGACCACCAAACGTACCCGTCATCTGCGCGCTACCGCTTATGCCGACGTAACCAATACCGAGGCAATCAAAAAGATGATTCCGTACAAGTAAGGCAAGATAGGAGGATACAAAAATGGCAAGAGTTAAAGGCGCGATGATGACGCGCAAGAGAAGAAATGCTACCCTGAAACTGGCCAAGGGCTATTGGGGTTCCAAGTCCAAGCACTTTAAGATGGCCAAGCAGCAGGTCATGAAGTCCGGCAACTATGCATTTGCCGGCCGCAAGGAGAAGAAGCGTACCTACCGCGCCCTGTGGATCACCCGTTTGAGCGCTGCTGTTGCTCCCTATGGCCTGAACTATTCTAAGTTCATGAACGGCTGCAAGAAGGCCGGCATCGAGCTGAACCGTAAGAGCCTGTCCGAAATGGCAATCCAGGATTCCGCTGCATTCGCTGCGATCGTGGAGAAGGCTAAGGCTGCTCTGAACTAATGAAATTGTGACCCTGCTGTCAAGCGGGGTCATTTTCATATTCGAAAGGAAGTGAGACGGGGTGGAACTGAAACATATTGCTGCGGACCATGGCCGTCTCAGCTTGTTTTTACGGCAGGAGATGGGCTTGTCTACGGGCTTAATGAACCGCCTGAAATGGAAAAATGCCATTTTTGTCAACGGCCAGCCAAGGCGAACGGATTACCAAGTGCAGCCCGGAGACGAAATTTGTGTGCTGCTGGATGAACCTGCGCCTGAATATCCGGCAGAGCAGGGGCAACTGACGATCCTTTATGAAGATGAGGATCTGTTGGCGGTGGATAAACCCGCAGGGATGCTCATTCATCCTTCCCGCTCCCAGAACACCGGCACGTTGGCGAACTTAGTGTTGGGATATTATGAAAAAACCGGCCAGAAGAGTGCGTTTCACCCGGTGACCCGATTGGATCGGGATACCTTTGGCATTGTGCTTTTGGCGAAAAATGCCCATGTTCACCGACTTTTGCAAACGGTTCAAATGGAAAAAACTTATCATGCATTGACCTTTGGCGGTCCGTCCGCAGATTCTGGTGTTATTGATGCACCGATTATTCGGCTGCCGCTGCCCAGCCTGCTGCGAAAGGTCAGCCCGGAAGGGAAGCCCTCTGTGACCCAATATCAGGTGCTGGAAAGGCAGTCGCAAATGTGCCGATTGGCCTTGACTCCGGTGACGGGTAGAACGCACCAGCTGCGATTACACTGTGCTTATTCCGGTTTCCCGATCCTGGGCGATCCCCAGTATCAAAGCGAAGCGTCTGCCGCATTGTCGAAGGAGTTGGAATTGTCGACTCAGCAGCTTTGCGCCAAAGAGCTGGTGTTTGCGCATCCGATTACTGGGAAGATGCTGCGCCTTTGGTCAAAAATGGATATATACCAAGTATAACCCTGTTGACAATTTGGTTTGGCAGGGTGTATACTGTATATAATAAATGAGCGTATGCTCATATGTTAAAATGATTATCAGAGGTGTAATATGAGTAACGGATGCCAGTGCTGCCATTGTCATGACCATGATCATCATGACCACGAGCATGAACATGACCATGAGGAATTTTCCCTCAGAAAATTGCTGGTTGGCTGCGGATTGTTCGGGGCGGGCTTGCTTTTACAGGGTTTTGGAGTAAATGTACTGCCGGTGCTTGCTTATGTGGCGGCTTATATACTGCTGGGCGGAGAGGTAGTGCTTTCTGCTGGGAAGAACATGCTGCACGGCCGGGTTTTCGATGAGAATTTCCTGATGAGTATTGCTACATTGGGCGCATTCGTTATCGGAGAATATCCGGAGGCGGTAGCAGTCATGCTGTTTTATCGCCTGGGCGAAAGTTTTGAACATAAAGCAGTGGAAAAAAGTCGCAGTCAAATTATGGCCGCAGTGGATATGCGTCCGGAAACGGTGCTCTTGTGGGCAGATGGGCAGAAAACGGTGATCGCTGCGGCAGAAGCAAAAGTGGGCGATCAGATTTTGGTGCGCCCCGGTGACCGGATTGGATTAGATGGCGTGGTGGTTTCCGGAGAAAGCCGATTGGATACAGCGCCCATCACTGGCGAACCGGTGCCCGTTTTTGTTTCGGCAGGGGATCAGGTCCTCTCCGGTTGTGTGAATTTGTCCGGTGCGCTGATTTTGCAGGTGGAAAATGCGCTGGAAGAATCTTTGGTAACCAGAATTTTAGACAGCGTGGAGCAGGCGGCAGCCAGTAAGCCTAAAATGGATCGGTTCATTACTCGGTTCTCCCGGTATTATACGCCGGCGGTGGTGTTCTTGGCCCTGGCAACTGCGGTGATCCCCAGCCTTTTTGATGGAAATTGGCAGCATTGGTGCTATACAGCTTTGTGCTTTTTGGTCATGAGTTGTCCGTGTGCTTTGGTTTTGAGCGTGCCGTTGACCTTCTTTTCCGGTATCGGTGCCGGCAGCAAGGAGGGTATTCTGTTCAAAGGCGGCGCGGTCATGGAAGCGTTGGTGGGCATAAAAGCGGTTGCGCTGGATAAGACCGGAACTGTTACCCGGGGAAGTTTTCGGGTGCAGAAAGTGGAAACAGAGGCAGAAATTCTGCGTCTTTGTGCCAGTTTGGAGCAGCGGTCAAATCACCCCGTGGCGCAGAGCATCAGCGAATATGCCCGGAACATGAATTTGACAGAGCCGGAGCATTTGGAGGAGATCCCCGGAGCGGGTATTTACGGCAAGGTAGATGGCAAGAAGGTCCTTTGCGGTAACGAAAAATTGATGACCCAGTTTGGGGTAGATTTAACCGGATTGACGATGGAGCAGAAAAATGCGCAGGTGTTGATTGCAGTAGACGGGGTATTTTCCGGTGCGATCTGGGTTTATGATGAGGTAAAACCCGATGCAGAAGATGCAGTGAATCGGTTGAAGCGTATGGGTTACCGAACGGTAATGCTCACCGGTGACAAACAAGCCACCGCGAAAAAAGTGGCGCAGCAGGTGCATATCGACCAGGTGTTTTCTCAGCTCTTGCCCCAGGAAAAATTGGAAAAACTGAACCAGCTTCGTCAGAGCTATGGCCCGGTACTGTTTGTGGGTGATGGAATCAACGATGCGCCTACTCTTTCCGGCGCGGATGTGGGCGCTGCTATGGGAAGCGGTGCGGATGTGGCTTTGGAAGCCGCGGATGTGGTGTTTTTAAGCGCGCAGACCTCTGCGATCCCCCGGGCATTGGAGATTGCAGCAAAAACCAAGCGCTGCGCGGTGCAGAATATTGTCTTTGCGTTGATAGTTAAGTGCGGCGTGATGATATTGGGTCTTTTGGGTTGGAGCTCCATGTGGGCGGCCGTATTTGCGGATACGGGCGTGGCGCTTCTTTGCGTGCTCAATGCGGTTTCCGTTCTTTTAAGTGGAAAAAAAGCTTAAAATTGTAAACTTTTTGAAAAGGTGCGACATTTTCTCCCTGAAAATTCTTGCGAAACGAAATGCCGGTGCTATAATAAAAATGAAAGATCAATGGGATGTAAGAGGTGTTTGCAATGAAAAAAATGCTGTTGATCGTGAATCCCTATGCCGGTGTGCGTAAGATTACCCGCTGCCTGACAGACGTGATCGGTATTTTTAATCGTGCCGGATACGAAGTGGTGACCCATATTACTGCCGGCCGGGACGATGCCACCCAGCAGGCACTTCAATGGGCGGACAAAGTGGATATGGTCGTCTGTGCCGGTGGTGACGGAACCTACAATGAAACCGTTACCGGAGTTTTGCGCTCCGGACACGATACCTGCGTGGGCTATATTCCCTGCGGTTCTACCAATGACCTGGCAGCCAGCCTGAATCTGTCCACCAATATTTTGACCGCCAGCCGGGAGATTGTGGAGGGTGTGCCTACGCCTTTCGATGTGGGGCAGTTCGGGGATCGCTATTTTTCTTATATTGCTTCCTTTGGCGCGTTTACCAAGGCGTCTTACAATACTTCCCAGGATATGAAAAACACCTTGGGTCACACGGCTTATCTTTTGGAAGGAATTCAGGAACTTTCCCAGATCCGTAAAGTTCACGCGCGGATCGAAACGGAAAACAAGGTGATCGAAGATGACTTCATTTTCGGCGCGGTTTGCAATTCCACATCTTTGGGCGGCGTCTTTAAACTCAGTCCCAAGCAGGTGGATATGCAGGACGGAAAGTTTGAATTGTTCCTGGTGCGCGCGCCTCGGGATTTGTTGGAGATCCAGGAGTGCATCGTAGCGGTGCAAAAGCAGACTTATAATTGTGCTATGGTGACCTTCGTCAGCGCGTCGGATATTCGGGTGACCATTGATCCCAGCGAAGCATGGACTCTGGACGGCGAGTGGGAAAAGGGACGCAATGAGGTGCAGATCCAGTGCCTGCACCATGCGGTTCGTGTAGCAAAGCGAGGCAAAAAATGATCAATACGACCTTGTGCTATATCACTCGGGGGGATCAGGTCTTAATGATCCATCGGATAAAAAAGAAAAATGATGTAAATCAGGATAAGTGGATCGGGGTAGGCGGTAAATTTGAAGCGGACGAATCCCCGGAAGAATGTTTACTCCGGGAAGTTCGGGAGGAAACGGGCTTGACCCTCACATCATGGCGTTGCCGGGGAATCGTTACTTTTCTGACCAATGGCCCCTGGGACGGAGAGTATATGTACCTATTTACCGCTGACGACTTTGAGGGCGAGCTGTTAGATTGCGATGAAGGTCAGCTCCAATGGGTGCACCGGGATTTTCTGGACGCACTTCCAAAGTGGGAAGGAGATCGGATATTTCTGGATCTTTTATGGAACGATGCGCCGTTCTTTTTGCTGAAACTCCGGTATGACGGAGATGAACTGATTGAAGCTGTGTTAGATGGCAAAAGAATAAAATAAAAGTGTGCTGGTGTATCCAGCACACTTTTTTCGCTTTATTGAGAAACTTTTTTGGCGAGGCGCAGTTGCTTGCGCTCTTCCTTGGTCTTGCAGAATTTTTCCAGTTGGGGAACGAACATGAGGCAGATCAGTGCGGCAGTGAAGCCACCGTTATACAAGCAGAAACCGCCGTGCATATCGGGAACTGCGGTAACCAGCAAGTAGTGCAGACCACCGGCCAGCATACCGTAGCCGAAGCCGTATTTGCCGGAGATGGGCGACATACCGTTGGCGTAGCACAGGCCGATCAGGATAGATTGATTTGCGATGGTTAGGCTGTAATTTTCAACACCCAGCTGTCCGGCAATCCAGGCAAACAGGTAGGAAGTGATAATATAACCCGCCATAATGGGCCATACGTTGCCGGGGTGGCTGCCGGAGTTGCAGGTAGCCAGCATACAGAACACGATGCCGAAAGTCATGCCGGTCCAAACAGTGGACATTCTATCTGCACCACCGTCAAGGAAAGCGGCCAGGTTAAAATAACCTACAATCATCAGACCAAACAGACCCACATTCATCAGAAATGCAGGGATACCGTATTTACTGGTAAAACATACACCATGGCCGCTGTCTTTCAGCAGATTCCAGTAGTCCTTAAATTTGCAGCCCATCAAGAGCGCAGCAATAATGCAAAGACCAAACAGGGCAATGCAGAAGTAATTACAAATAAAGAAGGAATCGGCACCGGCAGGCGCAAAACCGGCAAGATTCATTTTGGCAGGGGTAGTACCCAGCATCACATTGTACAGAACAGCCCGCAGGAAAAATGCGGTCATACCGATGGGCACAGCAGCGGAATAGTGGTCGTAGCCTTTGTGAATATTGGGTGCGTGACCCAGACCGGCAGGTAGGAAGAAGCCGATAATAACACCCACAAACAGAGCCAGCACCAAGCCCAGACCGTTAAAACCCAGATAGGTAGTGCCGGGATAACGGAACAGCAGTTCGGAGATCAGAGGAGCGATACCGGTGGAGTAGAGCATTGCGTTGCTCATCGCCCCCAATTTTTCTTTTTTAACCAGAGCGTAAAGTACAACGCCTAAAATGGTGGGAATGATGTTGATGATATTGATGCCCCAGGAGCAGAAACCGATGGTAAGCAGCACGCCCAAGGTGGTTACCTGATTAGGCTTGCAGCCGGGCAGACAGCACAGACCGGTGCAGAGAAGACCTATTAAGCCCATGTTCAGGAAGGTGCCGGCGAAGCCGAATGCAAAGTAGTTTGTGGAGATCTTGCAAGGAGAGGACATGATGTCCCACAGATCCTTCAAAGCCTCATTGCGGTCGGGCATAAAGAAGGCCGCAACCAAAAAGCACAACGATACAAGCAGGAAAAACAGTTTCAAAAAGCTTTCTTGGGACAAATTCTTAATCTTTTTCATGACGCACCTCGTTTTCGTTTTTTCGCTGGAAAGCAAAAAGGCAATCCAGCACAAGACTGAATTGCCCAGACGGTCGGCGTTAACGTCTTGCACTCCACCGCAGTAACTGCGTTTATCCGTCAGTCATGCAAAACTCTGCTTATATTGTATGTAATTTGTTGTGGTTTGTCAACACTAAACTCCCCTATATTACATAGGGGAGCAGTATTTATTTGTGAGAATGGTTGTGCCGGCGGGCACTGGTGCGACCTTCGGGGCGAATTTCGCCAACCGTCATCAAAGAGCGCTTGGTCAAGGTGGGGCCAACCAGTTCGTAGATCAGCACAGCGAACAGCACCACATTTCGGGTCAATGCACCGCCGGGCAGGGTAGAGGCAGTCATTGCCATGCCCAAAGCAACACCGGCCTGGGGAAGCAAGGTGATTCCCAGGTTGCGTTTGATGGGCTTGGATTGGGCTGTGATCCGGCAGCTGAGATCGCTGCCAAAATATTTACCTGCGGAGCGGGCGATGATGTAGATCACGCCGATCAGCAAAGTAACGGGCTGGATCAGCACTTCCAGATCCAGTTCTGCACCGGAAAGGATGAAAAACAGAATGTTCAGAGGCATTGTCCAGCCGTCAACACGATTCATAAGTTCTTCCGAAGTGGGGCAAATATTGCAGAAAATAGTGCCGGTCATCATGCACACCAGCAGCAGGGAAAAACCGCAGTGAATGGGGCCAACCTGGAATTTGAGCATAGAAAGACCCACTGTCAGCAGAACAAACGCCACGGAAATGGTCATACGCTTGCTGCGGGAGTGGAAGAATTGCTCCACCCAGTTTAAGAGCCAGCCCATGGCTGCGCCAAGACCCAGAGAAAGAATGATTTCGATAATCGGTTCTGCCACAATGCTCAGCACACTTACTTCTCCGTTGGACAGAGCGGTGGCAATGCCGAAGGAAACGGAGAACAGAACAAGGCCCACCGCATCGTCAATGGCCACCACCAGCAGAAGCAATTTAGTCAGCGGACCTTCGGCTTTATATTGCCGAACTACCATCAAGGTAGCCGCAGGCGCAGTTGCAGAGGCAATCGCGCCTAAAATAATGGCGCAGGGCAGCGAGATAATGTGGGGAAAGCACAAATGCAGCGCAATGAGTACGATGTCTACCAGGATCGTGGTGAACACTGCTTGGAAGATGCCGATGGTAATGGCTTTTGCGCCGGTGGCTTTCAGTTGGCTCAGACGAAATTCGTTTCCGATGGTAAATGCGATAAATCCGAGAGCGGTTTGTGTGATGATGCTTAAACCTTCTACCTGGGCAAGGCTGTTAAAGCCCAGTCCCGGCAATTTCAGCGCGCCCAAACAGAAAGGGCCCAACAGCAAACCTGCAATTAAATATGCGGTAACAGTGGGAAGATGTACGAGTTTGGTCAGGCGAGACAGCATCAAACCGCCGATCAGGGCGATAGCCAAACAAATTAAAGATGATTCCATGATTAAAGCCTTCTTTTCATAGTCGTTTGACTGAAATCAAACGATTGAGATCGTTCTGCCGTATCATACCACCAAATATACCGTTATGCAAGATAAATTATGACCAAATATTTCGGAAAAAAGGAGGCTTTTTCGGAGAGGATTCACAGAAAAAAGAAGCGAAAAATAACCCGGGTAACTGTTTCAGCAGTTACCCGGGTGCGTTATGTAAAAATCAGATCTTCTCAGCAGCTTCCACCACATGCTTCATGAGCACAGAGGTGGTAACAGCGCCTACACCGCCGGGAACGGGGGTGATTGCGCCTACGATGGGCTCAACTTCGTCAAACACGCAGTCGCCGGACATACCGCCCTTGCCCTTGGAGGTGATCTTCTCGGGGTTCCAGTTCATGGAAACGTCGATCACGATCTGGCCTTCCCGAACAAAGTCCTTGGTCAGGCTGTTCAGCACACCGGCAGCGGAAATGATGATGTCAGCGCCCTTGCAGATCTCTGCGGTGTTGACGGTCTTGGTGTGGCAGACAGTAACGGTGGCGTTTTTGCCCATGAGCATCATAGCGGCGGGCTTGCCCACAACCAGACTGCGGCCGATCACCACAGCGTTCTTGCCTTTGCAGTCGATACCGTAGTGATCCAGGATCTCCATGCAGGCAGCGGGAGTGCAGGGTGCATAGCCCAGATCCTGGCCTTCGAACACACCGGCGTTACTCATGTGCGTCATGGAGTCAACGTCCTTGCAGGGAGCAAGACGGTTGCAGATCTCGTCCTGGTCGGCTTTCAGATGCTTGGGCAGGGGACGGAACATCAGAACGCCATGAACGGAAACGTCAGCATTGACTTCGTCAATGACTTTCAGTACATCTTCTTTGGAAGCGGTCTCGGGCAGAATGTAGTTCTTAACAGCAACGCCCACTTCCTCAGCGCGCTTGGTCGCGCCCTTTTCATAGCTCAGGTCAGAGGGATTCTCACCCAGACGAATGATGCCCAAAGTGGGAATGACACCCTTCTCACGAAGGGCAGCGGTACGGGTCTGCAAAGCGGCAACCAGTGCTTCGTTGACTTCTTTACCCAGTAATTGTTTTGCCATTTTTATTTCCTCCTAATCACACGCCAAAGCCGGACTTGACAGTGTTGAAAATCTCGTCTGCCATAGAGCCGTATTTTGCAAGCATACCCAGAGCCTTGGCATTCATTTCCTCAGCCACGTCTCGGTTTTTCAATGTCTTGGTGTTGATGAAAACGTTCAGAGAAGCAGCTTGCAAAGCAGCCTTGCAGCAAACTGCGCCACAGCCGGCATCAGAAACAGCCAGACGGCTGCCCTTTGCGGCAAACACAGAAATGTACTCAATGGCCTCGCAGCACAGCTCCATGATCTTCATGGGGGTGGAGCAGGCAATGATGGTTGCTTCTTCCATCACAGCATCCCGGTTGGGGTCGCCCTTAGGGGTACCGTAAGGCTTGGCCAGGGGCAGGAAGTTTACTTCGTCTGCCTCAACCTGATTCAAAAGCTCGGTTTGCAGAGCGTCGCATTTGGCTTTCAGCGCAATGATCTCTGCTTCCACTTCGGCATACTTTTTCTTTCCAACCGTCAAAGAGCCAACCATGTTGCCCAGAGCAGTGCCAATGGCGCCAACCAGAGCAGCAGCGCCGCCGCCGCCGGGAGCGGGTGCATCAGAGGCCAGAACTTCCACAAATTTGCGGCAGGATTCTAATGTCATATCCATAATATTATTCTCCTTATTGATACGAATCGCGTAAGATACAAGATATGAGATACGAAATACGAGATGAACAAAGGATTCATATCTCATATCTTATATCTCGTATCTTCCTATCTTCTTTATAACACCACGCAAGGCACAAGCGGTTTCCCGCTTGTGCCTTGGGGTAATGTAAATTAGAACAGGCCGGATACCTTACCGGTCTCAGTGTCAACGTCAACGCGGCGGTATGCAGGGTCAGCAGCAGTACCGGGCATCATGGAGATGGTACCAGCCATGGGGCACAGGAACTTAGCGCCGCCGTATTCCAGAATGTCGCGAACAGCCAGTCTCCAACCGGTGGGCACGCCCTTCTTGGTGGGATCGTCGGACAGGGACAGGTGAGTCTTAACCATCATGGTGCAGTAATCAGCATACTTAGGATCGGACTCGAAACGCTCTGCCTTCTGAACAGCCAGAGGAGCCCAGTCAACGCCGTCAGCGCCGTAAACTTCCTTAGCGATCATCTCAACGCGCTTACGCAGAGGCATTTCCAGATCGTACAGGAACTTAACTTCCACGGGGTCTTCACAAGCTTCCACAACCACGCGAGCCAGCTCAGCAGCGCCTTCGCCGCCGTAACGCCAGTGATTGGACTCAGCGCAGCGGACACCGCGCTCAGCACACAGCTTTTTGAGCAGAGCGATTTCTGCGTCGGTATCGGTGTAGAACCGGTTGATGCAGACCACGGGGTTGATGCCGGACTTCTTGATGGTGTTGACATGGTGGAACAGGTTGCAAGTACCCTTTTCCAGCAGTTCCAGGTTCTCTTCCTTGTACTCCTTGGGCAGGGGTGCGCCGGGAGTGACCTTGGGGCCGCCGCCGTGCATCTTCAAGGAACGAACGGTAGCAACCAGAACGGAAACGTTGGGGGTCAGGCCGCTCAGACGGGTCTTAACGTTCCAGAACTTCTCAAAGCCGATGTCAGCAGCGAAGCCGGACTCAGTAACGTGATAGTCGAACAGTTTCAGAGCCAGACGGTCAGAGATAACGGAGGACTGACCGATTGCGATATTAGCGAAAGGACCAGCGTGGATCAGCACGGGCTGATGCTCAACAGAGTAGCACATGGTGGGGTTGATGGCGTTACGCATCCAAGCGGTCATAGCGCCGGCAACGTCCAGATCTTCACAGGTAACAGGCTCGCCGGAAACGGAGTAAGCCACAACGATCTTGCCGATACGGTCGCGCAGGTCTTTCAGGTCCTTAGCAACAGCCAGGATAGCCATCAGCTCGGAGCCAACAGCGATACCGAACTTGGACTGCATGGTGAAGCCGTCCAGACGGCCGCCCAGACCGATCACAATGTTACGCAGGCTCTGTGCGCAGAAGTCGATGATCCAGCCCATTTCCACACGGGTGGGGTCGATGTTCAAACGCTTCAAGCCCTTCTTGGCCAGCCACTCGTCGGTGTTGTTGCGCTCGTGCTGCATACGGGCAGTCAGAGCGACCATGGCCAGGTTGTGAGCGTTCATAATGTCGTTGATGCCGCCGGTCAGACCAAGGGAGAACACAGTCATGGGCATCAGCAGAGCGTTGCCGCCGCCAGCAGCAGTACCCTTAACGTTCATGGTGGGGCCGCCGGAGGGCTGACGCAGTGCGCCGCCGGCGTTCTTGCCGATGTAGCCCAGGCCTTCGATCAGACCCAGAGAAACAGTGGACTTACCTTCACCGAAGGGGGTGGGGGTAACAGCGGTGACTTCGATGAACTTGCCGTCGGGCTTATCAGCCAGACGCTCCATGACCTTGATGAAGTCGATCTTGGGGGTCTTGCCGTAGGGAATGATCTCATCGGGGAGCAGGCCCAACTTCTCGCGGAAGAAATCCACGGAGGGCAGGGTCTTTTCTGCCTCTTCTGCGATCTGCCAGTCGGCAAACTT
>JAZRMV010000002.1:0-11695 GCA_045647845.1 Faecousia sp.
CACCGTACTTGGAACCGACAGAAACACGCAGAACCAGAGGCATCTTCAGGATGCCGGCGGACATGGACTGCCACTTGGCCATCTGGTTGAAGATCTCGTCACCGGCGCAGCCGATGGAGTCAGCGTACATCAGCTCAACCAATGCACGGCCTCCGGACAGGGCATAACCAACTGCGGTACCAACAATAGCACCCTCAGCCAGAGGAGAGTTGAACAGACGGCTGTGAGGCAGCGCATCCATCATGCCACGGTACACAGCGAATGCGCCGCCCCAGTCACGGCAGTCTTCACCGTAAGCGACCAAGGTGGGATCTTCATAGAAACGATCCCAGATAACCTCAGACAGAGCGTCACGCAGGTTGTAAAGCTTCATCTTGGAAACAGGCTTGCCATCAGCACCGATGGGGCTGCGCTCCTTAGCCTTGATCTTCTTGTAGCCTTCTGCCTCTTCCTTGGGAACGGTGAACTCGGGCTCACGATCGTCAAACTTGTCAACGACCTGGTTGGAGAACATCAGGCGCTCCACAACAGCAGGATCCTTCTTGAAGTCGCAGTAGGGGCTGACTTCCGGATCAGCAGCAGCCTTGCAGATCATGGTCATACGCGCGGAGGTTTCAGCCAGGATTGCGTCCACTTCCTCCTGGGTCATCACACCGGCCTCGATCAGGCTTGCGGGATACACAGTAATGGGGTCAACTTCCTTCCAGGCATCGATTTCTTCCTTGGTACGGTATGCATTCTGGTCGGAGACGGAGTGGCCGGAGTAACGGTAGGTAATGGTTTCCAGCATCACGGGGCCCTGGCCGTTACGCAGCAATTCCAGCTTTCTTTCCATGGCGTCGATCACTGCCAGAGGATTGTAGCCATCAATGGTCTCAGCATGGAACTGAGTGGGGCTTACGCCGGAAGCGATCCGGGACATGCAGCCCTGACCCATGGTCTCACCGCGGGTCTGGTCGCCCATACCGTAGGAGTTGTTGAAGATGTTGTACAAAATGGGCATGCCGTCATTGTGAGACTCCCACAGGTTCTTGTACTGATCCATTGCAGAGAAGTTCAGAGCTTCCCAAACAGGACCGCGAGCCATGGAAGCGTCACCGATGTTACATACAACGATACCCTTCTTGTTGTTGATCTTCTTGTAAAGAGCAGAACCGGTGGAAATGGTGCCGGAACCGCCAACGATAGCGTTGTTGGGGTAAATACCAAAGGGCAGGAAGAATGCGTGCATGGAGCCGCCCATACCCATGTGGAAACCGGTCTCACGAGCAAAGATCTCGGAAAGTGTACCGTACAGAATGAAACGGATCGCCAGTTCCTTCACGTCCTTGGCTTCGCCCAGCTTCTGGGTAGAACGCAGGCACTTACCTTCCAGGAAGTTCTCCATCACGTTCATCAGCTGCTCGTCGCTCATCTTGTTGATGGTGGACAGAGCCTTCGCCAGAATTTCGGAGTGGCTGCGGTGGCTGCCAAATGCGAAGTCGTTCTCGTCCAGCAAATATGCCTGGCCAACGCAAGCTGCTTCCTGACCGGTGGACAGGTGGGCAGGGCCGGGATAGGTATGGTCGATGCCATTGTAAGAACCCTGGGTCTTGATCAGGTTCAGCATGGTCTCGAACTCACGCAAAATGGTCATGTCCCGGAAAATGCGAACCAAATCTTCCTTGGTGTACGTGCCGGAAACCAATTCTTCCTTAACGGTCTTGTTGTACTGGTTCACGGGAATATTGTTGAAGGTCACCTCACCGGGTGCTCTGACCAGGTTCGGATCCACGAATAAACTCTTAGGCATAATTCAGTTCCTCCTTCTTACTTGGAAAGCAGCGTGGTAAACTGTTCCAGATTCTTGCCCAGCTCTTGCTGGAAGCGAGCAGCGGGAGTTCCGTCCACAGCTCTGTGATCGTAGGTCAGGCTCAGACCCATAGCGGGATAGATCTCAATGCCGCCGTCCTTGCCCTTACGAACACGCTCAATCGTACCGCAAACGCCCAGAATACCGGTCTGAGGAGGATTGATCACGGGAGTAAAGCTCTCAACGCCCATATTGCCCAGGTTGGAAACGGTGAAAGTACCACCGGACAGCTTGTCGGGGTTGATGTTACCCTCACGGCACTCAGAAGCCAGCTGCTTCACAGCCTTGGAGATCTCCAACAGGCTCATCTGATCTGCATTGACGATGGTGGGAACCATCAGGCCTCTGGGAGTATCCACTGCAACGCCCAGGTTCACGTGCTTAAAGAGACGAATGTTGTTGTCGTCCAGCATGTGGGCATTCAGATCGGGGTAATTGAGCACAGTGCGGGAAACAGCATAAAGAATGATGTCGCCCAGAGTGATGCCGGCATATTCACCACCGGCAGCTTTCAGCGCCTTGCGGTAATTCAAAATGCAAGTAGCGTCAAAGGAGGTGTTGTGGGTCAGCTGAGCCATGGTGGACAAGCTGGTGTGCATGGACTTGGAGATGGCGCGGCGGATACCGCTGAACTTCACATCCTCATACTCAGCTTCCTTAGCAACGGGAGCAGCCTCAACAACAGCAGCAACAGGAGCAGACTTCACGCCGCGGTTGATCAGATCCTGCACATCACGCTCGATGATGCGGCCGTTGGGGCCGGTACCGGTAGCCAGAGAAGCGTCCACACCGGCACTCTTTGCCAACTTGGCAGCTCTGGGGGATACGGGTGCACCGGTAACCACCTGCACAGCAGCGGCAGCGGGAGCAGCAACAGCAGGAGCAGCCTCAACAGCAACTTCCATAACCATAGGAGCAGCGCCGGGCTTCAAGCAATCCGTGGGCTCGCCCTTCGGACCGACTGCGCAAACATTCTCCATGCAGGGAACTTCGTCGCCTTCGTTGAAGAAAATGGCCAGCAATTCGCCATCTGCGGTAGACTCGCACTCGAAAGAAGCCTTGTCAGTTTCATAAGTAAACAGCACATCGCCGATCTTAACTGCGTCACCGATCTTCTTGACCCACTCGCCAATGATGCAGCTTTCCACAGTGATACCGGCCTTGGGCATGATCACAGCCTGAGCCTTGGTGTTGCAGACAACTGCGGCAGGAGCAGCCGCGGGAGCGGCAGCAGCGGGAGCAGCAGGCGCATCAGTAGCACTGCCGCCTCTCAGAGCGGAGCAGTCCTCGCCCTTGGGACCCACAGCGCAAACGTTTGCCAAGCAAGGAACTTCGTCTCCCTCGCCAAAGAAAACTTCCAGCAGCTCGCCTTCTGCGGTGGATTCACACTCAAAGGAAGCCTTGTCAGTCTCATAAGTAAACAGAACGTCGCCCACCTTAACCTGATCGCCCACCTTTTTCAGCCATTCGCCGATGATGCAGCTTTCCACGGTGATGCCGGCCTTGGGCATAATCACAGCCTGAGCCTTGCTGTTGTTCGCAGCTGCTGCAGGAGCAGCAGCGGGTGCGGCAGCAGGAGCGGCTGCGGGAGCAGCAGGTGCATCAGCAGCACTGCCGCCTTTGAGTGCGGAGCAATCCTCGCCCTTGGTGCCGATGGCACAGACATTAACAAGGCAAGGGACCTCATCACCCTCGCCGAAGAAAATATCCAGAAGTTCGCCCTCTGCGGTAGATTCACATTCGAAGCTTGCCTTATCGGTTTCATAAGTAAACAGGACGTCGCCCACCTTAACCTGGTCGCCTACCTTTTTGACCCATTCGCCGATGATGCAGCTTTCCACGGTAATGCCCGCTTTGGGCATAATTACTGCGGTTGCCATATAGTTTCCTCCTTAATAAATGTTATCATATGTTATTTATAACATTTTATAACACGCTCGTCAATAGCCATTTTCAGTCATTATAAAGAAAATGCGTGGAATCGTTACCGTTCCACGCATTATTTTATAAAATTTTCGTTCCGGCAGCTTCGGCAGACCGAGCGATCGCATCCGGAAGCGCCACGTCAGAGACCAGACAGTCCACGTCAGAAAAACCAGCAAAAGTGTACGGCATCAATCTGCTCAGCTTGGTATGGTCGCACATGATTACCGTGGTTCTGGCCTTCTGGATCACCTTGCGCTTGACCATCATATCCCCTTCCGTGCCGCAGGTGAAACCCGCATCTGCGCTGCAACCGGACACACCGATGAGCGCCACGTCAATATTGATCTGATCCAGCATATCCAGCGTATTCTGCCCGGAAAGTGCCATATTTTTGCGGTTTAATCTGCCACAACACAAGGTAATATTCACATTATGCAGGTGGCACAATTCAATGGCAATGTTAGGACCAGTGGTGAAAATATTCAAATCGATGTCCGGCAAACTGCGAGCCAAGAACAAATTGGTGGTACTTGCATCCATAAACACCGTACTGCCCGGCTGCAACAAATTCAGTGCTTTTTGGGCGATCAAGCGCTTGCCTTGAATGTTTTCCCGCAAGCGCACATCAAATCCAAGGTCACCGGAATGATGCACCGCACGCGCACCGCCCCGCACCTTTACGATCAGACCGCACTGTTCCAATGCATCCAGATCCCTGTGGATGGTCATTAAGGACACTTCCGGGAAAAGCGCATGGATTTCCTTGATGGTAACCACGTTATTTTTCTCGATGTAGGATTGAATTTGTTCTTGTCGAATACCATTCATGTTGTTCACCCAATGTTAAAATAGTTAGATTTTAACACGAATATAACATACATAAAACCGCTTGTCAACACAAAAATTGAAAGAGCGTGTTTGACACACGCTCTTTTGTTTACATTGAGAAGACAATTCCCGCAATTGCCGCCAAACCAATAAATACGATCGGGTGCAATTTCTTGGTTTTTGGCACTACATTCGTCAAAATCCAAAGCACGACCGCAAGTACTAGCCCCTTCCAGTTCACACCGGGAAAATGCCAACCGGCTTCCATGTGCAGTAAGTTCGACTTCATGACTACCAATCCGGCAGCAGCGATCAGACCGGCAGAAGCAGGCCGCAAGCCATAAAACGCATTTTTCACCAGCGGATTTTTACGAAAACTGTTCAAAACCAACGAAACCAACAAAATAATGATCACAGACGGTGTTATCAAGCCCACGGTTGCGATGACTGCTCCCAGCACCGAGCCTGCAAGTCCGTAAACATCACCGGTAATAAAGCCTACATAAGTCGCCATATTCACACCGATGGGGCCGGGCGTGGACTCCCCTACCGCGATCATATTCGCCAGATCCTCAGCAGCAAACCAACCGGTGCGATCCGCCATGTCGTATAGGAACGGAATCGTCGCCATGCCGCCGCCTACCGCAAACAAGCCGGTTTTGAAGAACTCCCAAAAAAGACGCAAAAAGAGAATCATTTTTTCTTCCCTCCCAACGCCTTAATCCAAATACCCAACGCACCGGACACCAATACAAATACCATCGGGCTGATGGGCGTTAACACGCTGCCCAACGCAACCAGCGCAAAGATCACCAGCGTGACCTTATCCACCACCGCTTTTTTCAGCAACTTTACCACAGCGTTGAGAATCAGTACACAAACGCATATCCGAATCCCGCCAAAAGCATTTTGTACCCAGCCGATATGAGAAAATTGTTCAATAACACCGGCAATTAAGGAAATGATCACCACAGAGGGAAACACCACGCCCAGAGTAGCAACGATACCGCCCCAGATGCCTTTCAACCGATGGCCGATAAATGTGGCAGTGTTGACTGCGATCACACCGGGCGTGCATTGTCCGATGGCAAAATAATCCATCAGTTCCTCTTCCGTTGCCCAGCCCTTATGATCCACCACTTCCCGCTGCAAAATGGGAAGCATCGCGTAACCGCCGCCAAAAGTCATAACGCCGATCTTCGCAAATGTAATAAAAAGATCCAAATAGGTACCCATATACGCTCCTCTTACCAACTCTCAGCCACCGCTTCCAGCGCCTGAATTCCGGAAACCGACAACTGCTCCGTAACCACCGGGCTCTGCAAAAGTCCTTGTTCCAGACAGTTTAACATATGCTCCGCTTCATAAACAAGCTCATGCTCACAAGGAAAATCCAATGTTTTTGTTTCACCGTCAGCAAAATGAAACACCAATTTTCTCGCCTTCCAATATTCCGGGATCTCCACGTATCCTTTTGTTCCGAAAATCCGAGCCGTATTATCCAAAATCGCGCGGGTACTGTTGGCAAAGGAAAACAACACGCCGTTTTCCATCTCGCCGGAGATCACATACTGCCATTCCACACCATTTTCCATTGCACAGCGGTTTCCCTTGATGGTTTTGATCTGACCGAACAACCACAGCAAAAGCTCCACCGCATAAATTCCGCTGGAAAGCAGAGGTCCCCCTCCGGCATCGGGATCAAAAAGCCAATTGTTATACCCGGCAGAAAAACTGTGATTCAGCTGCGCCATATAGATCTGCCCCAGTTCACCGTTTTGCACACTCTCTTGCAAAGCCAGAATCGCAGGCAGAAACAGCATTTTCTGAGCTTCCATGAAGAAAACGCCCTTCTCCTGAGCCAAGTCAAACAGTTCCTTCGTCTGCTCTGAGTGAATGGTGCAAGGTTTTTCGCACAACACATGCTTCCCCGCCATGATCGCAGCCTTTGCCCAAGAATAGTGGGCAGAATTGACCGTCGAAATATAGACCACATTCACGTTAGGATCACGCAACAGCTGCTCATGACTGCCATAAGCCCTATCGATCCCCCAGGCAGTGGCCTTTTCCTTCGCCTTTTCCAGAGATCGGGAAGACAAGGCAACAATCTCCGCCCTGCCATTTTCCCGTACAGCGGCAATCAAACGGGGTGCGATCGATGATGTGCTCAATATGCCGATTTGAATTTTCACCCGCTCCACCTCCTGCATTTTTTATATTATAATATAGTTTTCAAGCTTTTGCAATCAAAGAAAAGGCGGCATTTGGAGATAATCCAAATGCCGCCCTAAATAGGATTTCGATTATTTCTTGCGGATTGCAGTCTTATCGTTGGGGTTCAGGGAGATGTTGGTGTTATCCGCAGCGTACATAACATCTTGATTGCACATGATCTCCACTTGGTTCCGATCCAGCGTATGCTTCGGGCAGAACTCATCACTCTGTGCATAGCGAATCAAGCGATTCTTGAGCCACAGCGAAGCGGAGTCAGGCTGATCAAAGTTCAGGAAGATTCTGGGCTCTCTGCCTCTATCCTTATTGATGTGATAAGTGGAATTGCAGTTAAAGTTAAAGCTGCAAACCAGCAAGCGACCGTTAAGGATATTGAACTCAAACAGCGCGCTCATAGGAATCACAAACTTATGGGTAGAAACCATTTCGATAATCGGATCAAAGGGCACTTCCTTGCTGTCGAAGCGAACAGCGGTACCATTTTCCATCAACCGACGGAACTGCCAACCGCAGAAGCCATCGTGAGGCAGATCTTTTAGCAGCGGATGATCGTAAATGACCGTTGCCTGAATACCTGCGGTTCTGCCTGCCAGAGCAACCTGATAGGTAGTCAGCTGCGCAGCGAAGGGACCGGTTCCCAGAAGCAGTACATCCTTGCCCTGCTCCATCCATTCCAGCAACTGTTCCTTGGTCATATCCTCGGTTACGATCAGGTCGCCATGGTCCGCTTCCTCCACCTTGGGGAATGCATAAACTTCCCATTCGTTCTCCGCATAGGTATCGCCGCATTCCAAAGTAACATACAGCTTCATAGCAACAGGCTTCTTCCAGTCGGGCAACTGTACGGAAAGCTTATTCAGCTTGGTGATCTTGCCGTTTTCGATCAATGCGATGGTGTGCTTCTCCTGATGAACCAGCTTATCGTCAGCTGTCAGACGAATGTTCAGCTGTGCGTCAATCAAAGGCTTCTTGCCGTAATGCGAAGTCTCCAACTGGATCTCCATCAATTCTCCGGCATAGAAGTTATTATCGGTCAGCAGGTCGTTCATCAAGATGGTCTCGGAATTGTACATTCTTACATTCCGAACCGTCTCACCGGGCTTGAGTTCATAGAACTCATTCATCATACCCACGTCGTAACCGAACGTATGCCAGTGGGTATCAATGGGGCCAAGGAAATCATAACCGGAAGCAGTTTCACAACGACGCAGCACCTCAAAATTATGCTTACGCATACGGCGCATCCACTCACTGGAATTCTTGAAGTACAGCGGTGCTTTATGCAGCACGCCCTTATCACGCAGATGACGCTCGATGGAATCGAACATATCGCAGGCTCCAACGCGGGTATTTTCATAGCGGTACTTCAAGGACAGATCCGTATAGCTGCCCTGGATACAGATTTCGTGAATGACCTGGGGACGTCTGGAATACACAGTGTAGTTCCAGTTGTCGATCACCTCAGGATTTGCGTCAACGCAGAAATAGCTCAGCGCGCCATAGCCACCGGATGTCAGCAGATCAGAGAAATCACACACCCAGCTGATACGACGGGGATGGTGCTCGAAAGGCTCCTGTTTCAGCTCTTCCATGGGCAGATCAGGCTCCAGCGTGAAGCAGTAGTCCAAACCACGCAGCGCACTCATGGGAACGAACATAGAGTCCGTATTCTCGTGGACATACTCAGCGCAGCGCTCATGATGAGCAATAAAGTGATCGTAAAGCTGCAATTCGTTACCACCGCAGTAAATGATAACGGAGGTATGACGACGGCAGAACTTAACAACCTGCAAGAATTCCTCATAGGTGGTGTTGTTGGGGGTCTCCACGTGCATGACCATACCCAGTTCATCCGCGGCCTGCATATACTCCTCAGCAGGAATGTATGTATGGAAACGAATAAAGTTAAAGCCCAATTCCTTCAAGGTGCGAACCACATGACGGTAGAAAGACAGATCATGGTTGGGATGTACCGTCTCAGGATAGTAGCAATGCTCGCAAACACCGCGCAGGAAGTAAGGATAGCCGTTCAGATAGAAGGTCTTCCCCTTGGAAAGGATCCGACGCACGCCAAAATTCCGAGCGAGAATATTGCCCTCGCAGTTCAGCTCCAATCTGTAAAGTTTGGGGCTTTCAGGGCTCCAGGTCTCCATACCCTCGGTATCGAAGGAGAAGTTACCGTCAGCCTCACCGGACTTGATACACTGATCCTCATCGTACACAGACCAGGTAAACTTCACATCAGAAACGGTTTCCACATCAACGCGAGCCGTCTTGCAATCCTTGGAAATGATCACAGCCGCATCCCGCAGACCGCAGTGATACACACGCAGTTCCACATCGCCGGTAATACCACCGGTGCACTCGCAGGCAGCGCGGGAAGTCAGGCCAGAAATAGGCTGATTGTCATAGCCCAGCAAGCGGTGGTTGGAAACGGAAATTACAATGCTGTTCTCACCGTTTTTCAGAACGCCCTGAGGGATCTGCATATCAAACGGAGTGCTGTAACCCTCATGACGGCCCAGATATACGTCATTGACCCACACAGAAGCCGCATTCTGAACGCCTTCGAAATGGATATAAATACTGCCATTAACATCCTCACAATTGATGGTCTTCTGGTAGAAGAAGTTACCGACCACATTGGGCAGAGCCATATCCGGAGCAGTACCCGCAATGGGATAGCTCTGAACGCCATACTCGGGGTTGACCATCAGCTTGCAGAAGAAAGGCGCCAATTGGAAAGCCTCTTTCATATCTTCCCAGTAACCGGGAACTGCATTGGGGATCAGACAGCCGCTCTTCCAGGGATTCTCCTCGCCCAGATACGCGTCCGCTTGATACGCCATTTTCCATGCGCCATTCAAGGAATAAGATTGATAGACCATAATTCATTCTCCTAAAATAATAATGGTACTTGTGCAAAAAGGCAGAACCCTAAACGACCTCTGCCCTACTGAACTTATTATAACAACAAATATCAAAAATGGAAGTCCCAATTTGCGAAAAAGCAAAAATTTTTATCACTTTTTCCGTTCCGATTTCCACCCACTCGAAAAACAAAAACCCGGCAGAGTTTCTGCCGGGTTTTTCGATTATTTCATGCTCTGAAATGCCTTAATCCACTCTCTTTTAATCAGTTCATGACCCGCTGCGGTGGGATGCACGCCATCCTCCGTCCAACACGCAGGAGGCGCAATTTTGCAGGCTTCGTCAAATGCCGCTTGCAGATCCACCAAAGGCAAATTAAACTTTGCCGCAATGCGCTTTGCAGCTGCCGCTTTCTCGCCTACATCCTTCTTAAAACAATCCATTCTGTCCGGAAATTCTTCCGTATTGCAAGTGCGGTTGCCCTCTGTCACATACGCAGACAAAATCATCAGTTTGATACCCGGGCAGGCTTCCAACACCTCTTCGATCAGCATGGTATAGATCTTCTCAAATTTTGCAGAATCCACACCGTTGTTTTCCTGAATCTCGTGCCAAGTATCATTAACGCCAATTAAAATACTGGCATAATCCGGTTTCAGATTGATAAAATCCTTCTTGATCCGGGCATACAGATCCACGATCCGGTTACCGCTAATGCCCCGATTGATAAATTCATACTGATCCGGCTCATCCAGACCGATAGAAGATTTCACCAAGTTGGCATAACCCCAGCCCATAGTCTGGGGAATATCATGGTATCTGCCGCAATCGGTAATGGAATCACCCTGGAACAAAATTCTCTTTTTCATATTAACTTCCTCCACTTATTATTCAGCGAACAACCACGGAAATGCCATCCGGGATCGCTGTAATTTCAGGTTCTTTGGTATCCACAAGGGTTCTTGCAATTTTCAGAGCCTCATCAATAGAGTGCGCCGGGATCATGTGCATGGCTTCAATGAGCGCATCATCCATCTGAGAAATATAAATGACCCGCGCCTTCATTAAAATCCGCAACAGGATTTGTGCCTGCCACTGATCAGACTCCGTCTGTTCTCTGGAACGAGAAAGGAACTGATCCATGGTCTTTCGAATATCCGCTTCATCTGCAAGCTGATGGTAGAAATGGTCGCCGCCGGTTCCGTCATTGGATGCCGCGAGCATGATGATCACGCCACCATCTTTCACCGTCGCCTCTGCCGCAGTCATACCCTTAACCGCTTGATAAATGTTCTGGTCAAGGGGGTATCCGCCATTGGTGGAGATCACGATATCCGCAGGCGCGGCCTTTGCACCGCAAAGGCCGGAAATAAAATCCGTACCCTTTTTATGCGCCTGTTCCAGATCACCGGCAACTGCGTAAATCGGCTCTTTTTCGCTGTTGAGCACCACATTGACGATAAACGCAAGCTTTGCTTTTCGTGCCGCCCAAACCATATCCGCATGAATGGGATTTCCCTCCAAAATTCCGGTTCTTGCTTTCTCATGGGCAATGAATTCAGAACAATGGTTGGCAAGCACCGTGGTTCTTCCGGCAATACCGGGCAAAACGCTCTTGCGGCCACCGGAGAAACCGGCAAAGAAGTGAGGCTCAATGAACCCCTCTGCAACCAGCAAATCCGCCTCATAGGCAAGCTTATTGATCTGACATTGACCGCCCGAAGGAAGCGTACCGATATTCACCAGCATATCCGTTTCATCGCAATCATGAATGTAGATGTTTTCTTCATTTACGATCTTCTCGCCAAATTTATGGATCAATTCCTGCTTTGTGGTGCCACGATGACAGCCGGTTGCGATCAGAATGGTAATATCCGCCTCCGGATTTCCCTGCCGGATCTGGCGCAGCATTTGAGGCATGATCACCTTGCTGGGCACCGGTCTTGTATGGTCGCTGGCAATGATCACAACATTTTTCTTACCCTT
>JAZRMV010000003.1:0-13993 GCA_045647845.1 Faecousia sp.
CACACATCATTGATGGTGGCTTCGGCCATGGTAACAACGGCGCTGATGGCGGCGCAGACGATGTCGCTGCCTGCCTCGGCATAGCCGCTGTGTCCGGAGACGGAGAATCCGGTGATTCTGTCGTCCTGGGTAAAAAATTCACACTTGGTCATAAGCTAAATTACAGAGCGATCTTGGTGATCTCGACCTTGGTGTAGGGCTGACGATGACCGATCTTCTTCTTCTCGTTCTTCTTAGCCTTGTACTTCAACACGTAGATCTTCTTGCCCTTGCCGTTCTTGACGACCTTTGCTTCAACAGCAGCGCCTTCAACCACGGGGGTACCGATCTTGGTGTTTTCACCGTCCAGAACAGCCAGAACCTGGTCGAACTTTACGGTTTCCTCTGCCTCGACATTCAGCTTCTCAATGTAGAGAACGTCGCCCTCAGCGACGGTGTACTGCTTGCCACCGGTAACGATAATTGCTTTCATTTTTGTTTCACCTACTTTATAATGTGTAGTCTCGCTTTAAAGGTGGGTGCGGCTGCACCTCTTGAACCTATTCAATGCGGCTCGACTATTCTAGCACCCGAAGAGGAAAAAGTCAATACTTTTTTCTGCGTTTTTTATATATTATGGCAGTTAAAGGAAAAGGACATCTACAAAATGCAGATGTCCTTTTTGTTAGTTTGTGAAAATAAATTTTGCGGAATTTCCGGAAAGAATGTTGGATTGCACATGCAGCTCGATAGAAGTCCAATTTTCTGGAACTTCCAAAGCGTACCAACCGACCATTTTCTTGCCGGGAGCAATGGTGCCGTCAAGCATTTCGCTACCAAATGCAGCAGCAGCGGTAAATGACTCTGAGCATTTTACGTCATCGGCGTATGCCTCAAACAGTAAAAGACTGCTAATTACTTGATCTTCGTCAGAGATGTTTTGAATGGTGAACTTTATGCCAACGAAAACCTTGCCGCTGGAAGGCTCAAAAAAAGTTGTTCCATAAGATTCCTTGATCTCCGTTGCCGTGAATTTAAGCGTTTTAAACACGGCAGTTTCCATTAAGCCGAAAGATTCTTCTTTCGGCGTATTGTTTCCCTGACTTGCGCCGGAGCCGTTTCCTGTGATGTTTCCAAGCTCTTTTCCTATGCTGTCACCAAAATCACATGCAGCAATGGAAAAAATCATAATGATCAAAAGAATGCAACAAATAATTTTCTTCATCTTTTCTCTCTCCTGTCAATATTGTTGAGTCACCAAAATGTGCCTGCTGTCGATTATAGACGTTTTCTGTCTATTTGTCAATAGATATTTTCTTTCTAGCGTAGAATACAGACAGAGGTGATATCATGAAGCTTTCCTTAGGTGAAAAAATACGCAATTTGCGAGAAGATGCAGACCTGAATCAAACAGAGTTGGGCGAAGCAGTCCACATGACTCAGCGTAAAATTTCCTATATTGAATGTGGAAGATACGAACCTGGTATAGATGATATCATCGCTTTTTGCCACTTCTTCAAGGTTTCGGCGGATTACTTGTTGGGCATTCCGGATAAGTACAGGAAAAAGTAATACAAAAATCTTTTAGTATATTTTTGGTGTTTTTTAAAAAGTTCTTGACAAACGCAGGAGTAGCAATTATAATCACTCATGCGCCTGGACGATTAGCTCAGCTGGCTAGAGCATCCGCTTGACGTGCGGAAGGTCATAGGTTCGAGTCCTATATCGTCCACCAAAAAAAGACAGTCACCCTTTGGGTGGCTGTCTTTTTTTGGTATGGTATTCAGATATGGGACTCGAAGAGGGCGGCAACGACGAAGTCGGTGTAAAAAAGTGTCCGGGGGACACTTTTTTAGCCCGGGGAAGAGTCCATGGAACTGCGGACGTGGCCGAATGGCTATGGACGCGGATCCATTATGATAATAGAAAAACACCATCTGTTTTGGCGGTGTTTTTTATGAGATGGTTTACAAATATGGGTAGATATGGTATTATAATAATGTAATTTTATTAAGCAAGTCCGGTAATCAATGATGGAAAGAGGGAAATATATGAATAAGCATACACGCATACCAATTATACTCTTAATAATGTCTGTTGTTCAGATACTGCGCTTGGTGAATGTTCAAATTCAGTCCAGCTTGGATTTGATCTTTTTCATATTCTCTGTTTTAAGCATTGCAGCCGATCTGGTTCTTTGCTTTGTTCTCTTTGCTAAAAAGCGCGGCAATACGCTGATTATCGTGCTTGGTTTTGCAGTTTTGTTGGAATTGATTTATTTATTTGTGAATCTTAATATTTGGAGCATTCTGAGTTTTTCTGCTCACGCATTATTGCTTGGGTTTGCGATTGCAGTTTGCGAACAGACGCTTGTTAAGGCTGATTTTACTAGAATCAAGGAATTTGCCAGCGATTATTATTATCTTCCGGCACTTTTGTATTTGGCTGCATCTGCATTTAGTATACTTGGATTTTTTGGCAATATTTATTCCTTGCTGGCTGCCGTAACAAATGCGCTGAATGTCCTGGTTTTCTTCTTCTTGGGCAAGTTATTCAAAGAGATGTATGATGAGCCTGATTGTGGCTGATTTTGCGGCATCATAAGAACAAGCACCACCCGGTTGGGTGGTGCTTTTGTTTATTCTCCGAGCAGTTCGGTGAGCATTTGGTCGACTAAGATCAGGCAGCGGGGGACATGGAACGGGCCTTTGAAGGTAGAGCCTTTACAGGCGGGCTCGGTGGGTTTTCCGTCCCGGCGCAGGTAGCCGTACCATTCGCCGTACTCGTCGGCGAAATAGGTTTGGCAATATTGCAGCAGCCGGTAGAAAATATCCAGATACTTTTCGTCCCGGGTGTCCCGGTAGATCATCAGCGAAGCGATCAGCGCCTCGTTGTGCGGCCACCAAAGCTTCATGTCATGTTCGTAAGCCTCCGGGGGGTTGCCCAGACAGTCCAAAAAGTACAAAATTCCGTCGTATTCCTTGTCCCAGCCTTTGGTGAAGGCCATGTCAAAGATTTCTACTGCCTTTGCGTGGAGCTCTTTATCGCCAATGTCGTTGGCATAGTCCATTAAAAACCAGCTCAGCTCAATGTCGTGGCCAGGGTTGACCATGCGGCCCTCGGTGATGTCCAGCCGTGTCTCACCGTTTAAGCCCACATTTTCCAGGGTGCAGCCAAGTTCCGCTTTTACATGGTAGCGGAAAATATCCGACACGCACTCTGCCGCGCGGCTGTCGTAAAGAGCTCGGTTTTCCGGATCTACACGCTTTAACACACCGGTGACGTTCAGCAGGATCATGGGGATACCCAAGCTTCTGCCGGTGCGGGTAGCGGGGTCGGTCTTGGGGCCGATGCCGGTGGGGTCGGGTGCGCCGTGACTCAGATCCCAGTACATATCATAGGCGCGCCGGGCCCGTTGCAGGTATTCTTTTTCTCCGGTAATGCCGTAATATTCGGCATTGGCCATGCAGTAAAAGGCTTCGGAATAGTAATACCGTCGTTGGCGCAAAGGCTGACCATTACCGGTGACGGTGAAGTAAAGGCGGCCGCCTGCTTCCTGATTGATACAATGCGTTTCCAGAAAATCCAGACAGCTGCGGGAAGCTTCCAGCCATTCCCGGCGTACACCGTAAATGTGGCAAAGATAGGCATAAGTCCAGCCGCAGCGACCTTGCATCCATACGCTTTTATCGGTGGAGTAGCGGTTGCCTTTCCGATCAAGGCAGGTGTAAATGCCGCCATTTACCGGATCCATGCCGTTTTTCAGCCAGAAATCCGCTGAGATTTTCAGTTGCTCCCGAACCCATTGCCGGGCGTTTGCCATTTTTTGAAGATCCATAGATCTGCTACCTTCTTTATAAATAGGTGTTTTCCGCAGCGCGGATCATTTCGGCGCACTGTTTGGCGATGGGGTAATCATTTTCTTCCAGTTCTGCCAGAGGGGCGCGGACAGAACCGCAGTCCACCCCGCCGAGAAACCGCAGAACTTCTTTGATCATGGCGTACATATTGCCCTTGCTGGAGCAAAGCTTATAAATGATCCGGCAGCAGTCGTTTTGCAGCGCCCGGGCGGTGGCCAGATCACCGGCTTTGAACAGCTCATACAGTTTTACATACAGCCGGGGCATCGCACCATAAGTACCGCCGATGCCGCCAACGGCACCCATGGCCAGACCGGAAATCAGCTGCTCGTCCGGGCCGTTGAACACCATAGCGCCTTCGTCCGCCCACATTTGAATATCCTGCACCGGCATGGAAGAGTTTTTGACACCGATCACCCGGGGGTTTTTCAGCATTTCCCGGAGCAGCGGTACAGTCAAAGATACGCCCGCCAGTTGAGGAATGTTATAGATGATAAAGTCGGTGTTGGGCGCTGCGGCGCTGATGTCGTTCCAGTATTTGGCGATGGCATAAGGGGGCAGCTTGAAATAGATGGGCGGGATCGCAGCGATGGCGTCGACGCCAAGGCTTTCTGCGTGGGCTGCCAGTTCCCGGGAATCTGCGGTGTTGTTGCAGGCCACATGGGCGATCACGGTAAGCTTGCCTTTTGCTTCTGCCATTACATTTTCCAGCAGGAGTTTTCTTTCGGCAACGCTCTGGTAGATACATTCACCGGAAGAACCACCCACATACAGACCTTGCACACCGGCAGCGATGAACCATTTGGTCAGATCCCGGACGGCGCCGGGAGAGATGTTGCCCTGAGCATCGTAGCAGGCATAAAAAGCGGGGAAAATACCTTGATATTTCAATTGTTTGTTCATGGTTTTGCCTCCAGTATCGATTTGAGGCTAATATAGCACGATAGCCGTGAAATTGCAATACTTTTGCCAAGGTGCAGCAAAAAATATGGGATAGCCTCTTGACCTTTGTCGAAGTGTGTGTTATTATGTCCGCAACAATTCAATATTCTGTGTGAAACATTCAGGAAAGGACGGTTTTCCGTCGCCGAAGGAGTAACGCTCTCAGGTGTCCGAAAGGATGGGGACTGGATGTGGACAGAGCTTTGGAGACGTCCGCTTTACGCGGAGGCCGAAGGTGCAAGCGCATAAATGCGTAAAACTCTCAGGCAAAAGGACAAAGGATTTTTATTTCCGATTGTGTTTTTTGGGCGAGTTGCATTTTTATGCAGCTCGCCTTTTTGTATTATTTGTTTGGAGGAAGAAAACATGGGTAAAATTGTGGAAATGATCGCATCTGTAAACGGTGTGGTCAACGATGCGGTGTGGGGTCTGCCGGGTCTGATCCTGCTGATCGGCACGGGTATCATTCTGACGCTGTGCACCAAGGTGTTTCAGGTGAGCCATATCGGTCATTGGTGGAGCAAGACCATCGCAAGTATTTTTAAGAAAGACAGCGCTGCTACCAAAGACAGCGACAAGAAGAACATCTCCCAGTTTCAGGCGCTTTGCGCGGCTCTGGCGGCTACGGTGGGTACCGGTAATATTGCCGGTGTGTCCGCTGCTATCGTTACCGGTGGCCCCGGTGCGGTTTTCTGGATGTGGGTTGCTGCATTCTTTGGTATGATGACCAACTTCTCTGAAAATCTTCTGGGTATCTACTACCGCCGCAAGAATAAAGACGGTGAATGGTCCGGCGGCCCTATGTACTATCTGAAAGATGGTCTGGGCAAGCGCTACGGCAAGAAATGGCTGACTCCTATTGCCAATGTTCTGGCGGTGCTGTTCTCTCTGTTTGCTATTTTGGCATCTTTCGGTATCGGCAACATGGCGCAGATCAACAAGATCGTGCTGAATATGGACGCTGCGTTCTTCTCCGATGTGAGCTTGGGCTTGATTCCCGGTACGCAAATCGATATCATTCATTTGATTATCGGTCTTGTACTATTGGCCATTGCTGCGCTGATCATTCTCGGCGGTTTGAAGCGGATTGCCCGTTTCGCTGAGATCGTCGTGCCTTTTATGGCCATTGTTTATGTGATTGGCGGTATTGTGATTTTTGCATTCAACATTGATAAAGTGGGTGCGATCTTTGGCGCGATCTTCAAGTTCGCCTTCACTCCCGCTGCGTTCCTGGGCGGTGGCATCGGTGTGCTGATCAAAAAGACCATGACCCAGGGCTTCAAGCGGGGTGTGTTCTCCAATGAGGCCGGCTTGGGTTCTTCTGTCATGGTGCACTCTTGCTCCGATGTGAAAGAACCGGTCAAGCAGGGTATGTGGGGTATTTTTGAAGTGTTCTTTGACACTTTCGTGGTGTGCACCATGACTGCGATCATTGTGCTTTCCACCGGTTTCGTGGATCTGGCGACCGGTGCTCCCTTGGCGGGCATCAATGGTGATACTCTGGTATCCCAGGCTTTCGGTAATTACTTTGGCGCACCCGGCACTTGGTTTGTGGCGATTGCCATGCTGTTCTTCGCTTTTACCACCGTTCTCGGCTGGTCTGTGTACGGTTCCAAGGCTGTGGAATACTTGTTCGGCAGCAAAGGCGTAAAGGTATATAAGGTGATTTTTGTTGCCATGATCGTATCCGGCGCGGTAATGGAAGGCGGTCTTGCATGGGATCTTTCCGACACCTTTAATGGTTTGATGATGATCCCCAACCTGATCGGTGTAATTTCGCTGCTGCCGCTGGTGTTGAAGATCACCAAAAACTACATAGATCGGAAGATCAAGAATCAAGATGTGGCACCGATCCTGTCTTACGATGCGCAGATCCAGGCAGAGATGGAGCAGAAGCTCGACGATTAAGTTTTATATGTAAAAAAGCCGCTGTGCCCTCGGGCACAGCGGCTTTGCTTATGGTTTCTTATTTGCCGTAGTAGGCGTTCAGGTACATCTGCTTGATCTCGCTCATCAGGGGGTAGCGGGGGTTTGCACCGGTGCACTGATCGTCGAAGGCCTGCTCCACCATTTCGTCCAGGCGAGCCAGGAAGTCGGCTTCGTCAACACCGTAATCCTTGATGCACTTCTTGATGCCAACCTTCGCCTTCAACTCGTCGATGGCGCTGATCAGGCTTTCCAGCTTCTCCTCGTCGGTGTTGCCGGGCAGACGCAGGTAATCAGCCACTTCTGCATAACGGGAGAGAGTGTGGGGGTGATCATACTGGGAGAAAGTACCCATCTTTACGGGAACTTCCGCAGCGTTGAAGCGCAGGATCTCGTTGATCAGCAGTGCGTTGGCGATGCCGTGGGGCAGGTGATGGAAAGCGCCCAGCTTGTGCGCCATGGAGTGGCAGACACCCAGGAAAGCGTTGGCGAAAGCCATACCGGCCATGGTAGCGGCGTTGGCCATGTTCTCACGGGCACGAGGCTCGTTGGGGCCGTTGTCGTAGCACTTGGGCAGGTTCTCAAAGACCAGCTTCAAGCTGCGCAGCGCCAGACCGTCGGTGTAGTCCGTTGCCAGCATGGAGGCGTAAGCTTCCAGAGCGTGGGTCACAGCGTCGATACCGGAGGCTGCGGTGAGACCCTTGGGGGCATTCATCATCATATCAGCGTCCACGATTGCCATCTTGGGCATCAGTTCATAGTCAGCAAGGGGATACTTCACATTGGTCACTTCGTCGGTGATAACTGCGAAGGGGGTAACCTCGGAGCCGGTACCGGCGGAGGTGGGGATGGCTACAAAGTAGGCCTTTTCGCCCATCTTGGGGAAGCCGTAGACTCTCTTGCGGATATCCACAAAACGCATGGCCATATCCTGGAAGTCTGCATCGGGATGTTCGTACAGCACCCACATGATCTTGCCGGCGTCCATGGCAGAGCCGCCGCCGATGGCAATGATCAGATCCGGCTGGAAGGCGCGCATTTCTGCTGCACCTTCTCTGGCGCAAGCCAGGGTGGGATCGGGAGCAACATTATAGAATACGGTATGGGTAATGCCCAGTTCGTCCAGCTTTTCTTCTACGGGCTTGGTGTAGCCGTTTTGGTACAGGAATGTGTCAGTGACGATGAAGGCCTTCTTCTTGCCGGAGAGTTCTTCCAAAGCAACGGGCAGAGAGCCTTTCTTGAAGTAAACCTTTTCAGGAGCGCGGAACCACAGCATATTCTCCCTCCGTCTTGCCACAGTTTTGATGTTCAGCAGGTGACGCACGCCAACATTTTCCGACACAGAGTTACCACCCCAGCTGCCGCAGCCCAAAGTCAGAGACGGGGGCAGGCGGAAGTTGTACAGGTCGCCGATACCGCCCTGGGCAGAGGGGGTATTCACCAGAATACGGCAGGCCTTCATACGCTGAGAGAAAGCTTCCAGCTTGTCGGTGGCGGTGCGGGTGCTCAGATAGATGGCTGCGGTGTGACCGAAACCGCCGTCTTCCAGCAGCGTCTGCGCCTTGTCCAGAGCTTCATTGAAGGTCTCTGCATGGTACATGGCCAGAACAGGGGAGAGTTTTTCGTGGGCAAAGGGCTCGGAGATGTCAACGCTCTCCACTTCGCCGATGAGGATCTTGGTCTTTTCAGGGACTTCGATGCCAGCGATCTTTGCAATGGTCACAGCGCTTTGACCGACGATCTTGGCGTTGAGGGTGCCGTTGATCAGCAGAACCGCCCGGACCTTATCCAATTCTTCTTCGTTCAGGAAGTAGCAGCCACGGGCAGCGAATTCAGCGCGGGCTGCGTCATAGACGCTGTTGAGCACGATCACGGATTGCTCAGATGCGCAGATCATGCCGTTATCGAAGGTCTTGGAGTGGATGATAGAGGAAACGGCCATGATGATATCGGCGCTGTCGTCGATGATAGCCGGAGCGTTGCCGGCGCCGACGCCCAGTGCGGGCTTACCGGAGGAGTAGGCAGAGTGAACCATGCCGGGGCCACCGGTGGCCAGGGTCATATCACAGCTGTGCATGACCTGCGTGGTCAGTTCCAGAGAGGGCTGGTCGATCCATGCGATGATGTCTTCCGGTGCACCGGCCTCTACGGCTGCTTCCAGAACGATCTTCGCGGCAGCGATGGTGCTTTCCTTTGCTCTGGGATGGGGGCTGATGATGATACCGTTACGGGTCTTCAAGCAGATCAGGGTCTTGAAGATGGCGGTAGCGGTGGGGTTTGTGGTGGGAATGACCGCAGCGATCACACCGATGGGCTCAGCGATCTTTTGAATACCGAAAGAGGGATCGTCTTCCAGAACACCGCAGGTCTTTTCGTGCTTGTATGCATTATAAATGTACTCAGATGCGTAGTGGTTCTTGATGACCTTGTCTTCAACCACACCCATGCCGGTTTCGGCAACGGCCATTTTAGCCAGGGGGATACGAGCCTGGTTGGCAGCGGTGGCGGCAGCAAGGAAAATGGCGTCCACTTGTTCTTGGGTATAAGTCGCAAATTTTCTTTGGGCGGCGCGAACCCGGCTGAGTGTCTCAGTCAGTTCTTGCGGATTGGTTACGGGATTGTACTGTTTTGCCATAAATAATCACCTTTTCCTTCCGGTAATTTTTAATCGATTAAAATGTATCGATTTGTTTCTATTGATATAATAGCACTGATATTGGCATTTGTCAACAAGAACAACACCGAAAAAACCGGGAAAATTTTGGTGCGTTTTATGGATAGTGCACAAGTTCCGGCTGCGTGTCGATTTGTTCGGTGAAATTTCATAAAAAGGCGGTATTTGGTTGACAAATTCGGGGCATATGGTAAGATGGTTTTAGTTGTTGTATTTGTTATAATGACTGAAAAAACATGGATTTTATGAGGTGTTTCAATGTATACGATCAAAAAGATCACCAGCTCTCCCGTGGTGGATTTTGCGGCAGAAGAACTGAAAAAGTACTTGCGCATGATGATGCCCCGCTGCGGTGAAATTCCTATTACCTACGAGCCCGAGGCAAAGGATGGTTTCCGCTTGGGTCTGATGACGGATTTCGGTCTTTCCGTGGAAGAGGCAGACGATCCTGCACTGGATGATATTTTGCATGTGGATACCGACGAAAAGGGCGGTATCATTGCCGGCAGCAACTGCCGCAGCGTGCTGCTTGCGGTGTACCGCTATCTCCGGGAAAACGGTTGCCGTTGGTTATTCCCGGGCATTGACGGCGAGTATATTCCTATTCGGGAGATCGCACCTACCAAGTATCACAAAATGGCCGACTGCCGTTTCCGCGGTCAGTGCAACGAAGGCGCAGAAGCCCAGTACAATATGATGGAGACCATCGATTTTTCTCCCAAGATCGGCTTGAATGTATACATGCTGGAATTTGATATTCCCATGGGTTATTACAGCAGCTGGTATAATCACCGTCATAACGACACCTATCGTCCCGAACCGGTGACCAAGGACACAGTGCTCCAATGGAAGCGGATGTGCGAAGTGGAGATGACCAAGCGGGGCCTTCAATTCCACGATAGAGGTCACGGCTGGTCGGTGGAAGCCTTTGGCTTCGATAGCGGCGGAGGCTGGACGACGGTAGGAAACGGGGAAGACCTTTCTAATGTGGGCAATGGCAGATATATCGCCAAGGTCAACGGCAAGCGGGCTTTTTACCATGATAGCCCCATGGACACGAACTTTTGCATGTCTAATCCCGAGGCCCGGAAGCTGTTTGTGGATTGCGTTGCCGATTATGCAGAGAAGCAGAATAATGTGGATTATCTGCACATCTGGCTGGCAGACAGCAAGAACAATCACTGCGAATGTGAAGAGTGCATAAAGAAAGACACAGCGGATTGGTATGTGATCCTGCTCAATGAGATCGACGAGGAATTGACCCGCAGGAATCTGGATTCTCACCTGGTGTTTATCGTCTATTCTGACCTGCTCTGGGCGCCCCGGGAGCAGAAGGTCAAGAATCCCAAGCGGTTCTCCATGCTCTTTGCGCCCATTACCCGTGTGTATGATGAATCCTATGATGTGAAGCCGGATATGGATTCCTACACCGGCTACCACAGAAACGACCACATTCTCCCCAGGGGTATGGGCGAGAATCTGGCCTGCCTTGCCAAATGGAAGGAAATGTACACCGGCGATGCCATGGCTTATGAATACCACTTCCATTGGGTGCATACGGTAGACCCGGGTTATATGTCCATTGCCAAGCGGGTGCATGAGGATATCATCAATTTGAAGGGCTGCGGCTTGCGTGGCTTCATTGAGGATCAGACTCAGAGAAATTATTTTCCCACTGGTTTCCCCATGTATGTTTACGGCAACACTCTGTTTGATAACAGCTTGACCATGGAGCAGCTGGAAGAGGATTATTTCTCCCATGCCTTCGGCGAAAACTGGCAGCAGGCCCGGGATTATCTGCAAAAGATCAGCGATTTGTTTGATTTTGAGTATATGATCCGTTACCCGGTGTTCGGTGTTTGCCGCGGTTCTACGGAAGATCCCGCCATGGCGGTGCAGCTGGGCAAGGTAGATGCGGTTGTCGATGAATTTCAGGATACTATTGAGCAGAATATGACCCAACCGTTCCGCGCCCACACTGTTTCCTGGCAGCTGCTGGCGGAGCACGGAGATTTCTGCAAATATTTTGCAAAGGTGTTCAAGCTTCGTGCAGAGGGCAAGGATGAGCAGGCACTGGAAGAATTTGAGAATATGCGTAAATTCATGGCGCCCAAGGAGCCTCGCTTGCAGCGGTATTTTGACCATAGCCTATTCTTTGGCTGCGTGGGCAATATTTTGAAAAAAGCATATAAGGCCAGATAAAACAAAAGAGAGAACCGGGCGGGATATTCCGCTGGGTTCTCTCTTTTATATATTTTAGGCGTGGCGGGTTGAATTAATCATTTAAGCAAGTTTGAAAGTCGCTGAGTAGGGCTGTGGCACCGGATTGCACATAGGCTGCGTCGTGACCGCAGAAGAAAATAGATGCGCCCAAATTTTTCCAGTAATTTAGCCATTCAGAATCAAATCCGGTCGCAACGCCGAAGGGGATTCCGCTTTCCCGCAGGATTTTAGCAGCTTCTTCATATACCCTAAGGCAATCAGGATGACGAACCTGACCGATGAGACCAAGGGAACCGGAAAGATCATTGGGGCCAAAAATGAAAGCATCAATATCCTTTACTTTCACGATCTCACGCAGATTCGTTACAGCGTCGATGTGTTCAATTTGGATAATCCGTTTGCAGTTCCGGTAGGTGCTGGTTACAAATTCCATCTGGGGAATTTCTCCATAACGAAGCGCCCGTAGCGGGCCGTATCCGCGCACGCCCTCCGGAGGGTAAAGACAAGCGCAAACAGCTGCCTGTGCTTCTTCCGCTGTGCGAATATACGGGAAGATCACACCGTCTGCGCCCATGTCCAGTACGGGCTTTGCCAGCACCGGGTCATTCCATCTAATCCGCACCCAGGCGGGTGTTCCACCGGCTTTTGCAGCGATCAGATTCATGAGCAAAGACTCATTGTCAATGGCGGTATGTTCCATATCGATCCACAGCACATCAAAGCCGGTCTGCGCCATGCACTCAGTGAGAGCAGGGTTTCCGATGAATACATGGGATCCGTAAATGGGCGCGTGGTTTTTCAGTTTCAGATCTAATGCGGTTAATTTCTCTGTCATGATACAACACCTCTGTGATGAAGTCTTTATATGTATCATAGCATTTATTTCGGGGAAGTCAATCGGGGTTTGCCAGGATAACAGAAAAGACCGGTGGATTTTTCCACCGGTCTTTATTAGTGCGGTTATTCCTTGGGTGCTTTGATTTTGTTCAGCTGTGCGTTCAGATCCAGCAGCTGCTCCTTGGTGAACTTGACGTTCATCATGCCGCCGGCCATGGTGATCAAACGAAGCACGGTAAAGCCGTTCATCATGGACATCATGTCGGCGGTCATTTCAAAGCCCATGACCTTGCCGTCATTTTCCTTTTCGCCCTTGTCCTTTTTGCCGCCCATCATCTTCGCCATAATACCGGCAAAGATCAGCTTGCCCCGAACGGTGGAGAGCACGGTGCCCATCTTATCGTTGAGGGACAGGTAACCTTCGGGCATTTCCACATCGAACCAGTTGAGGATCGCGCCCTCTTCCACCAGACGGTAAGCCTCGTTGAAGGAATCTACCTTGCGAATAACGCTTTCGTCCTTCAAGTCACCGGAAATGGCAACCAGCTTGGTCTCACCGGCATTGGGAACGTCGAAGTAGAAGAAGTGGTCTGCTGCTTCTTTGACGCCCAGGGATACGCCGTTTGCAAACAGCTCCACAGTGGGCTGGTTGGAGTAGACGGTAACTTTGGTCACATCTTCCACTCTGTCCACATAGCGCTTGCCGCACAGATGCACAAAGGGTTCGTCAGAGAGCCATGCCTTGTAAGCGTAGAAGGAGTCCTTCTTGTACTTGCGGTCCATGGTCACCAGACCCTTGTGGTTCTGGCCGTTTTCGCCGCCTTCGTTACGGGCATCGGCGCCGAAGTCGAACATATTCCATACATGGGTGGCCCACATGAACTTCCGGGTGAACAGCTGCTTGATCAGCTCTTCGTGGTAGTATGCCTGGTATTCCTCGGTGTAGTCGCCTTGGCGGGGATCGGAGGTGTGCCAGTTCAGCGCCTCGCAGCCGTACTCGGAGCAGCCGATGGGAATATTGGGATGGGTCTTGTGGAACTTATCAAACCAGGGACCGTTCATGTCGGTGTCGCCGCCATACCAGCCGAAGTAGTGATTGTAGGATACTTCGTCTGGAATCTGGAGGTACGGGTCATCCATCTTGCACATAGAAACTGCAGCGATGGTTGTGAGACGTGTCTTATCCATCTCGTGAACGAGATCGTTGAGGATACGGTGGTTTTCAAGAAGATCCTCGTCAGAGCCCGCAATAGAGATCTCATTTGAGAGTCCCCATACAACAATGGAGGGGTGGTTGTAGTTCTGAGAAACGAGCTCCTTCATCTGGGAGATCGTGTTCTCGCGACCTGTCGGCATATGCTTGGAGATGTAGGGGATCTCGGCCCAGATAACCATACCGCGCTCGTCGCAGAGATCGTAGAAGAACTGATCGTGCTGATAGTGAGCAAGACGGATGGTTGTAGCGCCAACCTCGCAGATGAGGTCCATATCCTCTACGTGATGCTCGGGGAGGAGAGCGTTACCGAAGCCCCATCTGTCCTGGTGACGGGAT
>JAZRMV010000004.1:0-37116 GCA_045647845.1 Faecousia sp.
AGCAAATTTACTCAAGAATTTCGTTGGCTGTTATTCGATTTACATCGCTTAAACAATCCATTTAAATTGTCCAAGGTGTTCTTGTTCGTCTCACATTATTCAATTTACAAGGTACAGTGTGCTCCCAAAAGCGGCAGCTTGCTAATAATACCACGAGAAAAACACTTTGTCAAGCACTTTTTCTATTATCGGCAAATTTCTATTTTCACTATACTTTTACTACATTATTCTTATGTAATTTCACAAAAACAAGACCTCAAAACAGCTTATATGCAAAAAAGGAGCCTCAAAAGAGGCTCCTTTAATAATTAAACGTTAATCGGCATCATCGATCAAGCCGTAGCCGCCATCATTTCTGCGATAGACCACAGCAAACGTGCCGCCATTGTCCTGATCTCGGAAGGCAAAGAAGTTATGCTCCAGCAAATTCATTTGCAGCACCGCTTCCTCGCGAGTCATCGGCTTAAACTGGAATTTTTTGATTCGGACGATTCGCAGCTCCTCTTCCTTCTCCTCAGGCGTAAAGGAAGTTTCTTCTGCGGTGCGCTGGAAAGCATCCTGCCGCAGACGACGGGCAAGGCGGGTCTTGTTCTTTCGGATCTGACCTTCTATGGTTCCAACAGCAGCATCGATAGAAGCAAACATATCCGAAGTGCTTTCATGCGCCCGGAACCAGGTATTCGCTCCGTGGACGGTAAGTTCCACGTTGTTCCGGTTTTTCTCCACAGAAAATACGATGAGCGCTTCCGCATCCTCCTCAAAGTACCGTGCCAGCTTCATTACCTTTTTCTCGGCATAAGCATGAACATTGCCAGGCAGTTTGACTTTCTTCTCGCTGAATTGAAACTTCATATGCGGCAGCTCCTTTCATTTCACCAATTCCTTGGTGTACTTATATTATACCCTGAAATTGCTTTTTCGGCAAGGGGTAGCCACATATTTAGTCGGATTCTTCGTCATCGAGAAGCTCGGTCATCACCAGGTTATATACATTCTCTGCCTTCTGTTCAAACAGTCGGCTCAGTCGAACAGCTTGACGCTGATCAGGAGCAACCAGTTCCATGGTCATCAAATTACCCATCTCATCGTCCAAAGACATGATGACCGAATAATCGCCACCCTCACGGGGCACAGCCTGGGTCTTGACGAAGCTGCTGCGACGGATCTGGCGATTAAAACGAGCAACGGCATTCTCTGCGCGCTGTTTCACCGTGAACGCAATGGAGTCTTCCGTCAGGGAGCAGGCATCTCTGCCCTTTTCCGTAATTTCATATTTATCTTCTGCGGTCTGCGCCAGGTGGCCGGACTCAACCATCTCCGGGACAGCCGTACATACATCAAAATAGCTCAAACAATCGTCCTGATAGCACAGCTCGTAAATTTCCTGCACAGTCAGCGGATAATTGGAGCGAGCGGTCACATAAAGCACCAGAACCTTAACGTCCAGCATATCATGAATAAAACCGAGTCTTTGCATACACTCACCTCTTAATTATATTATACGCAACACGCAGGAAAAATCAAGCACCACCAACAATGCAATGGCATAATCTGTGTTGAAAGGGTGATTTTTCATGAACCAAACCTTATTTTATCTTGCCGGTGACACCGCTGCACTGCAATATGCAGCAAAAATACTTTCCCAGCGAGGTATTTCCATATCCCCAACGCCCTGCGCCCAGATAACCCATTTGCTGCTTCCCGTCCCCTCCTTTGATAAAAACGATGTGATCAAAGGCGGCGGGAGTATCGACCGGATCTTACCCAGATTGCCGGAGAGCATCACGATAATAGGTGGGAATTTGGACTCAATTCAATCCGGGACACAAACAGTTATCGATTTGTTAAAAGATCCATACTATCTTTCTGAAAATGCAGCGATCACCGCTGACTGCGCCATTCGCATAGCCGGCAGCAATCTTCCGGTGGTGTTTCGCGGATGCCCGATGCTGGTGATCGGTTGGGGCAGAATCGGCAAGTGCCTGGCTGCGCAGCTTAAAAAAATGGGCGCAGACGTTTCTGTCTTTGCAAGAAAAGAAGAAGACCGAGCCACGCTGAGTTCCCTGGGATACAATGCGATTGCACCGGAGAATCTTGCCTTTGTTCTGCCCATGTTTCGGGTGATTTTCAACACTGCCACCGCTGCGGTTCTGGGAGACCAGGATTGGCTGCGCAGCACTGACGATTGCATCAAAATCGAGCTCGCCTCAGATAAATACATTCCAGGTAAGGACGTGATCTGGGCGCGCGGTTTGCCAAATCGAGACGCACCGGAATCCTCCGGGGCGCTGATCGCGCGATCTGTGATTCGGCTGATCTGCCAAAAGGAGGACTTTTTATGACCATTGGATTTGCCATGTGCGGATCATTCTGCACATTCAGTCAGGTCTTTCCGGTTTTAGAGGAACTGGCAAAAGAACACCGGGTGATCCCCATCTTCTCCCCCACCGCAGCCACCACCGACACCCGCTTTGGGACAGCACAAGCACATTTGGAACGGGCGGCTAAAATATGTCAAACACCAGTATTAACCCAGATCCGAGAAGTTGAGCCCATTGGTCCGAGGAAATTGCTCGATGCGCTGATTATTGCCCCATGCACCGGTAATACATTGGCTAAGCTGGCCAATTCCATTGCAGACACTTCCGTTACCATGGCTGCCAAAAGCCACCTGCGTAACGGAAGGCCCGTGATCATTGCCGTATCTACCAACGATGCGCTGGCGGGCGCTGCGGAGAACATTGGGAAGCTTATTGTGCGGAAAAATTACTATTTCGTCCCCTTTGGGCAAGACGATGCCGCACAGAAGCCAACCAGCATGGTTGCGAATTTTGCAAAAATCCCTCCAACGCTCCGGGAAGCATTGGAGGGACGGCAAATTCAACCGATTCTTTTGATATAACAATAATTGGAATTTTCGTCATGAGTCAGTTCACCGTTACCGCTGATGGGAATATACTCCCCACGGTAGGTAGGCTCCGGCTGCATGATCACCATAAAAAAGTCCTTCACACGAGCCAAGACCTCCCGCAGATCCCGGGAAAGCTGACCGGTATAGGTGCGATAATCCGCGCTGACGCCATAGGCTTCAATGCCCATCGCATCGGCAATATAAAGTGCCCGGTAAAGGTGGTATTCCTGGGTCACAATGACCATTTTCTTTACACCGAAGATATCCTTCGCCCGGTAGACCGTTTCATAAGTAGAGAATCCCGCATGATCCATGAAAATATCCACAGACGGAACTCCCGCGTCCAGCGCATAGCGTTTCATGGCATTGACTTCATCGTAACTTTCCGTGCCGTGGTCACCACTCATGAGCAATTTTGGCGCTGCGCCCAGTTCATATAAAGAAATTGCGCATTTAAGGCGATCTTCCAGCATTGCGCTGGGAGTGCCATCCGAATGGACGCCACAACCCAAAACCAAAACGCAATCCACATTCTCCAATTCAGCTGCTTGATTTGGGGAAATGATTCGATCCTGAGTTCCGGTTCGCACCAGCATATCCAGAGCAAGGACGCCAGCGCCGAACAACAATACCAGGGTTAAAACGATGGACAGAAATGGCCGAAACGGATTCCGGGTCTTCTTCTTTTTCTTTCGTGCCATAAAAAACTCCTTTGCGGATCAATACCGCTCAATCTCATCAAGCCAGATCTTACCGCTGGCATCGCTGGGCATCACAAAATCGCCACGGGTTCCAAATCCGATGGCACCGATCCGCACACCGTCCGGCAGACAGTTTCGTTTAAACTGCTGAGTAAAGAAGCGGCGGTAAAATACGCAGAGCCACTTTTTAATGGTAGCCGAATCAAATTCGCCCGCAAAAGCTTCGCAGGCCATAGAATAGATCTGCGCAGGCTCCAAGCCCTCGCCTACAATATAATACAGAAAGTAATCATGCAGCGCGTAGGGACCGACCAGATCTTCCGTCTGCTGGGCGATCTTACCCTGGGCATCGGGGGGCAGCAACTCGGGACTGATGGGGGTATCCACTACATCCATCAGCACCGGTTTAACATGCTGAAATTCGGTCAGATCCGCAACTGCCTCAATCACGGGCGGGATCATGGTCTTAGGCATAGATGCATTGACGCTATACATGCTCATATGGTCGCCATTATAGGTGCACCAACCCAATGCAAGCTCCGAAAGGTCACCGGTACCAACCACGATGCCACCAACCATTCCCGCATAATCCATCAGGATCTGGGTGCGCTCACGAGCCTGGGAGTTTTCGTAGGTACCGTTATGAACAGTGATATCGTGGCCAATGTCCTGAAAATGCTGAGTGACTGCATCGCGAATATTGATCTCCTTGCAGGTGATTTCCAACTTCCGCATCAATTCCCAGGCGTTTTGATAGGTTCTGTCAGAAGTACCAAAACAAGGCATGGTAATACCATGCACATCGGAAGCCGGACGACCCATGCGACGCACTGCCTCCACTGCCACCAACAGCGCAAGGGTGGAATCCAAACCACCGGAAACACCGATCACCGGTTTTGCGCCAAGCAACCGCAGCCGCTGCATCAATCCGGTAACCTGAATCTGGAACGCAGCAATGCACTGTTCCCGCTTTTCTTCCGATGGCTGAGGTAAAAAAGGCATACGATTCAAATAATCGATTTGGGTTTTTATCGGAGCTGCCACTTCCCTTGCTCTTACTTGATTCAAGGCGCACTCGCAGGTCAGAAGAACATCGGTGGCAGGCTGAGGCGCAGTTTCCCGCAAGATCTCACCATTGCAGGCAATTACAGAATGACCGGAATAGACCGCATCCTGGGTGGATTCGGTATAACCGGCAGAACAGTAAGCATACACACCACAAGCCTTGGATCGGGCTTTGATCCGATCGCTGCGACGACGGTGTTCACCGATCAATTCCTTGGCGGCGGACAAATTGACCACCACATCAGCATTGGAGGGCGCTTTACTCTCTTCCAATTGGCTGTCAAATTCCACCGCCAGAGTATATCCGCCAACGGTGAAGCAATTCGGCATCAGCTCTCCCGGGGCAAACCAACGACCGTCCGCCTGCTGTGCAGAAACATAGCCCAGGATCTTACCCTCGGAGATCACCGCTGCGCAATCAAAGAGTTTCCTTTCAACGCGAACCGGCGCACCAACGACCACAGTCAAGTTGGGGTAAGAAGCGGTTTTTACCGCAATCGTTACCAAAGCGTCCGCTGCCTTACGGATCAAAAGATCTTGATAAAAAAGATCCCCGCAGGTAAAGCCGGTGACGCAAAGGCGAGGAAACACCAGAACGTTTGTTCCCGCAGTTGCTGCATTGTCAATCAGATCGCAGATCTGCTCCGTATTCTTCGCCACATCGCCCACACGAACTGAGGGCACGGCACAAGCAATTTTCAAAGAAGCGGACATAAAAATCACTCCAATAAACATTTTGTTTATTGTACCACATTTTCTTCATTTTGCAAAACAAATATTAAAAGCAGCGTAGGTTTTCTACGCTGCTTTTTGATTATTGTGCCAATTCTTTTAGGATCGGGGCCAGATCAGTTTCTTCCCAGGGACGATCCGCAACGCCAAAGTGTCCGTTTGCAGCGGTTGCTGCATAAATGGGTCTGCGCAGATTCAAGCGACGAATAATGCCGGCAGGGGTCATATCCACCGTCTGGCGCAGCAGCTGAGTCATCTTCTCGTCGGAGATCACACCGGTGCCGTAACTGTCCACCCGCAGAGAAACCGGCTGCGCAACACCAATGGCATAGGCCAACTGCACCTGAACCTGCGTTGCCAAACCGGCAGCAACCAGGTTCTTTGCCATGTAACGGGCAATATATGCCGCGCTGCGGTCCACCTTCGTGGGATCTTTGCCGGAGAATGCGCCACCGCCGTGGGAGAAATAACCGCCATAAGTATCCACAATGATCTTACGGCCGGTCAGACCGGTATCACCATCGGGGCCACCGATCACAAAGTTGCCGGTGGGGTTGATGTGGATATTTGCCACTTGGGAAATATCGAAGCCGTACTCATTCAGAACCGGTGCGATCACACCCTCACGAATGTATCTGCGCAGCTCACTCATTTCAAAATCTGCACTGTGCATCACAGATACCACCACAGTATCGACACCAACCACATTGCCGTTTTCGTCATACTCCACCGTCACTTGGGTCTTGCCATCAGGCCGCAGAAGATCGTTGCTGTGAACACACATGGTCAGCCGATTAGCCAGGGCTCTTGCCAATGCAGCAGGCAGAGGCATCAGTTCAGGTGTCTGAGTGCAAGCGCCGCCAAACATCATACCCTGGTCGCCGGCACCGCCCACTTCATCATTGGTACCCAAAGCAATATCCGCAGACTGGGTGTGGATCCGGCACTGAATTTCCACCGTGTCCGCATCAAAACCAGCTTCGGGGTACACATAACCGATCTTGCGAATTGCCTCACGGGCAACCGCAGGATAGTCAACCACCGCCTTAGTGGTGATCTCACCGCAAATCAAGCAGAAATTGGTGGTGACCATAGTTTCGCAGGCAACACGGGAATTTTCGTCCTGGGCAAGGCAAGCATCCAGGATCGCATCGGAGATGGAATCCGCCACCTTGTCCGGGTGGCCATTGGTAACACATTCAGAAGTAAATAATCTCTTTTCCATAATTTGTCCTTTCAACGCAAAAAAATAAATGCACACACCGAAGGACCCGATGTGCGCATGATCGAATCCTCATCTGTCGTTTGCCGCCGGATTTGGCACCTTGAAAAAACAGGTTGCCGGGTTTCATCGGGCCGTTCCCTCCACCACTCTTGATAAGGCTTGTATGCAATTCGTGATTATTTTACACAAAAATTTTAATTTGTCAATAGCTTACGGGGATTTTTTACGACAAAAATGTTTATAATTCCCATGTAGACAATCATTGGAATCAATGGTATGATATGGACAAGGAGTTGATAATATGGGAAATCTCAGCAGACGTTTTGAACGCTTCTGCTTTCAAAACCGGAATAAAGGCATTGCGAACCTCATGCTGTATATTGCACTGGGTAATGCGCTGGTACTGATCATGTCGATGGTCAATGGTGGCGCTGCCCTTTATAATCTTCTTTGCTTTGACAAGGATATGGTCCTGCAAGGGCAGGTCTGGCGGCTTATCACCTATGTGTTCACCCAGTCAAGCGGTGGCTTTATCGATCTGATCTTTCTGTACTTTTTTTACATGCTCGGTAAGCTTGTAGAAAGCAGCATGGGAACATTCAAATTCAATTTATTCTACTTCTCCGGTGTGATTCTCATGGACATCTTTGCCATGCTTTTCGCAACGCCCTATTTTGCTTTACTTTATCAGCAAATGGCCTACTATCTGCATTTAAGCTTGATTCTTACCTTTGCCACACTATATCCGGAAAGCCAGTTTATGATCTTCTTTATCATTCCGGTAAAGGCTTGGATCATCGCCATCATCTATCTGCTCCTGGAATTTATTTCCGTATTCAACCTGAGCTATCCGGTGATGTACTTCCCCCACAATCTGTTCCCGCTGGTAGCTCTTGGAAATTATCTGCTTTTTATGGGTAAAGACCTGAAAAACCTGATTCCCATGTCCCTGCGGACAAAAGCAGGCAAAAACAAAAAGAAGAATACCGCAAAAGTAATCCACTTCACCCAGGTGACCCGGCAACCGGAAAAAGCACCTTATAACCATCGGTGTACCATCTGCGGTCGTACTGATATCAGCGATCCGGATCTGGAATTCCGGTACTGCTCCCGATGCAAGGGTTATCACTGCTACTGTGAAGAACACATCAACGATCACAATCACATTCAATAACATAAAACAGGTGGACCAAATCGGTCCACCTGTTTCTTTTATCGACTTCTGCGACGACCCATCCTCCGTCTTCTATGTCGGGCCATTGCGCGCATTTCATAGATCCAACTGCGGGCTTTCAGCGAGAATATCACCACTGCACCGATCAGCAAAAGCGCACCAACGATGCCCAGGATAATATAAAGCACCTTGCCGTCGTCCACTTCCACTTTTCCATCGATGGGCGGCTCCCATTTGGAAACTGCGTTGACCGCAACAAGATCTGTTTGCGCAAGGCATTTCGCACCATACCAGACCTGAACCTGGGTAATGACCTGCCCCTTTTCCACCGGGGCATGAATCGTGCCTACATTATTACCGTAGATCCAGGTCAGCTTGCTTTCGTCCACGCCAATGGGCAGAACCGACGATAAGCACTGCTGCGGCTGCACCAACACACTATTGGCGCCATCTTCCACCGGATACTGGGCAACCACCTGACCATCATAAAAGATCTGACGCCCGGCAAAATTATGCATGGTATAATTCAGAAGATCCGTTGTCTCCTCATAGCTGCCGAATGTGATCAGCGACAGACCGTCCGGAGCATACACCGGCTCAGCACCCATCACGATGGAGAGCACTTCCATGCCATTGCCTTCCGCGGTGACCGCCAGGCAGCGACCAGCCTGGGTGGTAGAACCGGTCTTGCCGCCGGTAATCCGCTCATCATAATAACGCTTCATATCGGAGCGCATCATATCATTGGAAGTATAGATCAATCGTTCTTCGCTTTTATTAGTGGCAGGAACGGTATAGGTTTCCGCAGAAAAGAAAGTGCGGAACTGAGGAATATCCAGCGCAATATCCAAAATGCGGCAAATATCTCTGGCGGTGGTATAAGTCTGCTCATCATGTAGGCCATGGACGTTTCCGTAGTGGGTCCCGACACAGCCTAACTGCTGGGCCTTTTCGTTCATCAGATCCACAAAATCTTCCTGGCTGCCGGCAATATGCTCCGCAATTACCGCAGCCGCATCGTTGGCAGATGCGGTCATCATGCAGTAAAGCAAGCTTTCCAGAGACAGAACCTCTCCCACTTCCAGACCTGCGCTCACAGAACCCATAGCGATATTGGAAATGGCTCTTTTCGTCACCGTCACCTGGTCAGAAAGTGTGCCCCTTTCCAAAGCGATCAGGGCGGTCATCAACTTGACCATACTTGCCGGGTAGATCCGCTGATCGGGCTTCCAAGCATAGATCAGCGTGTCACTTTTCAATTCATACAAGATCACTGCCTTGGCAGTGGGCACCAGCTTCTTTTCATTGCTCAGCTGCATGGCCGCATCGGGGCTGTGGCAGCCGCTGACAACAGATTGATCCACTGTATTGGCTGAAACCGCTGGAAAAGCACTACCCAAGAGCAGCAAAAGACCCATAAAAAGGCAAATTGCTCTGATTTTTTTCATTTTTCTCCCTCTATACCCTCACGACGGACTTGTCCTGTGAAAAAATATCGTGTATAATGTAGCTACATTATAACAAGTGTTTGAGTGTTCGTCAATCGGGAGGTGTTAAAATGAAAAATATCGGCAGCATATGTCTGATCATAATTTGCTGTATTTTCATTTCCTTTACTGCCGGTTTTTTTATTGGAAGAAATTTAAGCCACAACGCTGTGGAAATATCCAAGATCCCCGAGACCTCGGAAAACCGCCCCAACAACGACAACACCCAACAGATTGACCAACGGATCAATATCAACACCGCTGACGAAAATCAGCTGCAACTGCTTCCCGGCATTGGTGAAACACTGGCACGACGCATCGTAGAATATCGCGACGCAAACGGTCCTTTTACAAATGTTACACAGCTGATGAATGTAGACGGGATCGGCAGCGGACGCTTGGAAGCAATAATCGACTATATCACCCTAGGAGGTTAACCTATGAAAATACTGGTTGTTGACGATGAAGAACTGCTTTTAAAAGGCATTCGATTTAATTTGCAAAATGACGGCTACGAGGTGCTCACCGCATCCAATGGACTGGAAGCTGTGAAAACGGCCCAAGAAACAGCATTGGATCTGATCGTGCTCGACGTTATGATGCCAGAAATGGACGGTATGTCAGCCTGCGCCAGAATCCGGGAATTTTCCAATGTACCCATCATTATGCTCACCGCCAAAACAGACGATATGGATAAGTTAATGGGTTTTGATTCCGGTGCGGACGATTACATCACCAAGCCCTTTAACATTCTGGAACTGAAAGCCAGAATTCGGGCGCTTCTGCGACGCAGCGGCACGGTCGAAAGCAAGGAGCCTGCCGGAATGTTGACCATCGGAGAGATTTCCCTGGATCTGGATTCCAGAAATGCATACAGAGACGGTGCGGTGATCGAGTTGACCGCCAAGGAATTTGACTTGATCGAATTCCTGATGCGAAATGCCAACCGGGTCTATTCCAGGGAAGCGCTGCTGGACACCATCTGGATCCACGAATACCGCAGTGATATCCGCACCGTGGACGTACATATCCGCCGTTTGCGTGAAAAACTGGAAATCAACCCAGCAGAACCCAATTACATCATGACGAAGTGGGGCGTTGGCTATTATTTCAAGAAGTAAACTGTTCAGTAAAATCAAATATATTAACTCGCAGCACATTTTTGCGCTGATCTATATATTTGTCACCCTTGTGGTTCTGCTGATTCTGAATACCTACACATTTAATATCAGTCAAAAGCTGTTCTACCAAAACAAAGAGTCCTCCATGATCGAGAAGTGCCTGCTGACCTCGGAAAAAATCGCGGGACTTGACGTGCTCAACACCTCTACCGCGGCTGTGGCAGTATCGGATATGGGCAGCCTGCGCGTTTCCAGACTCATCATCACAGATGCCTCGGGCATTGCCGTATACGACTCTCTGGCAGAAAACTCCTGCGTTGGCAGCTATGTACTTTTACCGGAGATCGTCCGTGCCGCAAAGGGCTACAATGTATTCACTTGGAACTACGAAAACGGCATGATGCTATCCCGTGCGGCAACACCGATTCAGTTTTACGGAACTTTGATTGGCTGTGTATACATGGCTGAGTATGACACTGCCCAAGGTGCTTTGATACAATCTTTGCAATCGAACATTTTCACCATCACTTTGGTTTTGGAGCTTGCGATCATTGCCTTTTCGGTCGTGTTTGCCACATTCTCCGCTGTACGGCTTCGCAAGATCTTCACTTCCATGCAGATTATCCGGGAGGGTGATTATACCCACAAGGTCGACATGGGCGGTCGTGATGAATTGACCCTCCTGGGTGATGAGTTTAACGAATTGACCGCGAAACTGCAAATATCCGAGGGTCAGCGACGGCAATTCGTATCTGACGCCTCCCACGAATTGAAAACTCCCCTTGCCTCTATCAAGCTTCTATCGGACTCCATTTTGCAAAATGACATGGATATGGACACGGTGCGGGAGTTTGTCAACGATATCGGCAACGAGGCAGATCGCTTAAACCGAATGAGCCAGAAATTATTGTCCCTATCCCGAGTAGAAGCGTTGCCGGATGCGGAAAGCCAAATCATAGATGTCGCACCCACCATTGAAAAGGTAAGCAAAATGTTGTCCGGAATCGCCCGGGAACATGAAGTCACAATTCGTCTGGATCTGAAAGAGGACGCAACCATTCTCGCCTCAACGGACGACTTGTATCAAATCATCTTTAATCTGATGGAAAACGGCATAAAATATAATGCCAAAGGCGGCACTCTCACCGTAACCCTGATAAAAAAGGACAATCTTGCACAGCTGAGTATCGCAGATACCGGCGTCGGCATCCCGAAGGATGCAATCGAACACGTGTTTGAGCGTTTTTACAGAGTTGACAAAGCCAGATCCCGAAAGTCCGGAGGCAGTGGTCTCGGTCTTGCCATCGTGCACAGCATGGTCAAGCGTAACGGAGGCGATATCCGTGTGACCAGCGCCCTCGGGAAAGGTTCTACCTTTGTTGTTACATTCCCGATCTGCAAAACTACGGAGGGATAATCATGAAAAAAACATTCTGTTTGATTCTAGCGATGCTCCTCCTGACCGGCTGCGTGCCCGGAAATAACAAAATCGTCGAACCCATCACCTTTTATTACTGCAACCGGAACATAACCTACACCGGAACGGAAGATGTAATCTCCAAAGAGATCCACGAAGGCAACGGAATGAACGGTGACCTTTATCAGCTGATTTCCCTGTATCTGCAAGGTCCTGACAGCGATGAATTGTACTGCAACATTCCCATAGGCACAGAAGTCAAAGCGGTGGATATCCGATACGGCATCGTTTATCTTGTGCTCAGCGAATCCTTTACCGCATTGACAGGAATGGATCTTTCTCTCACCTGCACCTGCCTTGCCTTGACCTTATATTCCCTGACCAAAGCAGATGCGGTAAGTATTTCCGCAGAGAATGGTCTGCTGGACGGAAAACTTACGATCACCATTATGGAAAGCGATATTTTACTACTCGACGAAAGTCTCAACATTTTAGGTCCGGAGTAACTGATTATGAAATTTATTTCTTGGAACGTAAACGGCTTACGCGCCTGCATGCAAAAAGGATTCCTGGATTTCTTCCAGCAAGAAAACGCGGACTTTTTCTGTCTGCAAGAAACCAAAATGCAGGAAGGACAGCTGACCCTAGATTTGCCAGGCTATCACCAATTCTATAACTACGCCCAGAAAAAAGGCTATTCCGGCACCGCAATTTTTGCAAAAAATGCGCCCATTTCTGTCCGTTACGGAATCAACATTCCGGAATTGGATACGGAAGGCCGGGTCATCACCCTGGAATACCCCGATTTCTTTCTCGTCACCTGCTATACGCCCAACGCCCAACGAGAATTGGCCAGACTTTCTTTCCGACTGGAATGGGAAGCTGCCTTCCGCAGCTATCTGGCACAGCTGGACAGAGAAAAGAGCGTGATCCTTTGCGGCGACCTGAATGTGGCGCACAAAGAGATCGATCTGAAAAACCCCTCTGCAAACCGGAAAAATGCCGGTTTTACCGACGAAGAACGGACTGCCTTTACCCAACTTTTGGATCAGGGCTTTACCGACTCCTTCCGCTATCTGTATCCGGACGATGCCGGTTGCTATACCTGGTGGAGCTATATGTTTAACGCACGACAGAACAACGCAGGCTGGCGTATCGACTATTTTGTGGTATCTGACCGGCTGCAACCGCATATCAAAGAGGCAAAGATCCACAGTGGGATCCTCGGATCGGATCACTGCCCGGTAGAATTGGAACTATCTATATAAAACAAACCGCAGATGAACAATTCATCTGCGGTTTATAATTTATACTTTCTGCTTTTTAACGGTGATCCGCTGCCAGAGCTTTTTCACATCTGCCTTAAACGAGGCGTGATCGAAAATCATCGCCAGCAAAAATGCCAAAGGCGTAACCAGCACATAAGCAGGAACAATGATCCAGAACCAAGGCCAGTATTTCACAGTACCGGCTGCAAAGCCGTAACCTTCGCAGGATACAGGCAGCGTCTTAAAGAAACTGGGGCAAAAAATATCAAAAATGCCACCAATCGGATTCATTGTGCCATCACCGTCCAGCGGGCCCCAAATGAAAGATGTATTCTTATAATTGGGAATAGCACTTGCGGCATTGCGCAGAGGAATAAAGCCAAGCTCCGACTGGAAGATCTGATTGAGCATAATAAAGAGCATCAGAAGAAGCAATCCGGTAGCCGCAACCCAAATGCGCTTATAGGAGATCTTGTGATGACCCAGCAAAACCATCAGCAGCGGAATTGCCATGACCATCCAGTGGTGATAGTAAAAGCGGACAATATCCAGTTGCTCCGCCATCTGATCCACCTTAGCCATGGGCTCTTCCGGATAAACCAGCGCCAGCAAGCCGCTGATGCAGCCAATGAAGAACATATAGTCCTTAATCTTCTCATTTTTGGTGAAGAAGAAAAATGGGAACAGCGCGATATTTGCGCCGCAAATATTCACGAACCAGCTATCCCGCAGCATTCTTGCCTCATCCACAGAGTATGGGGGAATGTACACCTTCAAGAAATGCAGCAGCAGTCCCAGCGCCAAAAAACCAAATAGAACTGCCTTTTGCGTAAATACACTTTTATTACGCAGCAAAAAGTAAAGACCTGCGGTAGCGCCGGCAGCCAGAAGTAACCAGAAAAAGTACCAACCGTTGAACATTGCGATTTGCATTGTCAAGCCTTCTTTCTATATTTGCTTTTATGGTGCGATTTTACAGTCTGCACCGCAAAAAGTCAACGGAATTAAGAAACTCTTAAACTTTAATGATTACGCCAATCTGTCCGTCCCGCCACGCCAAATATGCGTCATTGAGCCGGTGAAGATAGGAAAACGGCTCATCAGGAATCAGCGGAATAAACCTTTCATCCAGCTGCGTATGCCTGGGTACAGCGCAAATTCGAAACGGGCCTTTCCCTACCCGGCTGACCGGCAGCTTTTTCGTCAGTTCGAAAAAAGCACCATTGGGCACAAGGATACCGAGATTTTCCGTTTGGTTACCCGTTTTCAAAACCAGCCGATGTACAATTTCACCAGACAGCTTACAGCGACAGAAGAACCGGTCATATAAGCCCTGACGAATCACCTGCGCTTCTCCGATCTGCTCCTGACCTAAGAAGATGGGATATCTAACTTCCATAAAAAAACGCCCCCTCTGCCACAAACCTATGCGGCAAAGGGGGATTCATTCATGTTGAATTCTGATTCAAGCCAAAGCTGATGGCAATGGCATCATCTACCAACGCCATCTGACCGCCATCTAAATGCCCCATGTGCTCTCTGAGGCGGCGCTTATCAATGGTACGTATCTGCTCCAACAAAATCACCGAATCTTTACTCAGCCCCACGCTACCACCGGCAATGCTGATGTGGGTCGGAAGACGGGCTTTCCCCGTTTGGCTGGTGATGGCAGCGGCAATTACGGTGGGTGAATGTCGATTTCCGGTATCATTCTGAACGATCAGAACCGGCCTTGTGCCGCCTTGCTCGCTGCCGACCACCGGTGAAAGATCCGCATAGAATATATCTCCCCGCTTGACTGTGGTATCCATGTTTTCACACTCCGAAGAAATCATTACCTGCGCTACCGGAAGTTCCTTATGTAACGCGGCTGATTCTATTGTCCCACGCACAACGGAATTTTATACGGAAGCACATCCGAAATATCCTATGCGATGATTCCCGTCGAAGTTACACGAAACGAAAATTTGTGATGGAAACAGACACAATTCTTCTACCCTTAAAAATGATCTCTCCGCGTATGGGTAAATCCTCTTCGCTGAGCCACACATCCAGGTGCAGCGCATCGTCGGCATAACTATCATCAACGGCCAGCCTGAGTTTGCCGCTCTCCATACCACAGGAGGTCAGGTAACCGGTACGAAGTGAACGGAACAAGACCCACGGGGCACTCACCGGTGTCACCTGATCCTCTGCCAGAAGCGGAAAAGAAAGTGCCTGGTCATCGAAGGTCAATTTTCCTCCTTCTGAGGAAACAATACCGGTAATCCCGGAAATAGATTCCGGTTCTGTAACAGAAAAAGTCAGTTTCCCCTGCTTATCTATGCTGCACTGCATGGTGAAGGTGCAGGTCTTATCCCCGTAATCCGCTGTGACCACAGCATCAAACGCAGAAGCTGATGCCAAAAGCTTTGCCCGAAGGGCCATGGCCCGTTCCATACCGGAATCCGTCCCGGCGCAACCGGTAAAGGTAAACGCCAGCAAGCACAGTAAAGCAAATATTCGTTTCATTTGATCCCGCCTTATTTCATCAGTCGGGGCAATACCTCCACCATATCACTGGGCAGCATACCATACTGTCCGATTTCCCGGGCGCAAATGTCACCCGCAGCACCATGAAGCCACGCAGCAGCCGCAGAAGCTTCTACCGGGCTGATTCCTTGTCCGATCAGGGAAACGATGATACCAGCCAAAAGATCACCGCTTCCGCCCACTGCCATACCCGGATTCCCAGTTGGGTTGATATAGCAGTCCCGGCCGTCGGAGATCACCGTTTCATGGCCTTTGAGCACCATTACGCAGCCAAGTTCCCGAGCCGCAGCCATAGCTGCGGTAATCCGATCTGGGTACTCTCCCGGAAACAATCTGCGAAATTCACCCGGATGGGGCGTCAGAATGGTTGGATATTGCCTTTTACACAATATATCCTTATGCCCAGCCAATACATTTATGCCATCAGCGTCCAAAACCACGGGGCAGTGAGCGTTGGCAAGCACCCCTTCCACCACAGAAAATGTACCCTCAGATTGTCCGAGCCCACAGCCGACCAAAACCGCATCGGCATTTTCAAGTCGTTTCAGGACAGCGGAAATTGCATCGGCAGATAGCATACCATCCGTATCCGGCAAAGGAAACACCATAGGTTCCGTCAGCTTCACCGCTTCAATTTCATAAATGCACCCGGGAACACCAAGGCTCACCAAGCCCGCACCGGATCTGAGGGCTCCCATTGCCGCCAAAGCTGCTGCACCGGTATAGCCCCGGCTGCCGCAGAGCAAAAGCACTCTTCCAAAGTCACCTTTATGAGCATATAAATCCCGATCAGGCAAGATGCGAAGCACATCTGAATGGTTTAATATTTGCTGCTTCATATGTACGCCTCCTTTTAAGGGCATACTACCACAAAACAAACCCCTTCGCAAGGGAATTATTGTGCGGTTTTTTCTGTTTTTTTATTTGACAAAATTTCGTGCCCGTAGTATAATATTTTGCGATAAATTAATATAATTAAGGAGATCGCTATGGAAATGCAGATGGAAAACACCAATATGCTCAACGCTTTTTGTGCGCCGAATATTCGTGTTTCTATTATTGACCGTCTTTCGTCTGTTGATCTTTGCGCCTTCAATTCTCCCGAATATGTAGTTATTCCCGGCTTTTGTGATGTGCATGTGCATTTCAGAGAGCCGGGTTTTTCATACAAGGAGACGATCTTGTCCGGTTCACTGGCTGCGGCGCGCGGTGGGTACACCGCAGTGTGCACCATGCCGAACCTGAATCCCGTACCGGACAGCAAGGAGAATTTAAAGCAGCAGACCGATATTATTCGCCAGGACGGTATGATCCACATTTACCCCTACGGTGCCATTACCGTTGGTCAAAAGGGTGAACAGCTTGCGGATATGCGTGGTATGGCGCCGCAGGTCATCGCCTTCTCTGATGATGGCAAGGGCGTTCAGAACCCTGCCAAAATGCGCGATGCCATGCTCTTAGCAAAGCAGCAGCGGAAATTGATCGTCGCCCACTGTGAGGACAACTCTCTGCTCAACGGCGGCTATATTCATGACGGCGACTACGCCCGGGACAACCACCACAGAGGCATCTGCTCCGAAAGTGAATGGGGCCCCATCGCCAGGGACCTGGAACTGGTCAAGCAGACCGGCTGCGCATACCATGTATGTCACATTTCCACCAAAGAAAGTGTGGATCTGATCCGAAAGGCAAAAGCACAGGGTCTGAATGTGACCTGCGAGACTGCGCCTCATTACCTTTTAATGGACGACAGCTATCTGCAAGAGGACGGCAACTTCAAGATGAATCCTCCCCTGCGCAGCGCAGAAGACCGGCAGGCTTTAATCGAGGGCATTCAAGACGGCACAATCGACATGATCGCCACCGACCACGCACCCCACACCCAAGAAGAAAAGAGCAATGGTCTTGACGGCAGTCCCTTTGGTATCGTGGGTCTGGAAACCGCATTCCCGCTGCTGTACACCTACCTGGTGAAAGAAAACATCATCACCATGGAAAAGCTGCTGCAACTGATGGTGACCAACCCCCGGAAGCGCTTCGGCATTCCCATGGGCTGCGACTTCTCCATCTGGGATCTGCGACAAACCTATCATATCGAGCCGGAGCAATTCCTGTCCCAGGGCAAAAACACGCCCTTTACCGATTGGCGCGTTTGGGGCAAGTGCATGGCTACCGTCTGCGACGGCAAGCTGGTATGGATGGAAAAAGTAAGAAAGTAAGATAACATAGGTGTTATTTGGAGGTAATCAATCATGGCAAAACGGACAGATATTAAGAAAATTATGATCATCGGCTCCGGTCCTATCGTGATCGGACAGGCTGCCGAATTTGACTATGCAGGCACGCAGGCTTGTCTTGCGCTGAAAGAAGAAGGCTATGAAGTGGTGCTGGTCAACTCCAACCCCGCAACCATTATGACGGACACCACCATTGCCGACAAGGTATATATGGAGCCGCTGACTCTGGAATACGTGGCGAAGATCATTCGTCACGAACGTCCTGATGCTATCGTTCCCGGTATCGGAGGCCAGACCGGTTTAAACCTTGCCATGCAGTTGGAAAAGAAAGGCATTCTGAAAGAATGCCGGGTTCAGCTTTTGGGTACTTCCAGCGCCTCCATTGAACGTGCAGAGGACCGGGAAATGTTCAAAGAGCTTTGTCAGTCCATCGGTGAACCTGTTATTCCCTCTGAAATCACCTACAATCTGGAAGAAGCCAAGGAAGCCGCCAATCGCATCGGCTATCCCGTGGTGCTGCGTCCTGCCTTTACCCTGGGTGGTACCGGCGGCGGCTTTGCCTACAACGAAGAAGAACTGGTGGAAGTGGGACTGAATGCATTTAAGCTCTCTCCCGTACATCAGGTTCTGATTGAAAAAAGCGTAAAAGGCTACAAAGAGATCGAGTTTGAAGTCATGCGTGACTCTAACGACCAGGCCATCACCATCTGCGGCATGGAAAACATTGACCCGGTGGGTGTACACACCGGCGACTCTCTGGTGGTAGCGCCCATTATGACCCTCAGCGAGCATGATCAGAAAATGCTCAACGATTCTGCCATCAAGCTGATCAAGGAACTGAAAATCGAAGGCGGCTGCAATGTGCAGTTTGCACTGAATCCCAACTCTTCTGAATATTACCTGATTGAAGTCAACCCCAGAGTATCCCGCTCCTCCGCATTGGCGTCCAAGGCTTCCGGCTATCCCATCGCCCGTGTCACTGCCAAGATCGCTGTTGGCATGTCCCTGGACGAGATCAAGATCGCCAACACCACCGCTGCTTTTGAGCCACGGCTGGACTATGTGATCGCAAAGCTGCCCCGATTCCCCTTTGACAAATTTGCCTCTGCCACCAATGTTCTGGGTACACAGATGAAGGCCACCGGCGAAGTCATGGGTATTGGCTCAACACTGGAAGAATGTCTGCTCAAAGGCATTCGTTCTCTGGAAACCGGTGTCAACCACATCCACATTGCCAAATTTGACGGCATGACTGATGAGCAGCTGCTTGACTATATCCGCACCTTCCGGGACGACAACATCTTTGCCGTAGCAGAGCTTCTTTACCGTGGTGTTTCCGTAGAGAAGATTCATGAAGTGACCCAGATTACTGCTTTCTTCCTGGAAGCGATCAAGCGGATCGTAGAAATGGAGAAGGTTCTGAAAGCAAATGTGTGCAACCTTGACTCCTTAGTTGCTGCGAAAAAGATGGGTTTTGGCGACAAATATATCGCAAAACTCTGGAATATGACCGAGCTGGATGTGTATAAACTGCGGAAGGAAAACAACATTTTCCCCGCTTTCAAGATGGTGGACACCTGCCACACCGGCGCTTATATTCCCTACTTCTACTCCTCCTACACCGGTGAAAACGCTTCGATCCTCACCGAGAAAAAGAAAATTGTGGTGCTGGGCGCAGGCCCGATCCGTATCGGCCAGGGCGTTGAGTTTGACTACTCCACTGTCCATGCGGTGATGACCATCAAAAAAGCCGGCTACGAAGCCATTATTATCAACAACAACCCGGAAACGGTTTCTACCGACTACACCACGGCAGACAAGCTCTATTTTGAGCCTTTGACCACCGAAGATGTGATGAACATCATCGAATTTGAAAAGCCGGAAGGCGTCATCGCCTCTCTTGGCGGTCAAACCGCCATCAACCTGGCGCAGCCTCTGTCTGACCGTGGCGTAAAGATCATCGGCACGGACTGCGCTGCTATCGACAAAGCAGAAAACCGTGACGCCTTTGAAAAGCTGCTTTCCGAACTGAACATTCCCCAGCCCACCGGTAAGGCCGTTACCAAAATTGAGGACGGCATCGCTGCCGCAGCCAGAATCGGCTACCCGGTATTGGTTCGTCCCAGCTTTGTTCTGGGCGGCAGAGCCATGCAGATCGTTGCCAACGAAGATCAGCTGCGCCACTACCTTAAAACCGCAGTTGAGATCGACGAGGACAAACCGGTTCTGGTGGACAAGTATATCGAAGGCCGTGAAGTGGAAGTAGACGCAATCTGCGACGGTCACAATGTATTTGTGCCCGGCATCATGGAATTGGTGGAACGTACCGGTGTCCACTCCGGTGACTCCATCTCCGTCTACCCCTCCTTCTCCATTTCCGACAAAGTCAAAGGAACCATCTTGCAGTATGCAAAGAAGCTGGGTCTGGGCATCGGCATCGTTGGTCTTTACAACATTCAGTTTATCGTCGACCAAGATGACAATGTGTTCATCATCGAGGTCAACCCCCGTTCTTCCAGAACTGTACCGTTCCTGAGCAAAGCAACCGGTTACTCCCTGGCTGATATTGCCACAGAAGTAATTCTTGGCAAATCCTTAAAAGAACTGGGTATTTTTGACATTTATCCGGACGAAAAGAAGCGCTGGTATGTAAAAGCGCCTGTGTTCTCCTTCAACAAGATCCGCGGTCTGGATGCCTATCTCTCCCCCGAAATGAAATCCACCGGCGAAGCCATCGGCTATGACAAAACCATGACCCGCGCCCTGTATAAAGCGTTGCAGGCAGCTGGTGTGCATCTGCAAAACTACGGCACGATCCTTGCCACCATCGCAGACAAGGACAAGGAAGAAGCGCTGCCGCTCATCCGCCGGTTCTATCAGTTGGGCTTTAACATTGAAGCAACAGAAGGCACTGCGCTGTTCCTGAAAGCAAACGGCATCCGCACCCACATGTTCCGGAAGATCAGCGAAGGCAGCGAAGAAATCCCCAACGCCCTGCGGCAGGGTCACATTGCCTATGTAATCAACACCCGTGATCCCGGTGCAAACGCAGCTGACGGCTTCCAGATCCGTCAGATCGCCACAGAGTACAACGTAACCATGTTTACTGCTCTGGATACTGTTCGTGTTCTGCTTGATGTACTGGAAGAAACCACCTTGACCATTTCCACAATCGATGCCTAAGGGCACAACGATTCAAAGGAGGCCACTGTGAAACAAGGCTTATTTTCCATCGTTTCCAACGAAAAATTGACGGACAGCGTTTATAAAATGGTTCTCTCCGGTGATACCGGAGCCATCACCGCTGCCGGTCAGTTTGTGAATATTTTAATTGACGGACTTTATCTGCGCCGTCCGATCTCCGTATGCGATTACGACGAGAAAACCTTGACCATTATCTACAAGGTCGTTGGCAAGGGTACGGAAGCTTTGGCGAAGATGCAGTTGGGTCAGAAGCTTGACATTCTCACCGGTCTGGGTAACGGCTATGACCTGAGCTGCGCCGGTGACCGTCCGGTTCTGCTGGGCGGCGGTGTAGGCGTACCCCCCATGTACAATCTGGCAAAAAAGCTGATCGCACAAGGCAAGAACGTTTCTGTTGTTCTTGGATTTAACACCAAGAACGAGGTGTTTTACGAAAAGGATTTTCAGGATCTTGGCTGTGCGGTTACGGTCACCACTGTGGACGGCAGCTACGGCACAAAGGGCTTTGTAACCGACGCTCTGCCACATGAGTATACATTTTTCTACACCTGCGGCCCCGAGCCGATGCTCAAAGCTTTGTACCGCGCCACCAAGACCTCCGGCCAATTCAGCTTTGAAAAGCGCATGGGCTGCGGTTTCGGTGCTTGTATGGGTTGTTCCTGCAAAACCATTACCGGCTACAAACGAATCTGCAAGGAAGGCCCGGTTATGCGCAAGGAGGAAATCCTATGGGAAAACTGAATGTGAATCTTTGCGGAATCGAACTGGATAACCCCATCATTCCCGCCTCCGGTACCTTTGGCTACGGCTATGAATTTGCCGAGCTTTACGACATCAACATCCTTGGCACATTCTCCTTCAAAGGCACAACCAAAGATCCCCGGTTTGGCAACCCCACGCCCCGGATCGCGGAATGTAGCGCCGGCATGATCAATGCTGTGGGTTTGCAAAATCCCGGTGTAGAAAAGGTCATCTCCCAGGAACTGCCGAAACTGAAAGAATGCTTCCACAAGCCCGTTATGGCAAATGTATCCGGTTTTTCCGTGGAAGACTATGCCTACACCTGTGAAAAGCTTGATAAGGAGCCCCAGGTGGGCTGGCTGGAAGTGAATATCTCCTGCCCTAATGTCCACGGTGGCGGTATGAGCTTCGGCACGCAACCGGAAGCTGCGGCAGAGGTGACAAAAGCTGTAAAAGCCGTTACGAAAAAGCCCGTGATCATCAAGCTTTCTCCCAATGTGACGGATATTGTTTCCATTGCCAAGGCCTGTGAAGATGCAGGCGCAGACGGCATCAGTCTGATCAACACGCTTCTTGGTATGCGGATCGATCTGCGCACAAGAAAGCCCGTAATCGCCAACAAAATGGGTGGTTTCTCCGGCAGTGCCATTTTCCCCGTGGCGGTGCGCATGGTTTATCAGGTTGCAAACGCTGTTCAAATCCCCGTGATCGGCATGGGTGGCATCAGTTCTGCCGAAAATGTGATTGAAATGATGCTCGCCGGTGCCACCGCTGTGGAAATTGGTGCGGCAAACCTGATCAATCCCTACATTTGCCAAGATATTATCCGGGATCTGCCGGAAGTTATGGAAAAATACCGTATTGAACGTTTAGAAGAGATTATTGGAGGCGCAAAATAATGGGCAAGGACGTAATTGTAGCATGTGATTTTTCTTCTGCCGAGGCAACCTTTACATTCTTAGACAAATTCACCGACAGAAAGCCTTTTGTGAAAATTGGCATGGAGCTTTACTACGCAGAAGGCCCCAGCATTGTAAAAGAAATCAAAAAAAGAGGCCATAAGATCTTCCTGGATCTGAAACTGCACGATATCCCCAACACTGTGAAGAAGGCCATGTCCGTTCTTTCCAACCTGGATGTGGACATTACCAATCTCCATGCTGCCGGTGCAAGCGCAATGATGCAGGGTGCGCTGGAAGGGTTGACTCGTCCCGATGGCACTCGTCCCCTTCTCATCGCTGTGACCCAGCTGACCTCTACCGACCAGGAGACCATGGAGCGGGATCTTCTGATCCGCGAGCCCATCGATCAGGACGTGATGCACTATGCCGAGACTGCCAAAAACGCAGGTTTGGACGGCATCGTCTGCTCTCCCCTGGAAGCTGCCAAGGTCCACGACCGCTGCGGCAAAAACTTTCTCACCATTACCCCCGGCGTACGTTTTGCGGACGGGGACATCGGCGACCAGAAGCGGGTCATGACCCCCGCCGCTGCCAAGGAAATCGGCTCTGACTACATTGTGGTTGGCCGGCCCATCACCGCCGCTGCCGACCCGGTTGCAGCTTATGAGCGCTGCGTGGCGGAATTTTGCGACTGATAAGGAGAGATACCATGGTGGCTTACAAAAGAGAATTTATTGAGTTCCTGCAAGAGGCGGGTGTGCTGAAATTTGGCGATTTCACTGCCAAATCCGGCAGAAAGATCCCCTATTTCATCAATGCCGGTATGATCAAAACCGGCGACCAGATCACCAAAATGGGCGAATTCTACGCAAAAGCTTATTTTGACAAATTGGGAAAGAAAGAGGCTGTCCTCTATGGCCCTGCATACAAGGGCATCTCCCTCTCCATCTCCGCTGCTGTGGCTCTTTCCAAGAATGGTCTGAACCTGCCCTTCTTCTTTAACCGCAAAGAGGTAAAAGATCATGGCGAAGGCGGCTCCTTTGTGGGCTATGCGCCCCAGGCTGGGGAAGAAATCGTCATCATTGAAGACGTGATCACTGCCGGCACTGCGATTCGAGAGAGTATGGAAATCCTTTCGCATCTGGATAACACAAAGGTCATTGCTACCTTCATCATGGTAGACCGGAAAGAAAAAGGTCAGACCGAGAAGGGCGCTATGCAGGAGATTGAGGAACAGTTCGGTTTCCCCGTGTATTCCGTTGTGGATGTGTACGACATCATTGAATACCTCAGTGAAGATCCAGCCAACGAGGAAAATGTCACCCGGATCAAGAATTATCTGGCTGTAAACGGAGCAAAAGCATGAGAAGTTTGATCAGTATTCTGGATTTTTCCGTTGCGGAGTTGGATCAGCTGATTGGCTGCGCAAAGGACATCATTGCCTACCCCGAGAAATATCGGGAAGCCTGCCGGTACAAAAAACTGGCCACATTATTCTACGAACCCTCCACCCGTACCCGACTCAGTTTTGAAGCTGCCATGCTGGAACTGGGCGGCTCGGTTCTGGGTTTCAGTGAAGCGTCCTCTTCTTCTGCCGCCAAGGGCGAGAGCGTTGCGGATACTGCAAAAATGATCAGCTGCTATGCGGACATTGCTGCTATGCGCCACCCCAGCGAGGGCGCTCCCTATGTGGCGTCCCAGGCAGCCACCATTCCCTTTATCAACGCAGGTGACGGCGGTCACAACCACCCCACACAAACCTTAACCGATCTTCTGACCATTTCTCGGGAAATGGGTCGGCTGAACAACCTGACCATTGGTCTGTGCGGTGATTTGAAATACGGCAGAACCGTTCACTCCCTGATCGAAGCAATGAGCCGTTACGAGGGTATTCGTTTCATTCTCATTTCTCCGGAGGAGTTAAAGATCCCCGGATTTATCCGGTTCAACGTTCTGCAAAAGCACAATATTCCCTACACAGAGGTGACTTCTCTGGAAGAAGCGATGCCGGAATTAGATGTGCTTTACATGACCCGCATCCAACGGGAACGTTTTGACAACCCCGATGATTATGCACGGCTGAAAGACAGCTACATTCTTGACCCGGAGAAAATGGCTCTGGGAAAGGAAAGCATGTGTGTACTTCACCCCCTGCCCCGAGTCAACGAGATCAGTGTTCAGGTGGACAACGATCCCCGTGCCGCTTACTTCCGGCAAGCGCTCAACGGCAAATTTATGCGCATGGCGCTGATTTTAAAGCTGTTGGAAGAAGCTGAGAACAAGGAAAAGGAAGCGATTGACACCAGCGGATATATTTATGACCGGGTATGCCGCAATCCCAAGTGCATCTGCCGCACAGAGCAGGAACTGCCGCAAATTTGTACGCTCACCGATCCGGAAGCGGACATTTACCGCTGCATCTACTGCGAGCAAAAAGTATAAATAAAAAAGCAGACAGGATATATCCTGTCTGCTTTTTTATTAGGCTTTGCCATTGCTTTTCAGCAAATTGTATTTAATATCCCACAATTTCTGACTCAGATCCACATAATAGGTATGCGGGTTATCAAAGCGCTTCACTTCGTCCCAGAGCTTGTCGATTTGATCCAGGCAATACTCACGGATCTGCTGCAAATCCGGCTGGTCATACACCAGCTCACCATTTTCGAAAACGGGCACTTGCAACTGCTTCGCAGTGAAGTTGTACACCGTTTTTGTCTTCCAGGTGGCTTCCGGATCAAAGATCTCCATATCCTTACTGTCGTCCACCGTTTCATCGTAGACACATAGATAGTCCGCAATGGCCTTGCCTGTATCGTTACCATAGAAGCGGTAGAGCTTTTTAAAATGGGGGTTGGTGATCTTGCCCACATTCTCGGAGATCTTGATTTTCGGCTGGATCGTTCCGTCTTCTCTTTCGATGGCAGCCAGCTTATAAACACCGCCAAACACCGGCTCGGAACGGGCGGTAATCAACCGCTCGCCCACACCGAACATATCGATCGCGGCGCCCTGGCGCAGAAGATCCTGAATGATATATTCGTCCAAAGAATTAGACACAGAGATCTTACACTCTGTCCAGCCCGCATCGTCCAGCATTTTTCTTGCCTTCTGGGTCAGATAGGCCATGTCACCGGAGTCAAGACGAATACCGCATTTGGTAATTCCCTTGGGTTTGAGCACCTCATTGAACACCCGAATGGCGTTGGGGACGCCGGATTTTAAGGTATTATAGGTGTCCACAAGGAGTGTGGCATTCTCGGGATAGATCTCACAATAGGTCTTAAATGCCTCGTATTCCGAGTCGAACATCTGCACCCAGGCATGAGCCATGGTACCGCCTGCGTAGACGCCGTAAATCTGGTCAGAAATGGTGCAGGCCGTGCCATTGCAGCCACCGATATAGGCTGCACGGGCGCCCAGAATGGCTGCGTCAGCACCCTGGGCACGACGAGAACCGAATTCCAAAACTGTGCGACCCTGGGCGGCACGCACCACCCGGTTTGCCTTGGTTGCGATCAGACTCTGGTGGTTGATGGTCAGAAGCAGGAATGTCTCGATCAACTGCGCCTCGATGGCCGGGGCGCGAACAGTAATGATCGGTTCCTTGGGGAAAACGGGAGTGCCCTCGGGCACTGCCCAGATATCACCGGTGAAACGGAAATTGGCCAGATACTCCAAAAACTCCTCGGAGAACAGCTTCCGCTCCCGCAGATAGGCAATATCCTCGGGACTGAAATGCAGATCCTGGATATACTCGATGATCTGCTGCAAGCCGGCAGCGATGGCAAAGCCACCGCCATCTGGACACCGACGGAAGAATAGGTCAAAATAGCAGATCCGATCCTTATAGCCTTTCTCAAAATAACCATGACCCATGGTCAGTTCATAGAAATCGCAGAGCATTGTAAGATTCAGCTTTTCTTTTGCTGCCATAACTGCCCCTCCCAATTCGATAGTTAACTATATTATAAGGATACCCCGTTAAAATAGCAACTATTTTTTGTTGACATAGGTCAATTTCCGGGATATATTGAATGAAAGAAAGGTTGTGAATACGATGGATATTAAAATTGGTATGATCGGCGAGACCGCTACCCTGGCGCAGCGGGAAGATACCGCCCTGGAAGTAGGCTCCGGCAGTCTTTTGGTCTATGCGACTCCCTGCATGGTGGCACTGATGGAAGGCGCTGCCTGCGAAGCCATTGCCGCAGGGCTGGACGAAACGGAAACCTCCGTTGGTATTGAACTGAATGTACGGCACACCGCGGCAACTCCAGTAGGTATGGAAGTGCGCGCCACCGCAGAAGTGACGGAAGTGGACGGCAAGATCATCACCTTTACGCTGAAAGCTTTTGACGAGTCCGGCGAAATAGGTCAAGGCACACATAAGCGAGCCGTTGTGAGTGTACAAAGATTTTTGGACAAGACTTACGCGAAACTGTAAACAAAATCCCTTGGAGAATCTCCAAGGGATTTTGATTTATCGATAAAAGCTATTGCCGCCAATAAATTCGCGAACCAGACTGGTGGGCGGGATCTCATCGTCCACATCCGCTTCCTGAATATAATTCAGAATTCGGACGATGGTGCGCACATCATCGTAACAAGGATCCTCCGGAGGTACTGCGGTGAGCAGCGGATAAATGTGCTTTTTCAGCACCGAAAGCTCATAAAGTGTGGAACTGTTGAAAATCACATCCGCATTCTCCTGAAACGGGAAAATCCAGCGTTTTTCACCCCGACGCACAGAATCCCACATGGACATGGTATGCTGTACGGTAGCGCCACGGTTCTCATAGTCCCGAACCGTACGACGAAGCAGCCGCAAATAGCTGGACGGAATTCGATTGTGATGATCTAAGTTCAGCGGCAGCAGCGGACTGATATAAAGACGGAACACTTGATCCATGTTTACACCCTGAGGTAGAAGAACCGGGTTTAAGGCGTGAAGTCCTTCCACAATGACCACAGAATCCTTCTCCAGTTTCATATAGTGGTCGTTCCATTCCCGCTTACCCGTTTTGAAATTGAATGCCGGGATCTCCACCTGCGCACCGTCAAGAAGCGCGCCGATGTGCTGGGCAAACAAATCCGTATCGATGGTATTGATATGCTCCAAATCCACCTTGCCATCCGGCCCTGGCAGGATATCATCCCGATTGCGATAGTAATCGTCCAGGCTCATCAGAATCGGCTTTTTGCCATGAACGCGCAGCTGCGTGGCCAGACGGTTTGCCGATGTGGTCTTGCCGGAAGAACTGGGGCCGGACAAGAGCACCACCCGGGCATTTCGCTGGCAGATCATATCCGCCACCTGGGAATAACGCTTTTCATGCAAAGCCTCATTCACCCGGATCAACTGACGGATCTTACCATTACGAACCAGGTCGTTCAGATCCGCCACAGTTTCGCACTCCATCAGTTTGCTCCATTGCTTTCCCTCTGAATATACAGAGGAAAAATGAGGCATTTCCCGATAATCTGCCACCTGCTCCGGATTCTGATCGTCCGGGAAAACGATCACAAAGCCCCCTTTGGCAGGCAGTAAATCCCACACCCGCAGATAACCGGTGCTGGGCGCCATCTCACCATAAAGATAATCCGCAAAGTCCTCGTGACAATAAATATCAAACTCTTCCGATTCCCGCCAGGAAAGCAGCCGCGCTTTGTCCCGCTGACCGCGACGTTCATAATAGCGGATCGCTTCCTTTGTGGAAATTCTCCGGCGAATCAAAGGGATATCCTGCTCAACCAGCAAACGAATCTGATCCTTTAAAGCATCTACGCTGAATTGGTCTGCGCCATCCACAGATACAAACAATCCCGAACCCACTGTATGGTTGACTTTCGCCACAGCATCCGGATAAAGCTGCTCCAACGCAAGAAATGTGACAAACAGCATAGTGCGGACATACACGTCCTTACCCGTAGGGTCACAGTAACGAAGCAGAGAGATCTCACCACCGGAGGCCTCCATCGCACGACGCATAGACTGACGCTCCTCACCTGCCGCACTTTTCCGAACCGGGACATAATTTAAGGTAAAAACTTCACCGGCAATCTTCGCAGCCAGGGGTTCTGTGGATAATTTCTTGGTATTTAAGTTCAACAGGCGTACTAGTTCCAGAAGTGTCTGGCCGGGTTTTGCCGATACTGAGATTCCATCTATGACCAAATCCATAATTTTGCCTCCTTTTCCATAGCCGCATATAGAATATGCAGCAAACGGCAATTATGTGCCCCTTTATTTTATCCCATTTTTACAAACAAATCAAGACAACAAAAGGCCGCCAGATGGCGGCCTTTAAATTTACTCTTCACCGATCTCCATGATGTCGTAAGGCGTGGTCTGATAAACGAAATAGTTCAGCCAGTTGGAAAACAGCAAATTGGCGTGTCCCCGCCAGCGAACCAGCGGCTCCTGGGTATCATCGTCACCGGGGAAATAATTCTTCGGGACATCAATGGGCAAACCTTGATTTTTGTCCCGCAAATATTCTGTACGCAGCGTTTCCGGATCATACTCGGAATGGCCGGTGACAAAGATCTGCTTCCCCTGGTCGGTCATCATTGCGTAGACACCGGCCTCATCGGAAGATGCCAAGATCTTGATTTCGGGAACTGCTTCCACATCAGCGCGGGAAATCGTGGTATGACGGGAATGAGGAACCCAGAATTCATCGTCAAAACCCCGGAGCAAAATTGCCCGCTTATAATCCGCATGATGGGCAAATACGCCAAATAGTTTCTCCTGCAAGGGATATTTACCAACACCGTAATGATAGTAAAGCCCTGCCTGGGCTGCCCAGCAAATATGGAATGTGGAATGTACATGGGTCTTGCTCCACTCCATGATCGCGCAAAGCTCGTCCCAATAATCCACCTGTTCAAAATCCATCTTCTCAACAGGCGCACCGGTGATCACCATGCCATCGAACTTCCGGTCTTTCAGCTCCTCAAAGCTTTTATAAAAGGAAAGCAAATGATCCTCGGAAATGTTCTTCGCTTTATGGGAGGTGGTGTGCATCAGGGTGAGGTTTACCTGCAAAGGTGTGTTGCCCAGAAGACGGCTCAGCTGCGTTTCTGTGGCGATCTTTGTGGGCATCAGGTTCAGCAGTACGATTTCCAAAGGGCGAATATCCTGCCGGCTGGCGCGGTTTTGGGTCATGACGAATATATTTTCCTGCTGCAACGCCTGGGTGGCAGGCAGGTCGTTGGGAATCCGAATTGGCATGATATTCACTCCTTTTGCTCTGTATTTGTGAATATTCTACCCTAATCACACCCATTTGTCAATTCTCGTTCCGGGATAATAGTGCGTTAAAATTTCCGTATAGCCGCTGCCGCTGCGTGCCATGGTCTCTGCTCCATACTGACTCATGCCGACTCGATGGCCATAGCCAACGGTGGTGATAGAGATACCGCCTTTTTCTGCCTTCATGGTAAAATTAGTGGATTTTAGTGACAGCAGACTCCGAAGCTTTGTGCCGGTAAAGCTGACGCCACCAATGACCATCGTTTTCACTCCGCCACCATTGGTGCGGGTTACTTTACCCAGCCATTTGGCGCAATCACCCGACAGATTCAGATCCAGACGCGCCGCAAAATCGGCCGCACTGTAAAATACCGTTTCGTCGAATACATCTGCCCACTCTTCTCCTGGGCTCTCCACCGACTGCAAATAGGGCACTTGATTGCCCCAAACCGCCACTGCGTCCTCCGTTCTACCACCGGAACAAGAAAAATAACTTGCAAAGATCAGAGAATCATTATAGGTTACTACTTGTCCGGCAGTTTCCTGCACCGCGGAACGAACTTTTTCCAAAAGGGCCTTATTCTTATACTTTTCCGGATTGCAGTAAGCCTGGCAACATTGATAGCTGACGCACACAGCTCCGTCTGAATGATTACTTCCCGAATAATGCCATTTTAATGTGCAGGTGCGGGCCGCAACCGCCTGTGCTTTCAGCGCTTCCTCTGAAAAAGACGCAGGCATTTCACCCAGTACGACTCCCACCAGATACTCCTCCAGCGGCATTTCCCGCACCTCGTCAGAAAAAATTACAGGTAGCAGCAATTGTTCCCGGACTTCTTCCTCCAAAGGTATCTCCGGAACACTTACTTCATGATTTGCATACACATGCAGCAGGCTAAAAAGCAAATGCGGCAAGAATACACCCAATATAAACGCATCGAAAATTGGTTTCCATTCACGTCTGTTCAATTTTAATCACCCATAAATATTTTACCCATTTTCCTTTTACTTTTCTGGAAAAATGGGGCGAAACAATTTCCAAATTTATCCCATATCTTGACATCATTCTGCTGAGCAAGTATAATTTATGTTAGATTGGGTCGAAATGGAGAACCTTTATGAAATCAATTTGGAAACGAATTTTACCGATCCTGCTGGTGATCGTTACATTGTGCAGCATAGCCTGGTATCTGTTTGTCTATGACAGAGCTTTTACCAAGGATATGCTCATTCGCCATGCCCGTTATTTTGAGCAGGAAGGCAAGCAGCAGATCGCTGCATGGCTTTACGATGCGGCCTATCTCCAATCGGGTAACAGTGAGGATGTGGCCATTGAGTTATCTGAGCTTTTTAAATCTCATGACAACTACTCCAAGGCGGAACACACCCTCTCCAGAGCCATTTCCGACAATCCAACTGTGAATCTCTACATTGCCCTTTGCAATCTTTACTTGGAACAGAACAAGGTTTTAGATGCAGTGACTATGCTCGACTCTGTATCTGACCCCACCATCAAGGCACAATTGGATCAGCTGCGGCCGACTGCTCCCACCCCCAGTGCGCCTCCCGGTTTCTACACCCAGTACATCACAATTCAGGTGCAATGCAATGAAGGTACTCTTTATGTATCCGGTGACGGAACATATCCTTCCTTGAAAAACGATTTTGAGAACAATAGTATACAGTTAACCGGTGGCATCAACAAGATCTATGCACTGTCTGTTGGAGAGAATGGTCTGGTCAGTCCCCTTTCCATCTTTACCTACACCGTTGGCGGTGTGATCGAAGAAGTGAATCTTTCCAATGCTGAGCTTGACCGGCTTGTACGGGATACGCTGAACCTTACTGATAATTACCAATTGCTGACCAGCGATCTTTGGAAGATCACCTCCCTTGTTTTCCCCGAAAACGCAGAGACCATCAGCGATCTGCAATATTTCCCCTATCTGAAAGAGCTGACCATTCAGGGCGGGACCTATGACAACACGAACATTCTGTCCTATCTGAATAATCTGGAAAAGCTGACTATCTTACACGTGCCGTTAACCTCCCAGGATCTGCGTACAATTGCTTCCATGAGTCATTTGACAGAGCTGACCCTGTCTTATTGCAGCATTTCCTCCATTCAGGATCTGACCGGTGCGCAAAAGCTGGTATATCTGGATCTGAACAATAATATCATTCGTGATATTACCGCACTGTCGACTATGACAGACCTGATCACCCTTGATATTTCCCATAACGCAGTGGAGAGCATCACTACTCTGAGTCAGCTGGTCAACCTGAAAGAGCTGAATGTGGCAAACAACAACTTAGCATCTCTTGCCCCGTTGGCAAGCTGCACCGTATTGGAAAAAGTCAATGTTTCCAACAATAAGATCGGCACCCTTTCCGGAATTGAGAATCTGAAAAATCTTTATCAGGTCGTTGCTTCCGGCAATAATCTGACCGATTTGGATATCCTTGCAAGCAGTACCCAGCTGACCCATTTGACCGTTTCCAACAATTCCTTGCAGAACATTACCGTTGTTACAAAACTGAAAAACCTGCAATATCTGGACTTTTCTCATAACGAGGTATCCAAATTTCCTCAGTGGACAACTGATAATTCCTTGGTTGAGATCAATGGTTCCAACAACAAAATCAGCAGCATTAAGAACCTGACGAACTGCAAGATGCTTAATGTGCTGATTCTGAAAAGCAACAAAGTTTCCAGCATCGACAACCTGACAAAATGCCCGGAGATATCTAAAATCGACGTGACTTCCAATCCTGTGAAGAAAGTATCCAAACTCACGGAGCTTGGAATCATCGTGATCTATACGCCTTAAATAAAAACCCACCGACCAATGTCGGTGGGTTTTTTCTATTGCATTTCCAATAGCAAGTTCAGCGCGGCTATCACCGCTTGTTGGCGAATTTGCTGCCGGTCACCATTAAAATGATATTCCCGGGCAATCACGACTTTTTCATTGGCAAAGCCCACAAAGACCGTACCCACGGGATTTGCAGAACCGTCACCGTCCGGACCGGCAAGTCCAGTGACGGAAACTGCTGCGTCAGTTTTTAACAAAGTACGTACATGCTCTGCCATTTCCATTGCGGTAGCGGAAGAAACCGCGCCAAAATTTGAAAGTGTTGCACCGTCAACGGCAAGGAGTTCTTCCTTGACTTGACTCCAATAACTGATCACACCGCCCTTATAGACGGCAGAGCTGCCGGACACTGCGGTCAATGCAGCACCGATCATGCCACCGGTACAACTTTCGGCTGTGGCAATGGTTCTGCCCTGATAGGCGCGAATTACATCAGATGACAGATTCATCATGATATTTCACCGTGATCTTTTCTACGGATTCCAGTGCTTCGTTAATCAAAGCCTCTCTGTCCAGATTCCGTTCTGCATGAAGCACCTGACCCAAGGAAGGCTTGGTCTTGGGGTGCCGGGGCGTAAACACCGTGCAACAGTCTTCGTATGGCAAAATAGAGGTTTCCAAGGTACCGATCCGACGGGCGATGGTTACGATTTCTTCCTTATCCATGCCGACTAGGGGCATAAAAATGGGCATATCCACCACCGCTCCGGTTACTGCCATGGCTTCCATGGTCTGGGATGCCACCTGACCTAAGTTCTCACCTGTGATCAGCGCGCCGCAGCCGTCACGTCGGGCGATCTTCTGGGAAATTTCCATCATAAACCGGCGCATGATCAAGGTAAAAAACTCCTCCGGGCAATTATCCCGAATGGCTTCCTGGATCTTGGTAAAGGAAACGATATTAACGGTCATTTTGCCGCTGAACCGAGTTACCAGGCGGGCAAGCTCAATGACCTTATCCTTTGCCAATTGAGAAGTATAAGGGTAAGAGAAAAAGTGCACGCACTCAATCTCCACGCCACGCTTAGCGATCATATAAGCCGCCACCGGAGAATCGATACCACCGGAGAGCAGGCACATGGCCCGACCGCCAACACCCGTAGGCAGACCGCCTGCACCGGGCTGGGCAGGGCCGTGAACATACGCGGCAAGATCTCGAACTTCCACATAGACGGTGTATTCCGGATTATGCACGTCCACCTTAACATGCGGATGCGCCTCTGCCAACCGGCCGCCGATCTCCTGGGAAAGTTGAATGGAATTTAAGGGAAACTGCTTATCCGACCGCTTGGATTCTACCTTGAAGGATGCTGCGCAATCCAGATCATCGCCCAAATAGGCTTCCACCGCTTCAAAAATTCCATCTACCGTCTTTTCACAAGGACGGCAACGACACAGACTCACCACGCCAAAAATACTACGGCAGGCTTCCCATGCACCATCTAAATCGCAATTTTCGTCCATCGGCTCTACGTAGACCGTAGACTGCATGATATACACGTCAAAATTGCCGTAGTGCTTCATGCGACGACGGACATTTTGACGCAATTTGCTCTCAAACTGACGTTTATTGGCGCCTTTTAAGACAATTTCGCCCAATTTCATCAAGAAAATTTCTTTCATTATACAAACTCCGTTTCTTTATCGGTTGCCAAGATTCACTGTGCGATACTGGATCGCTTCGGCAATGTGCTCCGGTGTAATATTTTCGCTGCCTTCCAGATCCGCGACGGTTCTTGCCACCTTCAAGATTCGATCATAGCTTCTAGCAGTTAAATTCATTGCATCAAAGGCCTGCTTCATCAATTGGGCGCAGTCTTCGTCCAGTTGGCAATATTTGCGCATTTCATCGGGGCCCATTCGTGCATTGCACATGGTGGTATCCGCACCAAACCGCTGCATTTGACGCTGGCGGGCAGCGTTGACGCGTTTGCGGATTTGACTGGACGGTTCGCTTTCACCCCGTTTGCGCAGATCGTCAAAATGTACTGCGGGCACCTCTACCACGATGTCGATCCGATCCAAAAGCGGGCCGGAGATGCGACTGCGGTAATGATGCACAGATGTTTCTGAGCAGGTGCATTTGCCCGAAGGATCGCCAAAATAGCCGCACTTACATGGGTTCATCGCACAGACAAGCATAAATTCTGCCGGATAAGTCACCGCACCGGAGACCCGGGAGATGGTGACTTGGCCATCTTCCATGGGCTGGCGCATCATATCCAAGGTATCCTGACGAAATTCCGGCAGCTCGTCCAGGAAAAGAACGCCCTTGTGTGCCATGGAGATCTCACCGGGTTTGGGATTTGTTCCACCACCGGCCAGACCCGCATTGGAAACCGTATGGTGCGGCGAGCGGAACGGTCGTTGGGTCACCAAGGGCTGCTTGGCTGTAAGCATGCCCATGACAGAATAAATCTGACTGATCTCCAAAGATTCTTCCCAGCCCATCTCCGGCAAAATAGAGGGCAGGCGCTTGGAAAGCATGCTTTTACCTGAGCCGGGAGGGCCGACCAACAGCACATTATGACTACCCGCAGCCGCTACTTCCAGGGCGCGTTTCACATTTTCCTGCCCCAGCACATCTTTAAAATCACCGGAAACAACTTCCGTTTCTTCCGGCTCCCACAAAGGCTCCGGCTGCAATACGGTTTCGCCATTCAAGGCTGCTGCCAATTCCCGCACATTGCGAAGACCGTACACCGCTATACCACGAGCAAGGGTTGCTTCCGGGGCATTTTCAGCCGGCACAAACAAAGCTTTCACACCCGCTTTTTTCGCAGCCATGGCCATAGGAAGCACACCGCAAACCGGACGCAGCTGGCCGTCCAGACTCACCTCGCCCAAAAACGCGCTGGTGCTCTTAGGTTTTCTGACACTTCCCGATGCACAGAGGATACTAAGCAAAATCGGAAGATCATAATGGGTACCGGCCTTCTTCAAATTGGCTGGTGCCAGATTCACAGTGATCCGGCTGGCGGGAAAAGTCATTCCACTGTTCTTGGCGGCAGCGCGAACTCGTTCTCTTGCCTCTTTCACCGCTGCATCCGGCAGACCCACAATATCAAAACCGGGCAGGCCGTTGGATATATAACATTCTGCTGTAACATCGCAGCCTTTGATGCCGGTGATGCCCAGAGTCCGAATACTGCAAATCATCATTTTCTCCCCTTTTTCCGCTTTTTTACCATCATAACCCATTTTGTGAAAAAACACAATCCCCTTTTGTGTCTTTGAGTAATGACAAATCTCCCAAAGTGCGGATTTTTATGCATAATTTTCACAAAAAGAGCGGGTATTTCGGCTTTACAAATCGAAACAAAAGTGTTATGATATAAAGGTCGAATTTTGAATACTCTAAGGAGGTATTTTATCTTGGCAAGAAAATTTAAAACCATGGACGGCAACACTGCTGCTGCCCACGTCAGCTATGCGTTTACCGAAGTAGCTGGCATCTATCCCATCACTCCTTCTTCCCCCATGGCTGACAACGTGGACCAGTGGTCCGCTGCCGGCCGGAAGAACATCTTCGGCGATACCGTTAAGGTCGTGGAGATGCAGTCCGAAGCAGGTGCTGCCGGTACCGTTCACGGCTCTCTGGCCGCCGGTGCGCTGACCACCACCTACACCGCTTCCCAGGGTCTGCTGCTGATGATCCCCAACATGTACAAGATCGCCGGTGAGCTGCTCCCCTCCGTGTTCCACGTGTCCGCACGTACCGTCGCTGCTCAGTCTCTGAACATCTTCGGTGACCACTCCGACGTCTACGCTTGCCGTCAGACCGGTTTCGCCATGCTGGCCGAGACCAACGTGCAGGAAGTTATGGACCTGGGCGCTGTCGCACACCTGGCTTCCATCGAGGGTAAGGTTCCCTTCATCAACTTCTTTGACGGTTTCCGTACTTCCCACGAGATCCAGAAGGTCGCTATTTGGGACTACGAGGACCTGAAGGAAATGTGCAACATGGAGGCTGTGGCTGAGTTCCGCAAGCACTCCCTGAACCCCGAGCGCCCCGCAATGCGCGGCTCTCACGAGAACGACGACATCTTCTTCCAGCACCGTGAGGCCTGCAACAAGTACTACACCGCCCTGCCCGCAGTGGTCGAGAAGTACATGGCTAAGGTCAACGAGAAGCTGGGCACCAACTATCAGCTGTTCAACTACTACGGCGCTGCCGACGCTGACCGGGTCATCGTCTGCATGGGCTCTTTCTGTGACGTTGCCGAGGAAGTCATCGACTACCTGAACACTCACGGCGAGAAGGT
>JAZRMV010000005.1:0-14526 GCA_045647845.1 Faecousia sp.
TACTTCTTCAATGCGATTGCTCCCGTAATTATCTAAAAAATATTCAATTAGGAGGAATTTAACTATGGCACTGTTTAATTTTGGTAAGAAGAAAGAAGAAAAGAAAGCGCCTGCTTGCTGTTGTGGCAGCACTGAAACCAAGGTGGAAGAAACTCCATCCTGTTGCTGTGGTTCTGCGCCCAAGGCAGAAGAGGCCACTTCTTGCTGCTGCGGTAAGCCTGTTGAGGGTATCTGTTGCATCAAAGTTCTGGGTGCAGGCTGTAAGTCCTGCCACGAGCAGTATGAGTATGCGAAGAAGGCTGTCAGCAACCTCGACCTTGATATCGAAGTGGAGTATATCACCGATATGGAAAAGATTATGGAATATGGTGTGATGTCCATGCCTGCTATCGTGGTCAACGATAAGGTGGTTGCCTTTGGCAAGGTGCTGAAAACTGCGGAAGTTGAGAAACTGCTGAAATGAAGAAAGTGGCCTTTATCTGTGTCCACAATTCCTGCCGCAGCCAGATTGCAGAAGCCCTTGGAAAAAAGTTGGCTTCTGATGTGTTTGAAAGTTACTCTGCCGGTACAGAAACCAAACCGCAGATCAATCAGGATGCAGTTCGTCTGATGAAGCAGGTTCACGGTATCGATATGGAGGAAACCCAATACAGCAAACTCCTGTCAGATATTCCTCCTGTGGATGTGGTTGTCACCATGGGGTGCAATGTCCAGTGTCCGTTCTTGCCCTGTTTCCATCGGGAAGATTGGGGACTGGATGATCCTACTGGTAGTTCGGATGAAGTGTTCCTGCATGTAATTGATATAATTCAACAAAAAGTGTTGGAATTAAAACGATTTCTTATAAATAGCTAAACCATCTGGAAAAATGATTGGGACTATGCTATAATACATCCAAACCACCCGTAACAATTACCTCGTACTCACCATGGTGGTTTATCACCACTGATAAGATTTTGATAAGTATCCATCGTACAGTTAAGACAATATGGGTAATCAAAATAATCAGAATAGCAGGTGCAATATCTTCTAAACAAAATTGTTTAAGAAGCAAGTCCCTGCAACGAGTGGGAATAACCCGCCTACCTATTCATCTTTTGAAATAGTTACAAAAACACCGTATTTTGCGATTAAAACGCAAAATACGGTGTTTATTTATTCTCTATTCGAAACCAACTTTTTGACCGAAAATCCCAATAATTTACTGCAAATCAGACGATCAAATCTCCATATCCTTTACATTGTCGATCCAGTTGCGCACCCAGTATTCACTGGGAAGGCCAACGCCCATAACGCAGTTCGTCAAGAAGATAATGCCCTTTGTTCTACCCTCGACAAACTGATATTTTGTCAATTCATCCTTTCCGTAGCCTTATCATTTTTATTAGATGCCACATTGCTGTTCGCGCTCATGTTAACCGTTTTGCCGCTGGCAAGAATTTCCAGTTGTGCCTTGGTCAAATCATGCTTCGGTGCAAAATTATCACTTTGGGCATACCGGATCAGCTGATTTTTCAGCCATACCGCAGCCGGATCGGTATCGTCAAAATGGAAACTGCACACCAAAGCTCTGCCATTTAATGCCGAAAATTCAAACAATGCCGCCTGCGGGATCGCATTCTTATGGGTAGAAACCACTTCAATAATCGGATCAAAGGGAATCCGTCGATCCTCAAAGCATACTGCTCTGCCCTCTTCCAACAAACGACAAAATTGCCAACCGCAGTATCCATCATGGGGCATATCTGCAATTGCCGGGTGATCGCTGATCACCGTTGCCAGATTGCCGGAGGCGCGACCTGCAAGGGCGATCTGGAATGTAGTCGGCATATTCACAAAAGGTTCAGCGCCCAGAAGCAGCACATTTCTTCCTTGTTCCAGCGCATCTGTCAGCATTTCCAGGGACATATCCTGACTGACGATCAAATCCTCTCCCACAGCCACATCCATTTTGGGAAAAGCATACATCTGCCACTCATTTTCCGCGTAAACATCACCGCAATCCAGGGTCACATAAAGCTTTAACGCACCGGGTTTCTTCGCCTCCGGAAGCTTCAAAATCATATCATGCAGCTTACAAACGCTGCCAGCTGCAATATCCTGCACCTGACCGGAATAATGATACAGTAGCTTTTCGTCCATGGTCAAACGAACATTCAGCTGTGCGCCTTGCAGCAGAGCTTTTCCGTAATGGGAAACGGAAATACCGACCCGCAGTTCTTCCCCAAAGGTAAAGTTCACTTCTGTGTTCAGATCCGCTAGCAGCACGGTTTCCGAATTGTACATCCGTACATTACGCACCGTTTCACCCGGCTTCATCTCGTAAAATTCATTCATCATACCCACATCATAGCCAAAGGTATGCCAATGGGTATCAATCGGACCAAGATAATCGTATCCGGCCAGGTATTGAGATTTACGCACAGACTCAAACGTATGCTTGCGCAGCAGCCGCTGCCACTGGCAGGAATTTTTGAAGTACAAAGGTGCTTTGTGATACAGCCCCTTATCCTTCAAATGCCGCTCCAAGGAGTCAAACATATCCGTCGCGCCTACTCTCGTGCCCTCGTAACGCTTTTTCAAACTCAAATCCGTATAAGTGCCGTGAATACCAATTTCATGGCTCAGCCGCGGCTTTCCATATACATCGTTCCAGGAGTCCACTTCTTCCGGGTTCACTTTCAAAGACTCATAACTGTTGTGACAATTGGTGAATGTATTATATACATCGGCAAATTTTCCAACCCTTTCAAAAAGCACCGGGTCATGCTCAAAGGGTTCTTTTTTCAGCACCGGAGTCTGTTCCGGTGCAAAATTATATTCCAATCTGCCCAAGGCGCTCAGGGGAGAAAACAGACTATCGCAGTTTTCATGTACCACATCAGCGCATTGATTCAGATGCTCAATAAACGAATTGGTAAAGGGCATCTCATTTCCGCAGCTGTACATCACCACAGACGGGTGCTTCCGGCAGAAACGAACGATTTCCTCCATTTGTTCCACCGTGGTATTGTTAGGACTTTCCACTTCCAGCATGATGCCCAATTCATCTGCCGCCAGCATATACTCCTCCGCCGGCACAAAGGTATGGAAACGAATGAAGTTAAAGCCCAAATTTTTAATCGTGCGGATCACATTCCGGTAAAATGTAATATCGCTCACTGGGTGCACCGTTTCAGGGAAATAACAGTGCTCACAAACACCCCGTAAATACACCGGATCGCCATTTAATTTCAGATGCGCTCCATCTGCGGTAAGCCGGCGAACACCAAAGGTCTGATTGATCACCGCTTCACCGCAAGTAATCTGCAAGGTATAGCATTTGGGATTTTCAGGCGTCCACCGCTGCATAAGTGCAGTTTCAAGAGCAAAATCACCGGCAGCTTCACCTTCGCAAATCAAATGATCCCCGTCCAGCACCTTCCAGCGAAACGCTGCCGCTTCCGCCATCTGCACATACACATTTGCCCATTGACAATCTTCTGATATGCAGACCGCCACATCCCGAACCGGGCATTGATAAGTGCGCAGCGAAACATCGCCAAAAACGCCGCCGGTATACAAATTTACCGCCCGATTTGTCAATCCAAAAATGGGGAAACCGTCAAAGCCTGCCATGGGCAGATTCGACACACTGAGTACAATTTCATTTTCCCCTTGCTTCAAAACACCAGCCGGTATCGCCATTTCAAACGGTGTGCAATAACCTGCATGACGGCCCAAATACACCCCGTTGATCCAAGCAGAAACGGTGTTTTGAACACCGCCAAAATGCAGCGTATCCGCAGTGCCGCCATCATATGTAAAAATGCGCCGATAAAGAAAATTTCCCATCACATTCGGCAGCGCCATATCCGGCACATCAGTGCAAATCGGATAACGCTGGATACCATATTCCGGATTGATTTTCAAATTGCGAAAGAACGATGTCTGAGCAAATGCATCTGTCATATCTTCCCAGTAACCGGGAATCGCATTTTCAACGATCGATCCTTTCTCCCAAGGATTATCCGTGCCGGTATAAACCGCCTCATTGTAGGACATTTCCCATGCGCCGTTTAAAGAAAATTGATCAAACATAATATCTCTCCTCTGTAATGATCTGTATGTACACGCAAATATTTCTCCTAAACCAAAGAATCTTATTATATAATTATAACACGTTCAGCCTCTTTGTAAATGTCCGCCTTTACAAAATTTGTACAATTTTAAACTTTCACCCATAGCAATACATCAGAATATTCGCACGCCCTGAAAAGTGAATTTTGTCTTGCCATTAGCTAGGCTGTCGCAGCCTTGGTTTTTCCTTGACAAATTAAGCCAATGTGGTAAAATTAACAAAAAACTGACATCATAAGCGAAAGGATAGGTAACATGACATATAAAATGACCAGATTGACCCCGGATCTTTTAGACGAAGCCTTGACTGTCCTCAGCAACGCTTTTGCAAAGAACGGTGTAAAAAGAAGCTTTGCAGAAGCCTATCCCCGGGTGTTCACCAAGGATGCCCGCCAGCTATCCGACCATTTTGCCGCCTATCCGGAAGGCAAGGACGTACACGGTAACATCTGCGGCTGCATTTCCAACTGCGAAATGACCTATCATGTAGGCAACGAGACCTTAAAGATCTCCTCCTCAGGCAATGTAGCTGTGAAAGACACTGCCCGTGGCACCGGCTTGATGACCATCATGTTCAACGAAGTGGATAAATCCCTGCACGAGGACGACTTTGATCTTTCCTACCTGCATGGAGCACGCACCCGCTATAATTATTTTGGCTATGAGCTATGCGGCGTGGAATATCTGTTCATCTTTGACATGGCAGACCTCTCCAAGCATTACAAGCCCCAGAACAAATTTACATTCGTGGACCTTTCCCAGCGGGAAGATCTGATAAGCGATGCCATCGAAATCATTCGTGCCCAATCGGTATACATTGAGCGCCGTGCTGACGAGCTGATCAAGGTCTACCGCGCCCGTTGGAGAGCGCCCATCGGTGTTTTCCGCAACGGAGAATTTTGGGGCAGCTTTGCCTACGGTGAAGGCGGAATCAATCACCTCTCTCTGAAAAGCTATGAGGATTTCAGCGAAATGGTTCACGCATTCCTGCTGGAAAAGAATCTGTCAACGATTCCCTTCAACGCCCCGGCTTTCGACAAATCCCTGCTCAAAAATTGCATAACAAATTGCAGCAGCTATACCATCGGCAACCCCGCCAACTTTAAGATCCTCCACTTTGAAAAAGTGATTGCAGCCTACTTGCAGGTAAAAGCAGATTGCGAACCTCTATGCGACGGTCAGATCACCCTTGACAGCGACTTATTTGGTAAATATCAGATCACGGTGCAAAATGCCAAGGTTTCCGTCACCGCTTACGAAGGAGAAGCCAAATACCATTTCAAAGGTTTTGATGTCTACGATTTTCTCTTTAACTTCACGCCCAACGTATACGGCGAATACGATCCTGCCGTCAAATCCTGGCTTCCCATTCCCCTGTACGCCCCCTACCTCGCTTAATATACAAAGCCTCCGGTGTTCCGGAGGCTTTCATTTGTAAAAAAGGGCGTGCTGCCAAGTAAGCAGCACGCCCAAAACATTACATATTATCGTAGCCGAACACATCGCGGCACTTACGGTAAATGGGGGTATAACCACCATTTGCCTTATAACGCCAGCCAACACCGTAGGGTGTCGCGCTATTGTCTTTCAGCGGGTTATAAGTGATCAGGCAGTTGGGGAACATTTTCTGCACCTCTGCCCAATATTCCGCAGTCAAGCCAACCTTATTGCCGGAATTCACAAAGCTCAGCAGTTGCAGATCCAAGCCGCTCAGAGAAGTGAAATCCTTTACGGAGGTATGACCTACGTTCAGATATTTCAGGCTATCACAACCGGCCAAGGGAGAGACATCCTTCAAATGGCCACACCAAGCCAGCTCCAAAAATTCCAGCTTCTTGCAGTTGGCAAGCGGTGTCAGATCCTTAATGGGGCTGCCGGAAAGGATCGCAATCTCCAAATTGGGCATATAAGCAATGAAGCTCAGATCCACCATAGAAGTATTGTGACCCAGGTCCATATATTTGACTTCTGTCAGATACTTAAACTGCTCACTGTTCTCATCGTTGATGCCGTACACCGCCCGCAGAGTATCCGTATCGGTCAGCCAGCTGCGCCAATCCTTATTGGGCTGCCAGATACGCCACACCAGCTTCAAATTCTGATAATCGTCCCGAATACCGGCAAGCACCTCATTGGTCAGCTTACAGTTATCCAGCTTAAAGTAAGTGCAAGCGGTCAGAATATCCAGCGCCTCACGGATCTTATCCTCACCTTCGTTACCGATTTCCTTATCCACATACTCAATTCTGTTGTCGGTGGTAGAGACAGTCTGTCCAAACAGCGTAAAGCTGTAATGGAAGATCACATTGGGACAAGCAGTCTGCAATTTCTTCACATCTGCGATGGACAGATTGCTGCCGCCGGTGGTCTTCATCAGTTCCACCCAAACCACATTGCGGTTGGCGTTCAGCTGTGCGATCACGCTGTCCAGCTGGCTGCTGGTCACCGCAGACAGGTCAACACCGGTAACGGTAGCATTGATCTCCGTACCCTGAGTAGCCATGGTGTACTTCACAGTCAGATTCGGATACGCCTCTTTCAGCGCTGCAATCTGCTCTGCGCTGAGGCTCGTGTTGGGGAATGTGATGTTTTTCAGATTCGGCAAATATTTCAGGTTTTCCATCAGCGTTGCCAGATCATAATTGCCATGATCCACAGACAGCTCGGTGACCGAATTTTTCACCGTAGTCGTTCCACCCAGGAAAACCGTATAGGTCACTTTTACCTTCGGATGCGCCTTCATATACTCCATGATCGCAGCATAGCAGGTGCTTCCGCTGAGGTTTGCAGTTTCCAGATTCTTATACCGAAGCAGCTCGGAAATGGTAGTTTCCGTAACGACCTTAGTGATTTTCGTTACAGCCGCATCACCGGTAGGCGTTGCAGGTTGATTGTTGGAAGCGCTCTGTTCCACAGAGTCGTAATCAAACACTTCCCGAACCTTCTTGTAAATATCGGTATAGTTGCTGGCGGTCAGCGGAGTTTTCTTGTAGCGCCAACCCACACCGAAAGCCGTGGCATTGGAATCCTTCAAGGGGCTGTAAGTGATCATGCAATTGGGCATTGCCGTCTGAATCGCTTTCCAATCCGCCTCCGTCATGCCCACCTTATTGCCGGAGTTGACAAAGCTGAGCATTTCCAGCTTCAAACCGGTCAGCGAAGCAACGTTGGCAACCTTTGTGTGGCCAATGTTCAGATACTTCAAGCCGGTGCACTGCGCCAGGGGGGAAACATCCGTCAATTGACCGCAGGATGCCAGTTCCAGGAACTCCAATTTCTTGCAATTAGCAAGGGGTGAAAGATCTTTAACAGCGCTGCCGGAAAGAATTGCAATCTCCAAATTGGGCATATACTTCACAAAGCTGATGTCCGTAAGAGAATCATTGCTGCCCAGATCGAGATACTTGACATCGGTAAAATATTTCAGGAAATCGCTATTGCTGTCGCTGACACCGTAAACCGACCGAACTGTTTCTGTATCGGTCAGCCAGCTCCGGTTCTTGTTGGTCTGGAACACACGCCAAACGATCTTGATATGGGGATAATCGTTCCGGATCTGCGCCATGACCTCATTGCTCAAACCGCAGTTATCCAATTTGAAATACTTACAGTTGATCAGTTTGTTCAGCGCATCACGGATCTGCTGCTCGCCGGAGTCACCGATCTGCACGTCCACAAACTCCACCCGCTCAGCGGTAGAAGAAATGGTCTGTCCAAACAGCTCAAACTCATATTCATAATTAAACGCTACACCGGGTGCAGCCAGTTGCAGCTTCAAAAGGTCCTCAACAGAAAGGGTGCATTCGCCCTCAGCGTTCAAAACATTCACCCGTTCCAGGCCGATCATATACTGCAATTTCGCAGCCACTGCATCCACCTGCTCGGAGGTGATCGCGCTCAGATCCAGTTCCGGAGAATCCGCATTCAGCTCTACCCCGTTGATATTCACAACGCAGATGATCGACAGGTTGGGATTCGCATACCGCAAAGCGTCCAACTGCACCACATTGAATGCGCAGTCCTCCAATTTCAGGGTCTTCAAATTGGGCAGATACTGCAAATTCTGCACCAGCTTATTAAATTCATAAGAGCCACCGGTCAAAACCGCAGTCTCGTCTTTTACGCTGATGCTGCCGGCGCCCATTTCCACCGTATAAGTCACGTCAATATCCGGATGGGACTTGGCATAGGCCATAATCCGGTCATAGCAGGTACTGCCGCTCAGATCCACCTTTTCCAGCTTGGTATAGTCATTGAGCTTAATGATGCTGGTCTCATCCACCACCACAGTCAATTCCTTGACTTTCAGGTTGCTGGGCCATTGGGAATCATTGCCACAGCCGGCCAAAACCAACAACAGTGAGCAAACCAGCAGAACCCCGATCAACAATTTCTTCATATCTAAATTCGCCTCCGTAGAAAGTTGTATCTAGTATACACCGATTGAACACAAAAAGCAACAGCCAACTATACCTTTTTACAGATTTCCAATATTCTCCGCAAAATCGTTCTTAATTTAAATTTCATCGACCCAAATCCTAAAAATCCAGAAATGATAAAATATTATATTTTTGTGCTAAAATTTGATCGTATTGCTTATTTACAACCAAACATTTGAATGATAGGATAATATAAAACAGCGTTTGGAGGTAGTGCCATGAAGATCACCTGGTTAGGCCAAGGCGGATTTCTTTTAGAGAAAAACGGAAAATCCATCTTGATCGACCCCTATCTGTCCGATGCCTGCGGTAAAATAAACCCAAAAAACCACCGCAGAGTCCCGGTGGAAGAGAAATTTCTCAATCTCCGCCCGGATGCAATTTTGCTGACCCACGGCCATGCCGACCATACCGACCCGGAAACTCTGACGCACTATCTTTCCAAGGACGGCAGCATTCTGGTTCTTGCCAGCGCCAACGCCTGGGAAAAGGTTCGCACATTTGGCGGCGACCATAGCTATGTTCGCCTGACACCCGGTGGCCGTTGGAGTTGGGAGGGCTTTACCTTCTATGGCATCATGGCCGATCATTCTGACCTTGGCGCATTGGGCATCATCGTTGACGACGGTGAACGCAAATATTACTTCACCGGTGACACCTTGTATAACGAAAACATCTTCTCTTCCCTGCCCTGCGATCTTTATGCTGTGTTTCTTCCCATCAACGGCAAGGGCAACAACATGAACACCGCAGATGCCGCAGCCTTTGCAAAGCGCACCGGCGCAAAATTCAGCGTACCCATGCATTTTGGCCTTTTTGACGACCTGGATCCGAATATTTATTCTGCGGAGAACCGGGTGATCCCCACCATATACCAACAGATCCCCTTGGGAGGCGGCCTATGAAAACAGTTTTGATCACCGGTGCGACCCGCAACACCGGCCTTGCCATTGCCAAACACTTTGCAAAAGAAGGCTGGAATGTTGCCATCACCAGCAGAGACGAATCCTCTGCCCAGGCAGCAGCCGCTGCCCTTGCAGCGGAATATCCCATCACCGCCCGGGGCTACGCCATGCTTCCCAATCAGGTATCATCTATTCAAGAAACCTTTTCCCGTCTTTCCGCAGATTTTGGCAGACTGGATGCATTCGTGGCAAACAGCGCCCACCTGGGTGTGGACTTTGGTCTGATGAACACCAACGAGGAAGACTATGATGCTATCATCGATGTAAACATGAAAGGCACCTTCTTCTGCTGCCAGGAAGCCGCAAAGATCATGAAACTAGGCGGTGGCGGCACCATCGTAACCATCGGTTCCGTCCAATCCACCGGCGGCGTGCCCGGACGGACCGTCTACGGCATGTCCAAAGCCAGCTTATCCACGCTGGTGCGCTATATGGCCATGGAACTGGGCGAATACGGCATCCGTGCCAATAATGTGATCGCCGGTGGTATTCATTCCAACCGCTGGGACACCCTTTCCCAGGAAGAAATCCAATCACGTCGCGGTCGCTACCCCGTTGGCCGGGAATCCACCGAAGCTGAAATTGCCAATGCGGTCTACTTCCTCAGCTGTGACCAATCCGCCACCATCAGCGGCACGGATCTGACTGTGGACTCCGGTCTGTGTGCCTGCCTGCTCCAATACAAAAAGAAGGGTGATTGATTATGAAAATTACAGATATCAAAGTCTATATTACCGACGCCTACCGCACCAACTGGACCTTCATCAAGGTTGAAACCGACGAGGGTCTTTACGGCTGGGGCGAAGCCTCTCTGGGCACCCAGGAAATGGCTCTGAAAGGCTGCGTGGAGGACTTAAAGCGGCTGATCGTAGGTCGTGACCCCCTGCAAATCGAAAAAATGCGTTTTGAGGTCTACCGGGACATCTACTGGAAGGGCGGCCCGGTGCTCATGTCCGCCATCAGCGGCATTGAAATGGCCATGTGGGATATCACGGGCAAATATTTCAACACCCCCGTATATAACCTCTTTGGCGGCAAAATGCGCGACAAGGTAAAAATGTACGCCAACGGCTGGTTTTCTGGTGCAAAGACACCGGAAGAATTTGCCCAAAAGGCAAAGGAAACCGTGGCTCTGGGCGTGAAAGCCATGAAGTGGGATCCCTTTGGAAAAGCCCACATGACCCTGACCAAGGAAGAAATGCACAAGGCCGTGGAAATCGTTGGCGCTGTGCGTGAAGCCGTGGGCGATAATGTGGAATTACTCATCGAATGTCACGGTCGGTTTAACCCCTATACCGCCATTGAAATTTCCCGGGAGCTTGCTCCCTTTAAGCCCATGCTCATGGAAGAGCCTTGCCCGCCCGACAATCTGGACGCATTGGCAAAGGTCAAGAGCCGTTCTCTGATCCCCGTAGCTGCCGGTGAACGGGTTTACACGATCTATGGTTTTGATGATCTGTTTAAGAAGGACGCCGTGGACATCGTGCAGCCGGATATGTTCCATACCGGTGGTATGATGGAATGCAAAAAAATTGCCGGCATGGCAGAATCCAAGCACATTCCCATCTCCTTCCATAATCCCTCTGGCCCTATCTCCAACGCCGCAATTTTACAGCTGGCGGCCGCCACTCCCAACTTCCTGATCCACGAGATCATGCTCACCGACGGCTCTTTCCGCAAAGCCATCACCAACGAAGAGGTGGTCTTTGAGGACGGTTATATCCGCATCGGTGACAAGCCTGGTCTGGGCATCGATGTGAACATCGACGAGGTGGAGGCACGGCCTTACCACCCTATCAACCTGCGCCATTACACCGGTAATCTCACCGAGATCCGTCCCAAGAACGATACCATCTACTATTTCAAGGGCATTGGCGATAATTGATTCAAAAAGCCCCGCAGTCACACTTAGCTGCGGGGCAATCTTACCGTTGCAGATCTTCGGTTGTTTTCACCAGGTTGCGAAACTGTGTAGGCGTCACAGCGCACTGACTGCGGAAGAAGTTGCTGAAATAATATTCACTTTCAAAACCGCAAAGCTGCGCAACGCCCTTAATGGGCAGTTCCGTCTCCTGCAAAAGATTCTGAGCTTTTTTCAACCGCAAACCCATGAGATAATTCTGCGGCGTGGTACCGGTCGCCTGCTTAAACCGCCGGGAAAATTGCACATAGGAAAGGAAGCATTTTTCCGCAAGCTGATTCAGATTCAGCTTCTTGTGCAAATTCTCATTCATAAACGCCACCGCATCGGAAATTGCCTTATCTTCAAAGCCATTATCCTGCAACTGGGGTGCATTTTCCAGTAAATATTGGTTCACCAGATCCCCGAAAAGGGCTCGCTTACAAGCAAAGTCTCCCGGTTGCAAAAGTCCTTCGCTGCGCCCTAGCAGCCGCAGCGTAGATCGAATCCGTTCCCGATCCTGAAATACGATTTTTCCGCTGCCGAAAATCGGCACATCCGACTGATAACGGAAAAGATACATCGTTGTTTTTTCGACCACCCGTCGATTATATAGCACACCCCGCTTAAAATTTACAGCCTCCAACGGGCCAACCTTTTCCAGACCGTTTCCATTGTCAAAGACAAACAGTCCCTGCTCCACCAGCGCGAACACATCATCTTCGCCTACGTAAGTCTCATTTAAAAAGTGTTCCCGTTCCAGCTGTTTACAGACCAGCAGATTCAATTCCACTTCCATTCCCCCTTGCTTTGACAATTTTCACATCTAATCAAATTGTAGCACACTTACGCAAAAATGGAATCAAAATTTTCTTTTGCTGATTCAGGAGGTCAATATGGATACCCAACTGCTGCGCGTGCAAGCCAAAGAAGCCGCCAATCGCTTTCTTCGTGAAGATGGTGAATACCGCATGGGCTATATTGAGGCAGAAAAGCCCAATCCCATGACCCGCAAGTTATCCCAAACCTACGCTGCCTCTGTCAAAGAGGGCGTAAAACTGCTTCTGAGTGTGGACAAATCCATGTCCCAGCGAGCTTACGAAACATTGCTGACCCCGGAATATGCCCGCTTTGCCGAAACCGTGATCACCACATTGCGTCGTGGTAACCGTGTGATCTTCTCCGGCTGCGGCTCTTCCGGCCGTCTGTCCATGGGTCTGGAAAGAATGTGGCTGCGCGCCATCGACTTCTTGTCCCAAAAATATCCAAATTCCGCACCTTCGCTCCACGCAAAGCGTCATTGCGTTGGAAATATCATGACCGGCGGCGATTATGCAGTCATACGAGCCGCTGAATCCTTTGAAGATTCCACCGCCCTTGGCAAACTGCAAGCCAAGATACGAAACCTCCAAGCCGGTGATCTGCTGGTTGGCATCACTGCCACCGGTGAAACCACCTCCATTCTGGGCACTGCCCAGCAGGCACTGCAAGACGGTGCTCATGTCTATATGCTCATCTGCGCAGATCATAAACCGCTCATCGAGAAAATGGCAAGAGCCAGAGAGGTTTATACGCACGAAAACTGTGCTACCCTTTCCCTTCCCTGCGGCCCTATGGCGCTGACCGGCTCTACCCGGATGCAGTCGTCCACTTTTGAACAATTTGTTGCCGGTGTTGCATTGGAAGGCGCGCTTTATGCGATCCTGAACGATTGCGGTGAAGCAATCACCTTCCCCGGCTACGGTTGGTATGGTGCTCAATTCAGCCAAATGATCGATCAGCTGCTGAGCAACAGCGCTGTGGATCTGCTTGCCGAAACCACGGATACAGAACGCACACTCTATGAAAACAAAGGTCTCATCACCTTGTTTGCAGATGAATACCTTTTGGACGTACTCACCGATACCACCGAACGCTCCCCCACCTTTATGACTCCGCCTTTCTCCTCTGCGGATATGGTGAACGAACCCCAATCCTGGGCATTTGTGAAAAATCCCACCTGCACAACCGAAGAGGCCTGGACAAAATGCTTTCTGCGTCGTCCCAACTGCATAGACTGGCCGAGAGAAACCTACGAAGACCTAGGCATGACCGAAAACCAGATCGAGCGGATCCCCGATGTGAGCACCAAAGCCCTTTACCGTTTTATCATCGGTAACGAAGCCGCACCGGAACGAGAAAATGCAAAGAAAAACCACGCCTTATGGATCGATATCGCAGACGCTCCGACAGAATTTTCCGTCCACGCCCAGCGCTATCAAAGCGCCAGCCAGTTGACCCTTTCCAAAGCGCAGATCACTTTGCCGGAGACCGCCACAGACCTTTATTCCCACCTGTGCATCAAACTGATGATGAACACCTTGTCCACCGGTGTCATGGCCAGCATGGGCCGCATCCACGGAAACTGGATGACCTGCCTTGCCATCTCCAACAAAAAACTTGTAGACCGGGGCGCCCGGATCGTATCCGACCTTTGCGGTATTCCTTACGAGCAAGCCTTGGAAGAGAATTTCTATTCCCGCTTGCTGGCAGAGGAACAAAACCTCCTGCTCTCTCCCGTTCAGGAATCCATACAGCGCCTTGGCTTAAAATAAAAAGGTGTGGCCTGTCGGCCACACCTTTTTTATTGAACCATTATTCCTTCCAGGGTTCTTCGTAGGGGAAGAAGCCTTCAAAGGGAACCTCGCCAAACAGAGCGCCAACCACAGCCTTCTGAGATTCTGGTGTGGGGCTAAACGCATGAATGTAAGTCTCGAAGTTGTTACAGTAATCGTAGTAGATATAAGGAGAACCAAAGGAAACACCAATGGACTTCTCCTTACCGTCATGCAGTGCGAAGAAATAAGTTGCGCATTCTTCCGCATACAGACCCAGGCCTCCCATAGGCGCATGAGGCGCAGTATAGGAAACATAGAGGATCAGATCATTTTCCGCAGCGATCTTGCTGATTTCCTGATAATCAGACAATCTTCTCTGCATATGCACCTGAATACCACGACGTTCAAACTCTTCCTTGAACGCATTCAATTCCTTGTAGAAAGGATCGTGGTGAGTAGAGCAAATAATTGCTACCTTTTTGATCTTTTCCTTATCCAGCGGCAGC
>JAZRMV010000006.1:0-6093 GCA_045647845.1 Faecousia sp.
CGACCGTTTCCACACGGTGATCCAGATCTTCATCCACCTGGCCCATGGTGCAGCCGGGGGAAGCTTCGGTCTGGCCGTAGACACTGATGATCTCGGTCATGTTCATCTCTGCCGCTGCCCGGCGCATCAGATCCGCGGGACAGTTGGCGCCGGCCATGATGCCGGTGCGCATATGGGAGAAGTCGGTTTTGGCAAAATCAGCGTGGGCAAACATGGCGATGAACATGGTAGGCACACCGTTGAAGCAGGTAATCTTCTCCTCGTGGACACAGGCCAGGCTGGACTTGGGGGAGAAATAAGGCATGGGGCACATGGTGGCGCCGTGGGTCATGCAGTTGGTCATGGAAAGCACCATGCCGAAGCAATGGAACATGGGCACCTGGATCATCATCCGGTCGGCGGTGGAAAGACCCATCCGGTCGCCGATGCACTTACCGTTGTTCACCACGTTGTAGTGGGTTAACATAACACCCTTGGGGAAACCGGTAGTGCCGGAGGTATACTGCATGTTGCATACGTCATCGGGGCGGACGTTGGCGGCCATGCGGGCCACCGTTTCCGCGCTGACCATGGGATACCGCGCCATGGCTTCGTCAAAGGTCAGACAGCCGGGCTGCTTGAAGCCCACGGTGATCACATTGCGCAGGAAGGGCAATTTCTTGCAGTGCAGAGGCTCGCCGGGTTTTGCTTTGGCGATCTCCGGGCAAAGTTCGTTGATAATGCCCTTGTAATCCGAATCCAGGCAGGAGTCGATCATCACCAGGGTGTGGGTATCGGATTGCCGGAGCAGATATTCTGCCTCGTGGATTTTGTAGGCGGTATTTACCGTCACCAGCACAGCGCCGATCTTGGTGGTGGCCCAGAAAGTGATGAACCAGGCGGGCACGTTGGTTGCCCAGATGGCAACCTTGCTTCCCGGCCCAACGCCCAGGGAAACCAGTGCTCTTGCGAACCGATCCACATCGGTGCGGAATTGCTGATACGTCCGGGTGTAGTCCAGGGTGGTGTATTTGAATGCATACTGATCGGGGAATTCCTCAGCCACTCGATCCAGAACCTGAGAAAAGGTCAGGTTGATCAGCTCGTCTTTTTTCCAGATGTACTGACCCGTGCCGTCGTGGTTAAAGTACAGCGCCTTTTTCATACCCCGGGGGCTGTCAAACCGACGCATATAGTTGACGAAATAGGGGAAAATGACTTCCCGATCCTGCAAATCTTCCAGCCATTCCGGCTTCCATTCCAGAGAGATGAAGCCGTCGTAATTCACAGAGGACAGGGCGCGCATCATATCGCCGATGGGCATAGAGCCTTCGCCGATGAGCTGATATTCACCCTTGTCATCGGAGTCTCGCAGGTGCACGTGACGCACATAAGCGCCTAAGTTTTTAATGGTGGTGTCCGCACTTTCCTGAAAATCCCGGAAGGGGTGATGCACGTCCCACAGGGCGCCGATCTCGTCGCATGCAAATTCGTCCAGCATTTTCCGCAGCCGTCCGGTGTCCGCATAGATACCGCTGGTTTTCAAAAGCACCGTTACCCGGCATCTGCGCGCCAGAAGCAGCAGGGCGTTCAAGTTGTTTTTTACGGTGTCTTCGTTGTCGGTCAGGGCGCAGGCGACCACATAGGGAATCTGCACATCCCGGGCAATTTCCATTAAATTCGAAAGCCGGGTTACACAGTCCGGATCCTGGGAAAGGTCGCAGGAGCTGTCCAGGCACGGAATTTTCAGCCGGTTATCCCGCAGCTGCCGCAAAGTAGCCGCCCGCTGATGGGCGTGAAACGCACCGTTGCGGTCTAATAGGTCGCTTCGCTTCTGCAAATTGTAAACTTCAATGCCCGTAAAACCCATATCCAGCGCGGTGCTCAGGGTTTCATCCCAGGAAAGGTCTTGCCAGCCGCGGGTGGAAAAGGACAGATTCATGCTTCATCCTCCTCCCAGACGATTTTGTTCAGAGCGCTCAGATAGGCGCGGATGCCGGCGCCCACGATATCTGTGGAAATGCCTCTGCCGGAGTAAATTTTGCCACCGGAGCGAAGCTTCACCACCGTTTGTCCCATTGCTTCCCGACCCTCGGTGACGGATTGGATCTGGAAATCGTCCAGTTCATAGTGCCGCCCGGTGATCTGTTCAATGGCCAAAAATGCCGCGTCAATGGGGCCGTCGCCCACGCACACGCCCTCCATGGGCACATCATGCTTGCGCAGCTTGATGTGGGCGGTGGCAGAGATGGTGTTGCCGGAGTTGGTCACATAAGTATCCAAAACATAGGTGGGCGGCACCTGCATGGCATCGGAAGCGATGATCGCGTCCAGCTCCTTGATGCTCACCCGATCCTTTTTTGCGGCAATATTGGAGAATGCCTCGTAAACCTTTTTTGCATCTTCATCGCTCAGATCATAGCCCAGGCGCTCCGCTGCTTTGCAAACAGCGCCCATATCATCGTGGGCGGTGAGCCAAACACCCTCGTCCTCTTCCCGAACGCCGTTGTCGAAGGGGGAAGTCTTGCTTCTGCCGGTCTGGCACATCCAGGTGATCTGGTTGACCGTCCGGGTCAGCTGGGTGATATTTACCTGACTGTCAGCGTCCAACCGGTCGCTCCGGGCAGAAAGGATCTGGGCGGTGTGAGAAAGGCTGGCGGTGTTGATGGGGTAAGCGGCGGCTTTGATCTCACCTGCGCCCTCCTGCACAGCTGCAATGGCGCAGGCGTCGGCCATAGCCATGGCGTTGGAGCAGGATACGCCCAGGCAAACATTTTGGAGTTCGGGGATCTGGGCATACAGCTCCCGGATAAAGGCAGCGAATTCGTTGGGCAGCATATTGCCCGCTGTGTCACAGACGGTAATGGTGGAAGCGCCCGCTTCTATGGCAGCGCAAATGGCATCTTTCAGGAAGCCGGCCTCGCTGCGGCAGGCGTCATCTGCCACAAATTCCACATCTGCGCAAACATTGCGGCACAGGGCGCAGATCTGGCTGATCGCCCGGAGCAGGGCCTCGGGTTTTTTGTGGAACAGATACTCCATCTGAACGGAGCTGACCGGAGCGCATACTTGCAGCCGGGGGTGTTTTGCGCCTTGCAGGGCGTTCCAGGTGGCACGGACGCTTTCTTCCGTCAGCTCCACGGGCACGGAAATGATGCTCTCCTGCACAGCCGAGGCGATGGATTTGATCCGCAGGGTGTCCACCCGGGCATTTTGAATCCCTTCAATTTCAATGACGCTGACGCCCAGCCGATCCAACAGCTTGCTCAGTTCGATTTTTTCCTTAAAGGACAGAGAGAAATTCTCCGCCGTCTGTTTCATGGTAATGTCACTGATCTTTACAGTTTTCATGATAAACACTCCTTAACAACAAGAAATCCCTGAGGTCATGTTCTGACCTCAGGGACGAATCTACATTCGCGGTACCACCCTGCTTATCCTCCCAAAGGGAGAATCGCTCATCGGACTCTAACAAGCCCTATCTCTGTAACGGGAGAACCCGGATCTCATTACTAACCAAGGCGTTCACAAGATCGACTCAGGAATCAGATTGCCAAAACCTTCCGTACCGGCTCGCACCTGCCGCCGGCTCTCTGAAACTTTCAGTAAAGGCAAATTTTCCATCACTGTCTTTATATTTGTTCGGTTGTGCCTATTTAAGCATAAAACACCGGATTTGTCAATGAAAAAAATGAAAAAAGCCGAGGTTTGCACTTTTGCACAAAAAAGGCAGTGAAAAACATTGAATCTTTGACGCATAAACATTTGACTTTTAGAGACGGACATGATAAAGTATGTGTAAATAGGATAATGGCTTTGACGAAGACGGTCAGGCAAGGGCAATTTTCAGAGAGTCGGCATTTGGTGCGAGCCGATAGTTTCCCGCCAGAAGACCCATCACTTCCGAGCCGGAGAACCGAAAGACAACAACCATTAGGCTTCTCCCGTTTGCCCGCGTTAAGGGATAGCGCTTGTTGGAGCGTGAAGGGGCGGCGTAAGCCGCAATTTGAGTGGTACCGCGGGTAAAGTTTGCTCGTCTCAGGATTTGATCTTGGGACGATTTTTTATATCATATTTTATCAGAAAGGAGATCCTTACCATGGCAAACACCTCTACACAACTTATGGACATCGCGGCTCGTATCAGAGGCATGCGGGAAATTTTGGGTTACAGCATGAAAAAAATGGCTGAACTGACGGAGGTGGGTGAAGAAATTTATCACCAGTATGAATCCGGAACAGTGGATCTTCCCTTTACCTTTATTCACAAGTGCGCCAAGGTCTTTGGTGTGGAGATCACCGTTTTGCTGGAAGGTCAGGGCGCAAAGCTCAGCGGCTATACCGTTACCCGTCGGGGTAAGGGTCTGGTCACCGCCAGCGAGGACGGCATCACCATTCAGGATATGGCGCCTATGTTCCGCCAGAAGCTGGCAACGCCTTACTGGGTCACCTATCAGTATTCTCAGGACTTGCAGGATAAACCCATTCATACCACCACCCACGCCGGTCAGGAGTTTGACCTGGTGATCAAGGGAGCCATGCGCATCAAGGTGGGCGAGCATGAGGAAGTGCTGCGCGAGGGCGATTCCATCTTCTACAAATCCTCCACACCCCACGGCATGATCGCTATTGACGGGCGGGATTGCGTGTTCCTTTCCATGATCATGGCGTCGGACACCACCGACCAGCCCTTGTATATCAGCCAGAGCCGTAAAGGCAGGGAAGAGCAGCCTCTGCTGTGCAACAAGTTTGTGCAGGCCAAGGAAGATGAAAACGGCACCTTCCAGGGCGTGGTTTTCTCCGATGAGGAAAGCTATAACTTCGCTTTTGATACGGTGGACGCCATCGCCAGAAGAGAGCCGGATAAGCTGGCCATGGTTCATGTGGCAAACGACATGACCGAGCGGCGCTTTACCTTCAAGGATATGAAGGACGCTTCTTCTCAAAGCGCCAACTATTTCAAATCTCTTGGCGTCAAGCGGGGCGACCGGGTGATGCTGGTGCTAAAACGTCATTATCAGTTCTGGTTTGCCATGCTGGGTCTGCATAAGCTGGGCGCCATCGCCATTCCCGCCACCAATCAGCTGATGGAGCATGATTTTGTGTATCGCTTCCAGGCGGCAGATGTGACTGCTGTGCTGTGCACAGCGGACGGCAATACCGCAGAGCAGATCGAATTGGCGGAAAAATCTGCCAATATGCATTTGACCAAGGTGTTGGTTGGCGGAAGCCGAAACGGCTGGCACGACTATAACGAAGAGTATAAGCTGTTCAGCCGTCGCTTTGAGCGCTCTGAGGATGCGCCCTGTGGCTCCGATCCCATGCTCATGCTCTTTACTTCCGGCACCACCGGTTATCCCAAGATGGCCACCCATTCTTATAAGTATGCCTTGGGTCACTATGTCACCGCCAAATACTGGCACTTGTGCGAGCGTGACGGCCTGCACTTTACCATTTCCGAAACCGGCTGGGGCAAAGCGCTCTGGGGTAAGCTCTATGGTCAGTGGCTGTGCGAAGGCGCGGTGTTTACTTATGACTTCGACCGCTTTGATGCAGAGAAGATCCTCCCTATGTTCGCCAAGTATCACATCACTACATTCTGCGCGCCTCCTACCATGTATCGCATGTTCATCAAGCAGGATCTGAGCAAGTACGATCTTTCTTCCATTCATCATGCTACCACTGCCGGTGAGGCGCTGAACCCCGAGGTGTTCTACCAGTTTGAAAAGGCCACGGGTCTGCGGATCCATGAGGGCTTCGGCCAGACGGAAATGACCCTGGGTATCGCCAACCTTTACGGCACCAACATTAAGCCCGGCGCCATGGGCAAGCCCGTTCCCGGCTACGGCATCGACATTGTGGATGCCGAGGGCAATCCTGTGGAGGACGGTATCGCCGGCGAGATCGTCATCCGTACCGATCCCGATCCTACCTGCGGTGTGTTCCTCGGCTACTTCAACAACCAGGAAGCTACCGACGGTGTGTGGCACGATAAAATGTATCACACCGGTGATTTGGCATGGCGAGATGAAGATGGCTACTTCTGGTATGTGGGCCGCGCCGACGATGTGATCAAGTCCTCCGGCTACCGGATCGGACCCTTCGAGATCGAGTC
>JAZRMV010000007.1:0-17802 GCA_045647845.1 Faecousia sp.
CTGATGGCCAGGGACGGCATTTCGGAAAGCTATGCCAAAGGACGCATCGCTGCCCAGAAGGATGCTGCCTGGTACAGCCAAAATTGAAGTCGGAGGCCAAGCGGTCTTAGGAAGACAAAATATCTCTCCAACTCCTTGGCCCACAGAACGACATGGCTACGATCCGACTTCTGATGGCCAGGGACGGCATTAGGGAAAGCTATGCCAAAGGACGCATCGCTGCCCAGAAGGATGCTGCCTGGTACAGCCAAAATTGCGCCCACACCCTGGAAAATAACGGCACAAAAGAAGAATTTGAAACAAAATGCCTTGCGTTTTTGCAGAAAATCCTGTAAGATTATCGCAGGCAGAACCGGGTTTTCCGTGTCATTGCGAGGGCGCTTAAAGGGGCCCCGCAAAGGCGAACGGCCTTTGTGGGGAGAGGAGAAGCCAAGACACAGGTGGAATTTTCCGCTTGCGGAAAATGTAACATTGTGGCTTGTGCTTTGACGAAGCGAGTGGCAGCGGTCGGTGTGCAACGCAGCCGCTTCGTCGGCAAGGCGCACGCCGGGCACCGCAACAGGACACCGGCACCAGTAAAACGGACTCGAAAGGCGGCTTTTCCGCAGAAAAGCGAGTCCGGCCACCGACTCTAAATATACCAATATTGAAAACACCGACCTGCGGTGTACCGCAGGTCGGTATTCTTTATTTATAAATTTCCGGGTCGGTTTCCAGCGTTCCCTCCAAAAACTGGCAGAATGCCTCAAAGGCCAAATGCTGGGACGGACGCGTCAATTCATAGAAGAAGCCATGCTCCACACCGGGAAACACTTTCCAATGGCTCTTGATTCCCATGGTGCGGTGCTGTTTTGCAATCTTTAAAGTCAACGCAGAGGAGAACATATTCTCATACTCCGCTTCCATAAAAAACAGAGGCGGGTTACTCTCGTTAATATAATTTTTCAAGGAAAGGCGCTCGTAACGCTCCGGGTCTGTATCATAAGGTGCGCCTGCGATCCCCTGCATCGTACTCCACATACCCGGCATGATATTATCCCAATGCAGAAAATCATAGGGTGTCGCTTGAAGCAGACCCATACAAGGCTTTACCCACTCGTTCTCCAAATTCAGCTGCTCACCGCACTGACCAGGCTCCGCACACAGCAGCAGCGACGCCAGATGGGCGCCGGCAGAAACGCCATACACCGCCACATTCAACGGCCGTCCCATCTCTTTGAGAATGGTAATAAATTTATCGTACGCTTCCCGAATATCTTTCAGCTGCTCAAATGCATCCTTTGCGTCCAGTCGGTAATCCGTAGAGGCAACAATATAGCCTCGCTGGCTGAGCTTTTCCATAATTTCATGAAAATCCCGGCTGCCGGTACGCCAGCCGCCGCCATGAACCCAGAAAACCGCCACATCCTTCGTCATTTCCTCCGGCTCAAAAACATCAAAGACCCGTCCCCTGACCAATGGGCTGTCCAAATAATAGGAATAAAATTTATGTTTCATGTAAAAGCCCCGCTTTCTTTGCGTTTTTTCCATTATAATTGGGTTTTTCAGGAAAAGCAAGCACGAGTGATGATTTGTTCTTGTCTTTTTTGCAAAAACAGATGTCTTTCCCCTATTGCATTTAAAATCTTTCAATGTTATAATAGCTTTTAATGTAAACTTTTATGAAAAGGAGGGGTTCGGCAATGATTTTTGGCAAACACATTAATAAATATTATCTAAAATACAGCCTTATGCTGATTATGGGCATTGCCGCCCTGGTTTTGGTAGACTATCTGCAATTGCAGATCCCGCACCTGTATCAATTAGTCATCAACGGCATGAACCAAGGTCAAGTGCTTTATGATGGTCAAATGACTGCATTTAACATGGATTTCCTGCTCAGCAAGATCTGCATGCCCATGGTCACCATCATTCTTTGCATGATTGCAGGACGGTTTCTGTGGCGTGTTGCGTTCTTTGGCGCTGCCATTCGGGTAGAGACTGAGATCCGCAACAAAATGTTCAGCCACGCAAAGGATCTGAGCCGGGAATACTATCAGGTAAACAAAGTGGGCGACCTGATGAGCTTGTTTACCAACGATCTGGACACCATTCAGGAATGTTTCGGTTGGGGCATCATGATGTTCTTCGACGCCTTGCTGCTGGGTGTGCTGGCGCTGAAAAAAATGTGGGATATGGACCCGGTTCTGACCGTCTTTTCCATGATCCCCATGGTATTCCTTTTGATCATGGCTACCATCATCGGCCATCGGCTGGAACAGAAATGGGACTATCGGCAGGAATGCTTCTCCAAACTGTCGGATTTTTCCCAGGAGAGCTTCTCCGGCATTGCCGTCATCAAAGCTTTTGTGAAAGAATCCAAGGAGCTTTTGGCTTTTAACAAGCTAAACAAAGAAAACGAAGACGCCAACATTGACTTCACCCGCACCTCCGTGCTGTTTCGCATCATGGTGGGTCTGTTTGTGGAAAGTGTCATCTGCATTATTCTGGGCTACGGCGGTTATCTGGTATACCAAGATCGTTTCAACGCCGGTCAGCTTATGGAATTTATCGGCTACTTCAACTCCATTATTTGGCCCATCATGGCAGTATCCGAACTCATCGACATGACCTCCCGAGGCAAAGCCTCTCTCAAACGTGTTGGCGAACTGCTGGACGCACCCCAGAATGTCACTGATCGGGAGGGTGTTTCCGAGCTCGGCAAGATCCGGGGCGATATTGAGTTCCGGAATCTGACCTTCCGCTACCCTGACGGTGAATTTGATGCGCTGGAAAATGTCAGCTTTACCATCAACGCAGGCGAAAATGTGGGCCTGGTGGGCAAAACCGGCTCCGGCAAGACCACCCTGGTGGATCTGATCCTGCGTACATACAATGTATCCGACGGCACCTTGTTTATCGACGGTCACGATGTTAACGAGGTTTCTATTCGTTCTGTTCGTGCCGGCTGCGCTTATGTACCCCAGGATAATTTCCTGTTCTCCGACACCATTGCCAACAATATCAGCTTTGGTGCAAAGGAAAACAAAATTGAAAAAATCCAAAATGCTGCCATTCTGGCAGACGTGCATGATAACATCAGCGAATTCCAGATGGGTTACGAAACAGTTCTGGGCGAACGTGGCGTTACCGTTTCCGGAGGTCAGAAGCAGAGAATTTCCATCGCCCGGGCACTGATGAAAGATGCGCCCATTCTGATTCTTGATGACAGTGTTTCTGCCGTTGACACCAAAACAGAAAAGAACATTCTGAACAACCTGCGCACTACTCGCGCCGGCAAGACCACAATTCTCATTGCCCACCGGATCTCCACCATTGAACAGATGGACAAAATTCTGTTCATTGAAGATGGCAAGATTTCCGCTGTGGGAACCCACCAGGCACTGTATGAAACCAACTCCGCCTACCGGAAAATGGTAGATCTGCAAAAATTGGAAGAGGAAGGAGGCGAGAGCCATGCATGAGTATCTTCCCCTTCTGATCGTAGGCGCGATCATCGGCACATTCTCCACCATTTTTATCATCGCCTACGCCACCATGAAAAACAAGAAGGAAGCCGTAGGCTTCGAGCGCAACATCGCGGACAAGGAACTGATCAAGCGCCTTTTACGCTATACGCTGCCGTTCAAAAAGCAGTTTGCTTTGGTGTTTTTCATCATGCTGGTATCCATCGCCTACGACATCGTATCTCCCCTGCTTCTAGGCGAAGTGCAAGGCGCTATTAAATCCGATTTTGAGCTGAGCTATCTATTTATGCTGGTAGCGGCTTATGCGGCAATGCTGATCATTTCCATGGTCTGCACCTACCTGCAATCCATCATTTTGCAAAAGATCGGTCAAAAGATCCTTTCCCAGCTTCGCCAAGATATTTTCACCCACATCGAAAATCTTTCCCATCAGCAGCTGAACAACATTCCCGTAGGCAAATTGGTGACCCGTGTTTGCAACGACACCAACACCATTTCCATGATGTTCACCAACGTATTGGTCACCATGATCAAGAACGCCATGATCGTGTTTGGTGTTCTGGCTGCCATGTTGCTGCTAAACTACGCTTTGACGTTGATGGTGCTGTGCTTTGTGCCTTTCGTGGTGCTCTTCACCGTGATCTTCCGGAAATTCTCCCGGAAAGTGCACCGGGAAGTCAACGACTCCCGCACTGACATCAACACCTATCTTTCCGAAAATCTTTCCGGCATCAAGATCACCCAGATCTTCAACCAGGAACAGCGGAAAATGGACGATTTTCTGACCCGAAGCAAGCGGCTGGAAAAAGCAAAAATCAACCAGATCTTCGTATTCGGTATTTTCCGTCCCATGGTCTATATGCTCTTTGTTTCCACCAACCTGTGCCTGTTCTATTTTGGCGCTAAGGGCTACATTCAGGACACCGCTTTCCTGGGACAGGTGATCACCAGTGAGATCGTAGTTTCCTTCTACATGTATATTTCCAAGTTCTTTAACCCCATTCAGACCTTGGCAGAACAATTTGACACCCTGCAACGTTCCTTTGCGTCTGCGGAAAAGATCTTCACAATTCTGGACATTGTTCCGGAGATCGTTGATGAGCCGGACGCCATCGAGTTAGACGAGATCCGGGGCGAAATTGAATTTAAGGACGTTTGGTTCTGCTACAAGCCCGACGAATGGGTGCTCAAAGGTGTCAGCTTCCACGTAGATCCCAAACAGACCGTTGCATTTGTCGGCTCCACCGGATCGGGCAAAACCACGATTCTGAGTCTGATCTGCCGCAACTATGACATTCAAAAAGGTCAGATCCTCATCGACGGTATCGACATCAAGAAGATCAAGATCGCATCGCTGCGCAAGCACTTCGGTCAAATGCTGCAAGATGTATTTCTGTTCTCCGGCGATATCCGCAGCAACATTTTGCTGCGCATGGAAGATGTGCCCGATGAGCAAGTATGGGAAGCCTGCCGCTACGTCAATGCGGATTCCTTTATCAGCAGACTGGAAAAGGGTCTTGACGAACCGGTGCGTGAGCGGGGCAACAACTTCTCTGCCGGTCAGCGCCAGCTTCTATCCTTCGCCAGAACCATTATCCACAAACCCTCGGTAATGATTTTGGACGAAGCCACCGCAAACATTGACACGGAAACGGAGCTTCTGATCCAGGATTCTCTGGAAAAGATGAAAAACATCGGCACAATGCTGATCGTTGCTCACCGCCTTTCCACCATTCAGCACGCGGATAATATTATTTTGCTGTCCCACGGCGAAATTCTGGAACAAGGCACCCACCAACAGCTGCTGCACCAAAAAGGAAGGTACTACAATCTGTACACCCTGCAATACAACAAGCAACTTCTGGAAAACAGTTAAAAAAACTGCGGCTTTCAAGCCGCAGTTTTTATTTATTGAAACAATTTTCCGGTCAGCGATGAATTATAAGCATAGATGAGATAATAACCGCTGCCTTCGATCTCGGTGCTGAACGAAATAGTCTTATGCTCTAAGTAATCGCTTTTCACCTTTTGGCTCTTTTGTGTTTTATATCCCACGTCTTCAAACAAAGGCTTGATGGCATCCACACAGTTTTCCACCGACTCCTCGGAATCACTGCGGATCAATGCGGCGTAAAAAAACTGCACTGCCTTATCGTCATCTCCGTTTAGCTTGCCGAAGGCAGTCTTGATCTCCACCACATCCACTTTATAGGATTCCATGACTTCCTTCACTTGCTTTTCTAGTTCTTTCATAGCCGCATCTGCTACATTGCCAAAGATCTCACCAAACACAGAGCAGCCGGACAATACCGTCAGCAACAATGCAAAAATCAATGTGAAACTTACAATTTTACGAACCATTTTTTCTGCCTCCTTGCTTTTTTCTATTCTCTCACACATTCATTTAATTGTCAACGAAAGGATATGCCGCTTGCATCTTAACCGGGAATTTGCTACAATAAAGAAAATGAAAAGGAGCATACCGCCATGGAACTTTCTGAGATCTTATCCAAATGCGACCACACTTTACTCTCCCCTACCGCCACATGGCAAGAAATCCAGGCTATTTGCGACGATGGAATCCGCTTTGGCTGCGCCAGCGTGTGTATTCCCGCGGCTTTTGTCAGACAAGCGAAAAACTATGTGGGTGACCGCTTGGCAATTTGCACCGTGATTGGCTTTCCCAACGGCTACGCCACCACCGCTTCCAAGTGCTTTATGGCAACCGATGCGGTCATAAACGGAGCCGATGAAATTGACATGGTGGTCAATATCGGCTGGGCAAAAGAAGAAAAATGGGCAGAACTCACCGCAGAAATCACAGCCGTAAAAGCCGCCTGCAAAGGAAAGCTTTTAAAGGTCATCATTGAGACCTGTCTTCTTACCCAGGAAGAAAAAATCGCGCTGTGCGAATGTGTATCCCTCAGCGGTGCAGACTATATTAAGACTTCTACCGGTTTTTCCACCGGTGGCGCAACTGTGGAAGACATTTTGCTGTTCGCCCGACACGTCATGCCCCATGTGAAAATCAAGGCAGCGGGCGGCATTTCCAGCCTGGAAGACGCGCAGGCGCTTTTGGAAGCAGGCGCTTCCCGCTTAGGCACGTCCCGGATCGTAAAAATTGCAAAAGGTCTGCAACAAGACAATTCCTACTGATCCTACAAAAGGAGGCAGCATTATGAACACACCCACCCCTCACATCAGCGCAAAACCCGGTGACTTCGGCAAAACCGTCTTAATGCCCGGTGATCCTCTGCGCAGCCAATTCATTGCGGAAAATTTTCTGCAAGATGCAGTACTTGTCAACAATGTCCGGGGCGTTCAAGGCTATACCGGATACTATAAAGGCGTAAAAATTTCCGTAATGGCCTCGGGCATGGGTATGCCTGCCATCGGTATCTACTCCACCGAACTTTACAATGCATACGGTGTGGAGAACATCATTCGCGTAGGTTCTGCCGGTGCGATCCAGGAGCATGTAAAGGTGCGGGATATCATTCTCGCCCAGGGCGCCTGCACCGACTCCAATTACGCCCACGTATTCAACATTCCCGGCACCTTCGCACCCATTGCTGATTACCGGCTTCTTTCCGAAGCAGTCAATGCCTGCGAAGCTTACGGTGCTGACTACCACGTGGGCAATGTCAACTCCTCTGATATTTTCTATGCCGATCCCGAGGGGATCCCCGAGGGACTTACCGCAGTTCACACTCTGAAAAAAATGGGCGTTCTGGCTCTGGAAATGGAAGCCGCTGCCCTGTATATGAACGCTGCCCGATTCGGCAAGCGAGCCCTTTGCATCTGCACGGTATCCGACCATGTACTCAGCGGTGAAGAATTATCCAGTCAAGAGCGTCAAACCTCCTTTACCACCATGATGCAAGTTGCCCTTGATGTTGCCGTAGCCATGGAGAAACCATAATATGAAGCGCATTTTTATTCTGGTGCTTGACTCTCTGGGCATTGGTGCGATGCCTGATGCCCAAACTTTTGGCGATATGGGTGTCAATACTCTTTGTGCCTGCACGCAATCCAAGAAACTGCACATTCCCAATCTGATCCGGGCAGGTCTTGGAAACATTGACGGTGTTAACTGTATCCCCAAGGTTTCCGCCCCCATTGCCGCCCACGGTCGGCTGACTGAAGCTTCTGCGGGAAAAGACACCACCATCGGTCATTGGGAAATCGCAGGCATTGTGTCGGAAGATCCTCTGCCCACCTATCCAAAGGGTTTCCCGGAGGAGATCCTTGCACCTTTTCAAAAAGCTGTTGGCAGAGGTATTTTAGCCAACGCACCCTGGTCCGGCACGGCAGTAATTGATGTCTACGGAAAAGCGCACATGGAAACCGGCGATCTGATCGTCTACACCTCCGCAGACTCCGTATTCCAAATTGCCGCTCATGAAGATATCGTCCCTCCGGAGCAGCTTTACGAATACTGCCGCATTGCCCGCGACCTTTTGCAAGGCAAACACGGAGTCGGTCGGGTGATTGCCCGTCCTTTTGTGGGCACGCCCGGAAATTTCCGTCGCACCGCCAACCGGCACGACTTTTCTCTGGTGCCACCTAAAACCGCATTACCGGAGGCAGTGAAGCATGCGGGTATGGCCAGCATCGCTGTGGGTAAAATTTACGACATTTTTGCTGGGCAAGGCATTACGGAGCATGTATACAGCAGCTCCAACGCTGAGGGCATGGCCCTTGCACTTAACTATGCAAAGCAGGATTTTACCGGTCTTTGCTTTGTGAACCTGGTGGACTTTGATATGCTTTACGGTCATCGACGGGACATTGACGGCTACGCTGCCGCCCTGTCGGAATTTGACCGCTGGCTTCCTGACTTTTTATCTCAAATGAAGGACGATGATCTTGTGATCATCACCGCAGACCACGGCTGCGATCCGTCCTATGCCGCCACCACAGATCACACCCGGGAATATGTACCCGTTCTGATCTTCGGAAATGCGGTCAAACCCATCAATTTGGGTACACGCCAAAGCTTTGCAGACATTGCTGCCACCGGGGCGGCGCTTCTGAAAATCGAACTTGAAACCCCAGGAGAAAGCTTCGCCGACCATATTCTACCATAAGAAAGGGGATTTTCATGACACCCCAAGAACTGATCCATTTGGCAAAAAACGCCATGACCCTATCGTATAGTCCCTACTCCGGCTATCAGGTCGGTGCTGCACTGCTTTGTGCCGACGGCACGGTATTCACCGGCTGCAATATTGAGAACGCAGCCTATTCCCCCACCGTATGTGCAGAACGCACCGCCTTTTTCAAGGCCGTATCCGAAGGTCATCAGGAATTTACCGCCATGGCCATCTGCGGCGGCAAGGGCGGCTGCATAGAAAGCATTTTCCCTCCCTGCGGAGTCTGCCGTCAGGTCATGACCGAATTTTGTAAGGAAGATTTTACTCTCTATCTGGCAGGAAAGGGTGACACTTACGAGACCTGCACCCTGGCCGAAATACTGCCCAAAAGTTTTTCTTTGTGAAATTCGACAAATTTGTCACAAAATATTTATAAACTTCATTTTGGGACTTGCTTTTTGTCAAAAAAAAGGATATAATTTCCGTCAGAGATATGATTCGATGAAGGAGGAAATGCTGTAACGATTGATACGCATTTCCTCTTTTTTTGAGCTTATTTTCAAAACATTTTATTTTCGGAGGAGATACATAATGAATTTGATCTATGGTATCAAAGACAAACCCAAGTTTGGCCAGATGCTGATCTTTGCGTTCCAGCAGGTTCTGGCAATTCTGGCTGCCACCATCGCTGTTCCCGCTATCGTCGGCAACGGCATGTCCGCATCCGCTGCTCTGTTCGGCGCAGGTGTGGGCACCATTATTTATCAATTGTTCACCAAGTTTAGAAGCCCCGTTTTCCTGGGTTCTTCCTTCGCCTTCATCGGTCCCATGCTGGCAGCCTTCTCCGGCTCTGTTTCTGTGGGCTACCTGGGTCTCGTTCTCGGCGCTCTCTTCGCAGGCCTCGTTTACGTGATCATCGCTTTGGTTGTTAAGTTCGCAGGTGTTAAGTGGATCGACAAGCTGATGCCCGCTTCCGTCATTGGACCCACCGTCGCTCTGATCGGTTTGAGCCTTGCCGGTGCTGCCGTCAATGACGTATTCTCCTACGGCGAGAAGGTCTCCTTTGGTCTTTCTTCCTATTTCGTCATGAACACCGCCACCTGGGCTTCTCTTGCCTGCGCTCTTGTTACCTTCGCAACTGTTATCATCACCGCCACCTATGGCAAGAAGATGTTCAAGCTGATTCCCTTCATCATTGGCATTCTGGCCGGTTATCTGGTAGCCGTGATCTTCACTCTTTGCGGCATTCAGGTCATCGATTTCTCCGTGTTTGCAAACATGCAGATCGTTGCTGTTCCTGAATTCACCTTCATCAAAGCTTGGCAGGGCATCGGCGAATTTAAGATCTCCTACCTGGCTACTGTTGCCGTTGCTTATATCCCCGTTGCTTTTGTTGTATTCGCAGAGCACCTGGCAGACCACAAGAACCTGTCCTCCATCATTGACCAGGATCTTCTGGCTGAGCCCGGCCTGCACCGCACCCTGCTGGGTGACGGCGTTGGTTCCATGGTCGGCGCATTCTTTGGCGGCTGCCCCAACACCACCTACGGCGAATCCGTGGGCTGTGTTGCAATCACCCGTAACGCTTCCATCGTAACCATCACCACTGCTGCCATTATGTGCCTGGTGATCTCCTTCTTCGGACCCTTCGTGGCGTTCCTGGATTCCATTCCCGGCTGCGTCATGGGCGGTGTGTGCATCACCCTGTACGGCTTCATCGCTGTCTCCGGTTTGAAGATGATCCAGAAGGTCGACCTGAACCAGAACAAGAATCTGTTCACCGTCGCCGCTATTCTGATCCCCGGCATCGGCGGTATGGCCATGGCAATCGGTGAGATCTACATCACCACCACCGCTTGCGCGCTGATCCTTGGTATTTTGACCAATATCGTTCTTTCCAAGGGCGCTGAAAAATAATTTACAACTACATAAAAAAAGAGATGCCTTTCGGCATCTCTTTTTTTATACTTCCATAATCTTGACGATCTCCGTCGGTCCTTCCAGCCAGAGCGATTCGATTTTCCCGTCTTTCTCCTGCACCTGTACGGTAAGCGCACCCCCCCGGTTGATCACCGTGAGCTTCCCGCCCGGAAGCTGTCCCTTCGCCCACAGCACCACCGCCACAGACGCAGAACCGGTGCCGCAAGCCAGCGTATAATCCTCCACGCCCCGCTCATAAGTCAAAATACGGACTGTTCCATCGTCAAGCTTTGTATAGAAGTTCACATTCGCGCCCTTGGGAAACGCTGCATCGTGACGCAGCGCCACCGCATGCTCCCGAAGCATTTCGCCCATGGCCCAAGAAAGCTTTTTCACTTCCTGCACCGCATGGGGCACACCCGGGTCACCCAGTTCCACATAGGCAATATTCCCCTTGCGCTGCAAATCCAGCACCGAGGGATTATTAAGCTTTACCAGATAATTCTCCTCAGAGAGCCGCTGACCCTCTACAATTCCGGCATCCGTCTGCACCGTCATTTTCTCCCCTGCAATGCCCAATTCATAGGCAAAACGGCAAATGCACCGGCTTCCGTTACCGCACATTTCACCCCGAGAACCATCGGAATTATAAAAATGCAGCCGAAAATCCGCAATTTGAGACTCCTGCACAGCCATAAATCCGTCTGCGCCGGTAAGTTTGCACAACGTCTGAGCCATGGAGGAAAAATCCATTTCCTCCCCCCGGGCATCGATGACCATAAAGTCATTTCCTGCGCCGCTTAAATGCCAGCACTGCATTACTTTTCCTCCAAAAGTTCCGTCATGGTGTAAAGTCCTGCGGACTTTCCTACCATAAACCGAGCCGCATCTACTGCGCCCTCTGCCAACATTTTCCGATTGCCGGCTTCGTGCCGCAAAGTCAAAGTCTGGCTGGGTGTGCAAATATGCACCTCATGAATACCCACAACATTGCCCATACGCAGCGAAGCGATACCGATCTCATTTTTGCTGCGCTTGCCTTCACCGGCTCTGCCGCAGCACTCCACAGCCTGGGGACGTACTTCGCGAATGGCATTAAAGATCATGTGTGCCGTTCCGCTGGGAGCGTCCACCTTGCGGGTGTGGTGCACTTCCACAATCTCAATATCCGCATCCGGGAAGAAAGATGCCGCCTGCCGTGCCAAACGGCACAGCACCGCAATGCCCAAGCTCATATTTCCGGAGTAAAACACGGGGATCTGCTTGGCTGCTTCATAAATCAGGATTTTTTCTTCCTGGGTGTGGCCGGTGGTGCCAATGACCAATGCGCAGCCGATCTTCTGAGCATAATCGATCACATCTTTCACCGCACTGTGATGAGAGAAATCCACCAAAACATCGCCGGAAACTTCGCCCAACTCCTCAAAAGTCTTGGGCACACCGTTCTCGCCGTCGATACTGACCCGACCTACAACTGCATCACCCAGGATCTCGTCGATCAACTTTCCCATGGCGCCATTGGCGCCGCAAAGCACTGCTTTCATTACAAAACACCCAGCTTTCTCATTTCAGCATACAACACAGCACGAGTTGCATCTTCCATGGGAGTCAAGGGCAAACGCAGATAATCTTCACCATAGCCCATGGCAGAAGTTGCCGCCTTTGCGGGAATGGGGTTGACCTCGCTGAACAGCGCATTGATCAGCGGCAGCAGCTTACACTGCAAGGAAGCAGCACCCGCATAATCACCGGCAAATGCCTTGTCCGTCATTTCCACGGACAACTTAGGTGCCACATTGGAAAGAACACTGATGGTACCGGCCGCACCCATAGAGATAAAGGGAACAGTCAGCGCATCTTCGCCGGAGTAAATATCCAGCTTATCTGCGCACAAGGAGGTAAGCTCCACCATTTGTGCCATATTGCCCGTGGCTTCCTTAATGCCCACGATATTGGGGTGTTCTGCCAACTTTGCCACCGTTTTGGGCAGCAGATTGCAGCCGGTACGGCCGGGTACATTATAAAGGATCATGGGTACGGTAGATGCATCCGCCACCGTGGTAAAATGCTTGATCAAGCCATTTTGCGTTGCCTTGTTATAATAAGGTGTTACCACCAGAATCGCATCAGCGCCCACTTCGCAGGCAGCTTTGGTATTGGCCAAAACATGCTCCGTATTGTTTGTGCCGGTACCCGCAATCACAGGCACCCGTCCTGCGGCGCGCTCCACCACGAAACGGATCACTTCCTTTTGCTCCCAAGGCTCCAAAGTGGCGTTTTCACCGGTGGTACCTACGGCAACCAATGCATTGATGCCGTTTTCAATCTGAAAATCAATAAACCGGCCGAATGCCTCATAATCGACACCCTTTTCATTCATAGGAGTGACCAACGCTGTTGCTATGCCCTTAAATACAGTCTTTTTCATGTTTATCTCTCCAATCAAACCTTAAAGCGGTTAAAGTAATCATACAAAGGAACTAGTTGCTGAAAATATTCACGCACCCGTTGGGCCAGTTCCGGGCCAAAAGTGCTTTCACTAAAATCTTCATGCCGGGTGCAATCTAATTTATCTTTCCACTTAAAAAATCGTTCCAGCTCCGGGTTTTCACATTTTTCGGGGTGCTTGTATTCTTCTGCGGTGATCCGCTGACCGGTGGCGGTTTCCACTTTGCGGATCATGGCGCAAAATTTTTCCGATTCGCTTGCTATGGTCTTTCGGAATTCTTTCATCACCGCGGGGCGGGGTTTCCAGATAAAGAAGCCGTAGTCCACGCCCTCTGGGTTGATCTCGAAAAACAAGCAGGGATTTTCCGCCCACCACTGCACATCCTGCCGAATACAGATCCACAAACTCTCTTTATAGGGCAAGGGGTGATGCAGTCTGGCGTCCCGGTAGATCCGACTGACCTTCAATAGTTCACCGGTCTTATCCAGAAACGGCTGAAAAAGCTCTGCGCCCAGCGCCTTGGTCGGCTCGTACAGATACTGCACATAATCCTGCTTGTGGGCCATAAACCATTCCCGGTTATTATTCATGCGGATACCCCAGAGAAAATCCACTGTTTCCGGGGAATATCCTTTAAAAAGCACCTCGTTCCGGCTCATGCCGTCGCCTCCTATTTTGGTTCACCGTTTCGCCAGATCAACTGATTTTTATGTTTTACAGACACTTCCCGATCGGGAATCTGTACCGTATAACGCTCGCAAGCATTGATGATCGTGGTCTCTCCATAAGAGAGCTCCCGAGCCACATCCCGCCCATAATGGGTATGAATATGACCGTGAATCATATAAGCCGGTTTATACCGATCCAGCAGATCCCGCAGCGCTTCAAAACCCCAGTGGGCTTTATCCTCACCATCTCCCAGCCCCTGGGCAGGCGCATGGGTCACCACAATGTCAACGCCACCGGCGCGCCAAATATGAAACCGCAAACGTCGGATCCTGCGCCGCATTTCTTTTTCCGTATACTGATATTGACCCGGATGATATCGCCGGCAACCGCCCAGACCCAAGATCCGGACACCATTGTACACTACCAGCTTATCGTCAATACAGTCGCAGCCTTCCGGAGGATGCACATCATAAGCGGTATCATGATTGCCGTGAACATATAGAAGCGGGCATTTCCCCATGGTCACAAGAAAGGAAAGATAATCCGCTTTCAAGTCACCGCAGGAAATGATCAGATCATAGTCGTTGAGTTTTCCGGGAACATAATAATCCCACAAAGCCGCAGATTCTTCGTCTGATACTGCCAATATCTTCATAGGATATCCTCCTTTTCCAAAGGAATCCGGTCTCGATAAACGCCCAACTGCCGCACCATGGGCTGCGCATAATCCTCGATATCCTCAAATTCCGGGATCGTACCTTCTATATTATCGCAAAGCCAATCCATGTGCAATATTTCATCGGGAGAAAATGCTCTGCCGCCCTCATTTTTCACCGTACCGTCCTGCGCAACGATCCGCCGGCGGAAAGGATCAATGGCACCGGTGCGCAAGCCGTAGCGCAACATTTTGACCAGGGATCGGATGCCGTCCGGCAGATTTTCTGCCAGTTCCACATCCACCACACCGCTGTTCATGCCCCACCAGTAATTTACCGCCCGGTGAGCATGATGCTTGTCCCAGGTACCGGCAAGGATCGAACGAAGCACATTTTCATAAACCCGCTCCCACAGCAAAATAGGAGATGCCAAGGGTTGCAGATTGCCCTCTTCGTCTTTCATATAAGTTCCCGCAGTGCAGAAATTCAGATGATCTCTTTCCTGTGCGGGCAGATCCCGGTTAGAGATCACCGAAATACCCTGCCGCAAAAATTCCTGATGATGGTCACCTGCCTGGCAGGACCAACGCAGCAAGACCCGCGCCCGGGGATTGGTCATCTGCGCGCCAAGGGCAAAGGCATTGATCGACGCAGGCTCGCCAAAGATGGGCGAAAATCCAATGTAGCCGATCCGGTCATCATTCGCCATGGCACCGGCAATGGCGCCCGTTATAAATTTCGCTTCATACATTCTGGCATAGTATGTACGAATACTGGAATAAGGAATATCCACAGAGCAGTTAAGAAAACGTACCTTAGGATACAAGACTGCCGCCCGAAGCGTCGCGCGGCTCAACTGAGGCGTTGTAGTAAATACCACTTCCGCGCCGTCCGCCACTACTTGCTCCATAATATCCATTGCTTTCTGAAACGTATCCGCGTGGAAATAACTTCGCACCGTTACCCGATTTCCCATGATCTGCTGCAAATACTTCCGTGCCAGATCATGACCCTCAATCCACACGCTCTTTTCCGGATCCATTGTGTGCACAAACGCCACATTGACGTGCTCCGGCGCGCCAAACATCAACCGGGTGAACATACCGGGGTCTTCCGTATCCACCGGTTCTGTGGAAACCTCCACCGATTCCGGGCTGGCTTGTACCACCAGATCGTCCCAAATCGATGTAATCGTCTTACGCAGATCCTTATCCGGAAGCGTTCCCAGATCCCGATAAGGATAAACCTGCAACCACAGCAGCAGCGCTTCTTCCGGAAGCAGGCCCAATTTCTTTCCGCCCTCTTCAAAGAAAGCATTGCGGAAATATTGGAAATACGCAGAGAAGGTTCTGGCCTCCCGCTCTTTCCATCGTTTACCCGGTTCTTTCCCTAAAAACAGCAGCAATTTTGCATAATCACCGGGCTTTGTAAACTGCACCTGGTAAAGACCGGTGCTCTTATAAAATTCCAAAAATTCTTCATACGCCCGAATCCGGGGTTCATCGGACATTGCCGGCATGATCCGGCGGACGATAGCGCTGATTCTGGGCGCTCCCATGTACCGCAGCACGCTTACCCGCTTGTTGCCTTCGAGTACATAGAATTTTCCCAGATATTCATAACAAATAATTGGATCCCGAATGCCCACAGACAAATGGGCTTCGCACAAATTTACCCATTTCGAGGCAAATTCACTATCCGGCCCCAACAAGGGCAAAAAGTTAGCGGTAAACGCAGTGGTTCTGCCTGCGGATTTTACACCGATGATCTGCTCCGAAGGGATATCCACCAAGCCAATCTCCTGAATGATCTCCGGACCGTTTTGTTCCAGCACTTCATCCAGCACCTCAGGATAAGGATTCTCCCCGGCGGCCATGGAAAGCTTGTACGCTTTCTGACCTGCCCGCAACGCCAATAAATACTCTTCCTTGGCTTCCTGCCGATACACTGCAACCACTCCTTTCCCACCTTATACTTCTACATTTATATCATATTCTTTTTTGCAGTAAATTGCAACTAGAATCTCATGGTATATTCCCACCGAAAATTGTGCAACTTGATCTATTGACTTTTGAATACACCGGTAGTAAAATCAAATCAGTAATTTAATACCGAATGCCAATTCTTGTGAAGTAAATTATCTGCCGAAAATTCGCACTTGTCTCTTGACAGGAAAATGTATCTCGGTTATAATACATATGTTGTTACATGACTGACGGTAATCGCAGAGCACTGCGGGGGAATGTAACATGATATTGAGCCGACCGTCTGGGCAATTCGATTTTATAGGATCGGATTGCCTTTTTTGCATATTTGCCCCAAGGAGTACATTATGGCTTTCATTTACAAAGGTCTTTCCGCAAAACTTTCCCGGCATATCGTTACCGGCGATGAAGTTGAGCGTCAAATTCAGCGTCTGCTGCAACAAACACCCCGGATCGCAGTGATCAACGATCGTCCCACCGAAAACGGTGACGAGGTAGTGCTGGATTACGCAGGCTATTGCGATGGTGTCCAGTTCCCCGGTGGCACTGCCGAGAACCAAACTTTGGTGTTGGGCAGCGGTACGTTTATCCCCGGTTTTGAAGAGCAGCTTCTGGATAAGGTTTGCGAAGAGTCAGTGGTGGTAAAGGTCACCTTCCCCACCGAATACCACGCTGCGGAGCTGGCTGGAAAAGAAGCAGAATTTCACTGCACCATTCACCAGATCCGGGTCAAGACCCAGTACGAACTGGACGACACTTTTGCCCAGGAAGTAGGCGGTTGCTACACTCTGGAAGAAATGCGAGAAGCGCTGCAAAAGGATATGCAAAGCTACGCTGATCAGCGGGGCGAAGCAGACTTGCAGGACAGATTGCTCCGGCAGGCCGCCGCTACCCTCGATTATACGGTGGATCCGGAAGAACTGGAAACTGCCGTGCAGGAGCAGCTGCAAAACATGGAAGCCCAGCTGGCACAAAAGGGTCTGAATTTACAGATGTACTGCTCCTTCCTGAACATCACAGAAGAACAGCTTCGTAAGGATGCCTACCCCGCTGCCGAAGCCGCTCTGCGGAACATGGCCGCGGTGGATCAGATCGTCAAGCTGGAAAATCTGGAAGCCACTCAGGAAGAACTGGGTCAGGCGATCGCCGTTATTTGCCGCACCAACGGCGTCACCGTAGAACAGCTCAAAGAAGTCTACGATGCAGAATTTGAAAAGGCGGTTATGAAAAGTGTACTCACCGGCAAAGTCATGGCTCTCATTCGGGAAGCCGCTGACGTGACGGTAGTATAATAAAAAATGTTTATTATTGTGCTGAAGAGAAAGCACCAAAAACAAGGAGGAACACACTATGGCAATCGTTTTTGACGAAAATGGCAAGTACGTGGACGAAAAGGGCCTGGTAAGACTGGACCCCACCAAGTTTGCCGACTGGCAGATCGCAGAAGAGGCAGAAAAGACCCTGCCCTCCGTGGATTTCTTCCGCGAGAAGTTGGGCCTGCTCCCCGATGAGATCATTCCCTACGGCAAGACCCCCAAGATCGACTTCATCAAGGTCATG
>JAZRMV010000008.1:0-50072 GCA_045647845.1 Faecousia sp.
CGTCAAGTATATCCTCTCCGCCCAGATCACCAGCAGGGGCAAGGAGATCGGAGACTTTGGCGGCGGCGCAGTTACCATTCGGATCCCCGTTGGTGACAAGGCCAACGAGCATGAGCTGTGGTATGTGGACGATGATGGCAATATTGAGAAAGTGCACGTCACCTACGAGGGTGAGGACATGGTTGTGGAGCTTTACCACTTCTCCATGTACGCGGTGGTCTACACCGGTGCAAATATTGGCTTGATCGTACTGATCGTAGCCCTGGCTGTGCTGGCAGCAGCGGCAGCCGTGGTGTTCCTGGTTCCTCCTGTTCGGAGCAAGGTTCTGGGCATCTTCAAGAAGAAGGAAACCCTTCCTGAACCCGAAGCAGAAGAAGCAGAAACCACCAACGAATAATCTAAATAAGCAAAAGGAACTGCCCTCGGGCAATGCCTTTTGTTGTTTTAAAGAAAAAGGGCGCTGCAAAAAGCAGCGCCCCAATTTTAAAGAGTATCAATAATTGCCTTTGAAGACATTCTTTCTGCTGGGAGGCAGATAGTCACCAAAGTAGGTGGCAAAATCAAGACCCAGATATTCACAGAGGTCCAGAACTTCGACCATGGTGTTGTCGTTGACGGGAATGCCATTGGCTTTCCGATCTGCAACAGCGGCAACTTCTTTTTCACCGTGGGTGTAGATCTGCGGCTGGCCGTCAGCCTTGGGAGATTCGCGCAGCTCTTGCAGGTAGGTGGAGAAATGCTCCCGGATCGCATCAGCGTCACCGAAGAATGCGGGGTTGATCGCCATAAAGCCATGGCAGATCTGGCCTTTGCCACCGGTCATGCAGTAGTTGGAAGTTGCGCCCATGGACAAGATGGAGGAGAAGATCTCGCAGAGCATACCGTAGCCGTAGCCCTTATGGCTGCCCAGCTGCTCGGTGCTGCCACCCAGAGGCATGATGCCGCCGCCGTTCTTGGCAACGATGTTTGCCAGAACATCAGGTGCGTCAGAGGAGGGGTGACCGTCCTTGTCCAGCGCCCATCCCTCGGGCAGGGGCTTTTCCATCTTGTTGTACATTTCCAGCTTGCCGCGGGTAACCACGGTGGTGGAAGCGTCGAAGAAGAAATCATAGGGTTCTGCGGGGAAGGCGCAGGCAATGGGGTTGCTGCCCAGCATGGCTTTTCTGCCGAAGGTGGGGACCATAATCGCCTCAGAGTTGGTGCAACTGAAGCCCATCAAGCCCTGATCGCAGGCCATTTTTGCGTAGTAGCCGGCAATACCGTAGTGGTTGGAGTTGCGAACGGAAACAATACCGACACCACTGGTCTTTGCCTTTTCAATAGCCAGGGTCATCGCCTGGTAGGAAACCAGTTGACCCATTGCATCGTGCGCATCAATAACAGCGGAAATGGGAGTCTCAAAAACGACCTCGGGTTTGGCATCAATCTTAATCATGCCTTTTTCGATGCATTTGTGGTAGCGCACCATGCGCTGCATACCGTGAGATTCGATGCCGAACAGGTCGGATGTCAAAAGAACATCCTGAATGATGTGGGATTCTTCTTTGTTGAAACCGAACTTTTGAAATGCGTCCATACAGAATTGGTGAAGGGTCTCATAAGACCAGTACTGATAAGCCATGGATAAACCTCCTATGTAGTGTAAATGGACTCTATAGATATTGTAAAAGGTATGTACACCTAAGTCAAATCATTTTTTTTAGCAAATGTAAACAAATCTTGATTTCACTTGCATTTCAGGTATACCCATGGTAAACTGACTGTGGTTGTACCCGGAAATGGGAGAAGGAGGAAAATATGTTTTCTAGTCAGAGAAGTAAGGGCGGAAAGCTTGCTTTTGCAATTATCGCGGCAATTCTTTTGTTTGCGATGCTTTCCTGGTTGTTATATTTTGGCGTCACCGGTGATTTGCTTCCGAGAGGAAATAATATCCATAATAAGGATAGTTACACCATGACAGAGGAAAAACTGCTGGCCAAGCGCAACGATGTGGTGGCGACCATGGGCGATTACCAACTGACCAACGGTCAGCTGATGATATTCTATACACTCCAGGTGCAGGAATATACGGATAATTTTAGCGATCAGATAAATCCCTACTTGCCGCTGGATCAGCAGATCTACGATCAAACGACCGGCTTGACCTGGCAGCACTTTTTCTTGGAGTGTGCGCTGAATGCTTGGAAACAATATCGGATCCTTGCTACCAAAGCGGAAGAAGCCGGCTTTGTAATGCCCCAGGAAGATCGGGATTATCTGGACGGTCTGCCGGAGTACTATGCCCAGTTGGCGAAGCAGTACAACTATGAAAGTGTAGATGCGCTGATTCAGGATGAGTTGGGTGAAGGCTGCTACTTCGAGGAGTATTTACACTTCATGGAGCTTTACTATACAGGCCTTCTTTATGTTAATGGTATTGTAGAAAAGCTGGAGTTCTCTCCGGAGCAGCTGGAAGCGTATTTTGCTGAGCATGAGGCGGAACTGGAAGCGGCCGGCGTAACGAAAGAGACCGGACTTTTGGTGGATTTGCGGCGCATTACCTTGAAACCGAGCAGCGAGAGCGGTACACCCACGGAAAAAGAATGGGAAGCTTGCCGTTTGGAATTGGAAGCATTGCTGCAACAGTGGCTGGATGCAGAAAAAACGGATGTGAAGTTTGCAGAATTGGCAACCAATCATTCGAAAGATGACTATAAAACCAATGGTGGATTGCTGAAAAATGTTTATCAGGATTATTTCACCAAGGTAGATATACGGCATATTCTCATTATGCCCGAGGGCGGCACTACCACCAATGGCGTGACGACTTATTCCGAAGAGGAATGGGAGGCTTGCCGTCAAAAAGCGCAGACGATCTATGATACCTATCTGTCTGGGAAAAAGACCGAAGATCGGTTTAGCCAGTTGGCGAAGGAACACTCTAAGGACGGAAATGCTGAGCAAGGCGGTATTTACAAAGATGTGTCAAAAAATACAATGGTAGAAGAATTTGATGCCTGGATTTTTGATGCGTCCAGAAAGCCCGGTGATACCGGTCTGGTAAAGACCCAGTATGGCTATCATGTTATGTATTTTGTGCATCGGGACAGTGCGCTGAATGACTGGCTGTACGATGAGGAGCGGGTCGAGGGCGACTATGCGCTGATCAGAACGGACGATAGTTATATTTTGGCTAGCTTTATCGCCAGCGAGGAAGCTTGGATCAAGTTCAGCACCAGCGGTCTGCGCTCCGATAAATTTGATGTATTGTTGGAAGAACTGTCTGCCGGCGGCGAAATCAGCACAAAGTATTGGAAAATCGGTCTGGGCAGTTTGGTTTGATTTGTAAATTATCAAGAAAGGCCAACGGCAATTTTGCCGTTGGCCTTTTTGTTATGGTTGTTTGGGCTGAAATGCCGGGTATAAGATCATCGGTTCCGGATCTCCCAGGATTTCACCGTTGGGCAGCACACGCACAGTCATGGTGGTTTTGCCGTCGTCTGTGGTTTTGACCGCCCAACCCACAAATTCCACATCGCCTTCAACGGGAATCGGAGGCAGAGTTACGGTGTTTGCTCCGGAAGAAACCATTTGCGTGACTTGTGCTTCTTCACTGATGATAAATTGCAGCTTGATTTGCGAAATTTCTTCCCGGGCATCTTCGTTGGTGTAGTTGGTGACCAGGTATTTGCCTTGCGGGTTGCGGGTGAAGAAATAGGTCTTGTCCAGAGGGTATGTTTTCGTGGTGCCGTTGTTGCGGATCACGTTGACTTCCAGCTTGACCCTTGCGGAAAAACAATCTTCACTGTAACGATAAAACTGACTGATTTCAATGGCGCTTTCATCGATATAGGAGCTTTGATGCTTTTGGATAAACAGCGGATTTTTCACAATATCTTTGTATAGCTTTGCGTTTCCATCAAAGTATTTCTTTAACTCCGTTGCGGAGATTTTTCGCATGGAAAATTTGGCATCGGCAAGTGCGGCGTTCCATGCCAGCATCTTTTCTTCCTCGGTAATGCTGGGAGAATCCGGAGTTTGCAGCTTGTAAATGCCGGTTTCCGGGTCTTGGGTCAGGGTAATTTCTTCCCCTGACTCATTTTCCACGCGAACCGTCGGCTCGATCAGCAATCCGCTGAGATGCTGCTGGTCGATTCGGTATCCGTGAACGCCTTCGGGCAGGTATTTTTCCGCAACGGTGACAGTAGAGCGAATAGTGAAGCTGTCATCTAGCGCCACATCGTTGATGTAGACAGTATAACCGGGGACTTTTTCCACAGTAACACAGACAGATCTTTCTATATAGATCTCTACGGAGCTTAATTCCCATTGGGGAATTTTTGTTTCGGCAGTATTTGCAATGGTATAAGCAGCGATTTTTTCGTTGCCGAGGTAAACATTGTATTTGTATAGCTCGGGGGTTTCGGATTCGACCCATTGATAGGTCAGCTTTTCGTTTCCAACCTTTGCTTTCATATACTTGTCGTATGCCAAAACGCCTTCGTAAGGAGTGTCTTTTGCGCCGGATAAAGCATAGATCTCTTTCCAATCCGGATCGGAAAAATAATCCTCAAAAATCTGTGCGCTCACATTTTTTGGCTGTGCGGCTTCGTATGTTTCCAGCCATTGACGCAAAGGTTGCAGGCAGAAAAACATAGCTAGGACCAGGACTGCAACGATCGGAATATAAATGCGCCAAAATAGGGGAGAGCCGATCCTGGCTTTTGGAGCTGTTGTGAATAAACCTTGATTTTTCATGTCATTCACGCTCCTTCTTTCGTAGACCGAACCATGAAGAAAGTGGGCATTCTGCGGGCGGATGCTTGGATCAGCGCATAGTTGTTGCAAACTACCAGCTGACCGGGTTTGCCGAACAGACCGTATTGATCCCGGTACATCATGACCGTGGACGCGCCACCGTCCAAATTGCAGGCGTTCACTGCGCCAAGGCGCACCATCATATCCAGCACATCTGGTAAGACCGCGCCAAGAGAGCCGGCTTGTCTGCCGTCGATGCATAAGAAAATAATGCTGCCGTCCGCTCGTTGGCCGATGGCGGTGCGGGCGTTGTAGGTGGTGTCCGCGGTTTGGGCGGACTCGTTTGGCTTGCCGTCTTTGATCAGCACCGGGCCAAAGCAGCAGCCGTCCCGGATGTTTAGCTGCTCGACCATGGAGCGGTCAATGGTGTCGGAGACCACCAGCCGGTGATCTTCTGTAAAGCCTACAAAGCCGTTGTAGCTTTTTCCGTCGTCCCATAAAATTTCGCCTTTGGAAATCACCATGCCAATGGGCAAACTGCCGATGTAATCGGACATAGTGCCGTCGTCGTTAAATGCGCCTGCGTTGATGCCGGCAATGGCGTTTTCCAGTTGCATTTGCTTTTGGATCCGGTGGCCCAGAATGCTGATGTCAAATGTATTTGAGGAAGTGGCTAAGTATATCGAGGAAGGATCCCGGATCAGCATCACATAGCCGGTAAAGGTTCTGCCTTGCACGGTTTCAATGCGAATGCCGTCTGGGTAGTTGTCCCAATCGGCAGAATCGGCAGCGAAATCCAGCAGCACTTCGGTGGAAGAGCCCGGATTCTGTTCGGCGGCGGGAAGATCCTGTGCTTGCAGTTGCTTGATGGTGCTTTCATCCAAAAAGATACCGGGGATCCATGCGGTGGCATCAGATTTCATGAACCATTGGGCTAATTCTTTTTTGGCGGTGTCCGACGGTCCGCTAAAAACCCAATGACAGATCAAAGCGGAGCTGAAAGTTACAAAAAGAATCACGGTGGACAGAACCAAAAGAAACAGCGCAAGAAATGTTTTTCTGTTGGACATAACCTTACCTCGAATCTGAGTGGTGTTATGCTTATCATAGCCGATTGGGAAAGTGTTTGCAATAAAAAACTTTACGAAGCGATAAACATGTGTTATACTATTGAAAATGTGTTTGTTCAGAAGTTTCTGGAAAGGAGGCTTGCATGCAAAACAAACGTCGGAAAAGAAAGCAAAAGCATCTTGCGCAAAGACAGCTTCTGCTTGTGGTCGTTTTGGCAGCGATCTTAGTCGCAGCGGTGGGTGTGGCGATCCGTTTGAGTAGTTCTGACCGGCAGGTTTCCGGTGATCCGGGAAATAACGGGTCAACGAATATTTCCTTGCAGGTGCAGCCTTTGTTTGATACGGAAAAGGTGACCATTGAGGAATATGCCAAGTTTTCCGGCAGCTCTGACCCGACGGAGCCGTTACTGATGAACAATGAGCCGGTGACCCGAAATGCAGACGGCAGCTTCCAGATGTCCGTTCCTTTGCAGTTGGGCGTGAACCAGATCGTGTTTAGCCATAAAGGAGAAACTGCTGCTTATCAGGTGGAGCGCAGATTTGTGATCCAAAGTTATGCGCTTTCCGGAAATGTTACGTATAACAGCGGTGCGACGGTTTACTTTGAAGTGATCGCCCGGCAGGGCAGTCAGGTCAAGGCGGCTTTTAACGGAGCGCAAGTGACGCTGAATGTATCCAAACTTCAAGAGGGCGTAGATGCAGCGGAAGGCTTTGCTTTGTATGTGGGAAGTTATAAGCTGCCTTCTTCCAATACGGTGGATTTGCCCCTGGGAAAAATCACCTATACCGCCACCAACAGCGGCATCACGGAAACTTGTGAATCCGGTCAGATCACTTGCTTGAAAGCAGTGCCGATCCTGGGTTCTGACGCAGGCGTGACACCCTCTTACGGCGACTATATCAATGTGGGCTCCGGTTATATTGCCGAGATCGTAAATTACAACGCAGAGACCTTTGACGGCAGTACCACAGACGATTATTCTCATCCTACCAACAGTTATTTGCCCAAGGGAACGGTGGACTACTGCTCTACAAATATTTTGAATGCCAATGGCAGTGCGTATGTACTGCTTCGCTGCGGTCGTCGTGTGTATGTGGATAAGAGCAACGAACCTTCCGGCACGACTCATGTGACGGATTGCTACAATGGCGCATTGCCGGATCATAATGAGATGAAAGTGGTGTCCATGGAGCGCACCGAGCGTCATACGGTTTTGACGCTGGATTGCTTGTGGAAAGCGCCTTTCTATTTTGAGCTGCTTCCCCAGCGTTATGCTTATCCCAATGCGGGCGCGGATCGGGATTTTTCCGTTTCCAGCGTTACGGCTACTTATGTGGACATTACCTTCTGCTATGCCACGGTTTTTGAAGGAACGGTGGAGATCGGGGCAGATGATCCGCTATTTAAATCTGCTGAGCTGATCCGCAGAGATTCCGACTGCACCTTGCGACTATACTTGAAGAAAACCGGCGCATTCTACGGCTGGGATAGCTATTACAACGAGCAAGGTCAGCTGTGCTTCCAGTTTTTGAATCCTGCCAAGGTGACGACTACCACCCAAAACAGTTATGGTGTGGATCTGAGCGGAGTCTTCATCATGATTGATGTGGGTCATGGCGGTGAAAAAGATGGCGGCGCCACCGGCACAGATGCCAACGGCACTCGTTGGTCGGAATCCGGACGGAACATGCAGCTTTCTTATGCACTGCAAAATGAATTGGAGAAAATGGGAGCCACGGTGGTACTCAACCGGGAAGATGGCATGACCTTGCCTGTTGATTCGCGCATACTATCTCTGCTGGATGCAGCACCGGATCTTTGCGTTGCGGTGCACCAGAATTTTCTGGCAGGCTACCCTGATTTTGGCGGATTTGCTGCATATTATTATACACCCTATTCCAGTTTGGCTGCTAAGCAGATTTTGCAGCATACAAATCAAACGGGGATTTATTCCACAAACCGCATGGGTTGGCATACATATTTTGTGGGCCGGCAGACGGTTTGCCCTGTGGTTTTGACGGAAAATGGCTATATGAGCCATTTGCCGGATTTGAACGGCATGTTGGATACCCAGACAATGGCAAGAAAAGCGGTTGCTATTGCTCAGGGCGTTGCGGATTACTTTTTGATCATCAACGGCTTGAAAACCAATTAAATAGAATGGGCGTGTCCAAATCGGACACGCCCAAAAGTTATTTCAAGGGATAGTTGTGGAAAATTTCTGCGGTGATGGCCTTGTATTGGCTGACATCTGTGGTTTTCAGAAGCTGTTTCCACAGCTTTTCACTGCCGGGGAAGCGCTGGTGCAAAAAGCCCCAATTTTCTTTCAGCCGGAACATAGCATTTCGGCTTCCGCCAAAGGCGATGGTATATTCTTGCAGCAGCGTGTCCATAAAGGCTTCCAGCGCCTCTGTGGTGGTGCCTTGGGGTAAAAACATGCCCGGGTCGCCAATCAACCCACGGCCCAGCATAACCGCTTCCAGACTGGGGTAGCGGCCTTGCACAGCTTGGATATCGGAAAGATCGTGCAGGTCACCGTTGTAGCAGAGGGGGTTTTTGCTGTTTAGAAAGGCGTAGGAAAACCATTCTTCCCGAACAGACCCTTGGTAAAAATCGCTGCGCACCCGGGGGTGGATCGTCAGTTCCTGAATGGGATACTGGTTATAGATCTCCAAAAGTTTGGGGAAGTCATCAGGATTTTCCAATGCCAGCCGGGTTTTGATGGAAATAGGCAGAGCGCAGTCTTGAAATATGCGATCTAAAAACCGATCCAGCTGGGATAGATCCCGGAGCATACCCGAACCTTTTCCCTTGGAGACGACTGTGCCGGAAGGACAGCCGATATTTAGGTTTACCTCGGTATAGCCCCGATCCTGGCAGACCGCCGCCGCCCAGATAAAATCTTCCGGCACTTTGGTCAGAAGCTGAGGGATCGCAATGAAATTTTCTGAATCTGCCGGAGGCAGCTCCCGCTGCTCTTTGTTGGTTAGAGTCCGGTGTATGGTGGGGGAGAGAAAGGGCATGAAATAGCGATCCACACCGCCAAAATATTTATGGTGCGCTCGGCGGTAAATGCTGTCTGTGAGTCCCTCCATGGGGGCAAAATAATGGCGCATAATCGCTCCTTTTTATGTTTTTGGGGCGTGCAGAACACGCCCCTGTGATGGACTTAGATCTCCATGATCACAGGCAGGATCATGGGGTTGCGCTTTGTGGTTTTGTAAAGGTAACCGGACAGGTCGTTTTTGATGGTGGTCTTGATGGTCGCCCAGTCGCGAATGCGTCTGCGGTTGCATCGGTCAATGGCTTCAATGACCACTTCCCGTAGTTCTTCCATCAGATTTTCCGATTCTTTCACATAGATAAAGCCACGGGTGATGATGTCCGGACCGGTGAGAATGCCACCGTCTTCGCTGCTGAGGTTGACGCATACCACGATCATGCCGTCCTCTGCCAGGTGCTTTCGATCCCGCAGAACCACGCTTCCCACGTCGCCAACACCGGTGCCGTCCACGAATACCTTGCCTGCGGGCACAGTGCCGCTGACTTTGCAGCTTTTTGCGGTCAGCTCAAACACCGTTCCCAATTCACCAATGTGAATGTTCCGGGGATTCATTCCCATGGTTTGGGCCAGTTTGGCGTGGATCTGCAAATGCCGCTGTTCACCGTGGACGGGCAGGAAAAATTTGGGCTTGACCAATGCGTGAACGATTTTCAGTTCTTCCTGGCAGGCGTGACCGGAAACGTGCAGACCTTCGCTTTTTTCGTACACCACGTCCGCACCCTTGCGGTACAGTTCGTTGATGATCCGGGAAACGGCCTTTTCGTTACCGGGAATAGCGGAGGCGGAAATGATGATCCGGTCACCGGCGGTGATCTCCACCTGCTTGTGGGTGGAAAAAGCCATGCGGTATAGGGCGGACATATTTTCGCCCTGAGAACCGGTGGAGACGATCACTGTTTTGTCTCTCGGCAGGGACTTGATGGCGTTCAAGTCCACGATGGTGCCGGCTTTTACTTTCAGATAGCCCAGTTCCTGGGCAACTTTCAGCATGTTTTCCATGCTCCGGCCGGTAACGGCCACCTTGCGGCCGTAACGCTGGGCGGTGGAGAGCACCGCCTGGATCCGGTGCATATTGGAGGCGAAGGTGGTGACAATGATGCGCTGATCGCAATTTTTAAATTGCCGATCCAGGCTTTCTGCCACAACATTTTCGCTGGGCGTATGACCAGAGCGTTCCACATTGGTGGAATCGGCCATCAGCGCCAGGACGCCTTCGTTGCCCAGTTCGCCCAGACGGGCAAGGTCGGTCATGCCATCGGTTGCGGTGGGGTGGATCTTAAAGTCACCGGTCATAACCACGGTGCCCACGGGGGTCTTGATGGCGAAAGCCACCGCATCAGCGATGGAATGGTTCACATGAATGAACTCAACGGTAAAGCAACCGGCTTTGACCACGTCGCCGGGCTTGTGGGTGATCAGCTTGACATTGTCCAACAGATTGTGCTCTTCTAATTTCAGCTTGATCAAACCGTTGGTCATTGCCGTACCGTGAATGGGACAGGACACTTCCCGGACGCAGTAGGGGATAGAACCGATATGATCTTCGTGCCCATGGGTGATGAAAAACCCACGCAGTTTCTTTTGATTAGCGACCAGATAGGAAAAATCGGGGATCACCAGATCCACACCGTACATATCCTCATCGGGGAAGCCCACACCGCAGTCCACGGCGATCATGTCCTTGCCATATTCCAGGACGGTGATGTTTTTACCGATCTCATCTAAGCCGCCCAGGGGTATAATTTTCAGTTTTTCTGCCAAATAGTATCAGTACTCCTTTCGTAATAAGCAAAAAAGCCACGACAAACCGGCAGCCGCTGGGCACCCGTTTCAGCCCTGCTTCGCTGATTCGGGATAAAGCGCCTGCATCATGTATAAAAATTCACAACAGCCGCTCGGGGCTGAACAAGACAAAAGTAAATGCCCGGATACTACCGGATCCGGTGCGTTCTTAGGTTATTATAACACAAAAAGGAGGAAAAGTATACCTTTATTTTGATCTAAGCTTCGACAGATTTATCAGCAGGAAAAAACTTGCGGAAATTTTGCGAAAACTTCGAAAAGCAGTTGCACCTTTGCGGTGGATTTGTTATAATGTTCTTTAATAATATGATTATTATGGGGTTAATATCCAATGAGGGAGGTTACGCACATGAATAAAAAGCTGAAACGACTGTTTTGGCCGGGTTTGGTGCTGTTTTTCCTGGTGATGGCCGGCTTTGTGGTTGCCGCAACAGCAATGGGTTATTACGTCCTTGCCATTGTGGAGGGCGTTGTGACTGTGCTGCTTCTGATGTACTATCTGGTATGCAGAAATTATCGGCAGAAAGATATTCAAAATTATGTTCGCACCCATTTTAGCGCGGAAGAAGCCAAGGCCGGAACGTCTACCCCCATGCCCATGGTGCTGGTGCGTGTGGGTGACGGCTCGATCCTTTGGGCGAACGATCGTTTTCGTGGGATTACCGGCTATCAGGTCCGGTACCTGCATCAGCCGTTCAAGGGCGTTCTTCCCCAGTGTTCTATTGACTGGCTGGCCTCTGGCAAGCAGGAGTGTCCCCATGATGTGACCATAGGCGACCGGCGCTACCGGGTCTATGGCGCTACCGCAAGAGCGGAAGATTCCGATAATACGCTGTTGGGTATGCTGTATTTCAGCGATCTGACCGAGCTTTACCAGGTTCGGGACGAATATATCCGCTCCCGCCCCGTGGTAGCGATCATTCTGATCGATAACTACGAGGAATTGACCAAGAACCTGACCGAAGGCGCGATTTCCAGCATGAACGCGGAATTGAACAATGTGATCACCGGCTGGACGGAGGAGTATCACGGCCTTTTGCGTAAGCTGGAAAGAAACCGCTTCTTGTTCGTGTTTGAAAAGCGGGATCTGAACAATGCCATTGAGGGAAAATTCTCCCTGCTGGAAGATATTCATAAGATCCAAAGCCCCGCCGGTTTGGAGGCATCAATTTCACTGGGCTTGGGCGTAGATGGCGTTAACTTTGAAGAAAGCTACAATTTTGCCGCATTGTCCATCGAAATGGCCCTTAGCCGTGGCGGTGACCAGGCGGTTATCAAGGATCGGTTTAATTTCTCCTTCTATGGCGGCAGAAACAAGGAAACCGATCATCGCAGTAAGGTTCGTTCTCGTGTGACTTCCAATTCTTTGATGGAGTTGATCGGTCAGAGCAGCCAGGTATTTGTCATGGGTCATAAAAATGCGGACCTTGACGTGGTGGGCGCTGCAATGGGTATTTGCTGTATGTGCCGCAAAAAAGGCAAGAAGGCTAACATCGTTCTGGATGTGGAGCATAATGTGGCGGATAAATTGGTGGCGGAAATCCGGGAAGTGCCGGAATACCGAGATGTGTTCATTACCGGTCAGGAAGCGCTTCTGCGCTGTGATAACCACAGTATCCTGGTCGTGGTGGATACCAACCGGCCAGATCAGGTGGAGTGCAGACCCCTTTTAGAGTCGATTTCCAAGGTCTGTGTGGTGGATCATCACCGCAGAGCAGCGGATTATATCAGCCAAGTGGTGGTTAACCTCCACGAGCCCTATGCATCTTCTGCTTCCGAACTGGTGACGGAATTGCTCCAATACGCGGTGGAAAAGTCGGATGTGATGCCCATTGAGGCTAAGAGCCTGATGGCGGGCATTTTCCTGGATACCAAGAGCTTCAATGTGCGTACCGGCGGCAGAACCTTTGAGGCAGCGGCAGCACTGCGGCTCTGGGGCGCGGATACGGTGGAAGTCAAGAAACTTCTGCAAAATGACTTCCAGGGCACTATGGCAAAGTATCAGATCATCAAAGCTGCCCGGCTTTATCGTCAGGAGATCGCCATTGCTGCGCTGAATGCTGCCACATCCCGGGCTCTGGCTGCTCAGGCGGCAGATGAGCTTTTGAACATTTCCGGTATTACCGCTTCTTTCGTGCTGTATCCGGAAGAGGATCATGTGATCGTTTCTGCCAGAAGCATCGGTACGACAAATGTGCAGATGGTTCTGGAACCCTTAGGTGGTGGTGGCAATACCGCTACGGCAGGCGCGCAGATCCCCAACACTACGGTGAAAGACGTGTTGGATCGACTGGTTGCGTCCATTGATGAATTCTACGAGGAATAGAGGTTAAATTTATGAAAGTGATTTTGTTGCAGGATGTGAAGGGCAAGGGCAAGAAGGGGCAGATGCTGGAAGTGTCTGACGGCTACGCCCGGAATTTTATGTTGCCGAAAAAGCTGGCAATTGAGGCAACACCCGATGCCATTAACACCATGCGCATGAACGATAAAGCGACCCAGGAGCGGATCGCTAAGGAAAAGGCGGCTGCACTGGCCCTTTCCAAGCAGCTGCGGGAAATGACGCTGACTGTTATGGCAAAGGGCGGCGGCGCCGGCAGACTGTTTGGTTCTGTGACCAATCAGGAAATTGCTGCTGCGCTGGAAAAGCAGGGTATCACCCTGGATAAGCGCAAGATCGTGATTTCCGATCCGATCAAGGCAGTGGGAACTTATACGGTAAACTGCAAGCTGGGTTATGAGATCACCGCTCCGCTGACAGTGAAGATTGAGGAACTTGCCTGATCTATTTAATACCCTTCGTACACAGAGAGGAGAATTTCCATGGCGATGGATGAACAGTTGCTGTCACGGCAGATGCCCCAGTCTTTGGAGGCAGAGCAATCTGTTTTAGGCTCGATTTTGATCGACAGCCGGTGCGTTGCCGATGTGATCGGCATTTTACAGCCGGAAGATTTTTATTTGCGGCAAAACCGGGAGATTTACGAAGCCGTTTATTCGATGTTTAACTATTCCCAGACCATTGACCCGGTTACGGTGCTGGATAAATTGCGGGAACTGGGCTATTATCAGGATAAGTCCCGGGATTACATCATGCAGCTGATGGATATTACCCCCACTGCTGCCAATGTGGTGCGCTATGCCAATATTGTGCGGGATAAGGCGATGCTTCGGGGACTTGCCCAGGCAGCGGATGAGATCAACGAAACTGTGCAGGCGCAGGTGGGAACTCCCGAGGAAATGCTGGAAGCGGCAGAAAAGAAAATTTTTGCCCTGCGAAAAGGTGAGCGCGGCGATACCTTGGAGCATATCGGCACGATTTTGCATAAGACCTTTGATCATTTGACGGAGCTTGCCCAGTCTGATTCTGCCATTCCCGGTCTGTCCACCGGCTTGCGGGATCTGGATACCAAGATCAACGGCTTGAACAAGTCTGACTTCGTGCTTATTGCGGCTCGTCCTGCTATGGGTAAAACATCCTTTGCGCTGAATATTGGCCTGAATGTAGCCAAGAAGTATAAAAAGACCGTTGCGTTCTTCTCTTTGGAAATGTCCAGAGAGCAGCTTGCCATGCGTCTTCTCTCCGGTGAAAGCTTTGTGGATAGCCAGAAGATGGCCACCGGTAAGCTTTCCGAAGATGAGTGGAGCAAGCTTTGCATGGCATCTTCGGCACTGAGCCAGACGGATATCCGTGTGGACGATAATCCGTCCATCACCGTGGCGGCCATGAGCGCAAAATTGCGCCGGGTGGAAAATCTTGGCTTGGTAATTATTGACTATTTGCAGTTGATGAACAGTTCCGGTTACGGAAAAGGCGCTGAAAACCGCGTGAATGTGGTCAGTGAAATTTCCAGAAGCTTGAAGATCATGGCAAAGGAACTGAATGTGCCGGTGGTGTGTTTGAGCCAGTTGTCCCGTGGTCCTGAGGGTCGTACGGATAAGCGTCCTATGATGTCCGATCTTCGTGAATCCGGCGGTTTGGAGCAGGATGCCGACGTGGTGCTGTTTTTGTACCGAGATGAGTACTATAATCCGGACACAGAGGATAAGAACATTGCAGAATGTATCGTATCCAAGAACCGTCATGGCGAGGTGGGAACTGTGAAATTGCAGTGGCTGCCTCAGTATACCACATTTGCTGACCGGGAGTGGAAGCATGCTGAATGATCTGCTGGATCAGGTAAGGGAATATTCAATGATCACCCCCGGTGACCGGGTGTATTGCGCGGTGTCCGGTGGCGCTGATTCTATGGCGCTGCTGTGGAGTTTGTACCTCTTGCGGGAAAAATTGGGCGTGGAAATTTGCGCTGCCCATTTTAACCATTGCCTGCGAGGGGAAGAATCTAACCGGGACGAAGCTTTTGTACGGGATTTTTGCCGGCAGTTTGACATTCCTCTGGAAGTGTCCACAGGGAAGATCCGTCCGGGAAAGAAAGGGCTGGAAGCAGCTGCCCGGGAGGCTCGATATGCATTTTTCCGCACCTTGCATGGCAAAGTGGCGACAGCCCACACCGCAGACGATAATGCGGAGACGGTGCTGCTGCACCTGGTTCGGGGTACCGGGCTGAAAGGTTTGGGCGGAATCACCCCGGTGCAGGGCAATGTGATCCGACCCATGCTTACGGTGACTCGGGAGCAGGTGCTGGCCTTTTTGGATGAGTATCATATCGGCTTTGTGGAAGATAGTTCCAATCAGCAGGATCTGTTTTTAAGAAATCGTCTGCGTCATCATGTAATGCCCCTGCTGCGGCAGGAAAATCCTCGTTTGGCGGAAAATCTTTCCCAAATGGCAATGGCACTGCGCCAGGATGCGTCTTTTTTGGATGACTTGGCAGGGTGCGATGAATTGCCCCTTGTTTCGCAGCTGCGAGACATGCCCCAGCCGGTGCGCAGCCGGGTTTTGGAGCAGTTTTTAAAAAAATGCGGTGTGCGGGAGCCGGAGCGACGGCATATTGCCTTGGCGGAAGAGTTGGTGTTTTCCCAGAAGCCTTCTGCCAGAGGTGAATTTCCCAATCATGTGATTTTGCAACGCAGTTACGACCGCTTGGAAAAAGCGGAGCAGACGAACATTCAGCGCAGTGTTGTATTGCCCCGAGAGGGGACAGTGCAATGGCCTGCATTGGGTCTGCAAATCGTATGCGGCCCGGCAGAAACCATCGTGCAGTCGGAAACGGTACTTACATTGAGTGGCCAAGGGCCCTGGATAGTCAGAAGCCGGAAATCTGGCGATGAGATTCGTCTTGCAGGTGGCAAAAAATCTCTGAAAAAACTATTTATTGATAAAAAAATTCCCCAAGCCCAGCGTCATTTGTTGCCGGTGGTGGCAGATGATACCGGCATAGCCGGTGTTTACGGAATTGGCGCAGATCTGGATCGTGCTGCAAAAGCATTGCCAGCTGTGCAGATTCGGTTTGAACAAATCAATTCCAGCGAAAAGCTGTAAAGAAAAATTAGCGGGAGGATTCGTTATGGAAAAGGATATTCAGAGGGTGCTGGTTTCAGAGCAGCAGATCAAGGAGCGTATTGCACAGCTGGGTGAAGAACTGTCTAAGGAATATGCTGGGAAAAACCCTGTGGTAATTGGTGTTTTGAAAGGTGTGGCGATTTTTTACGCAGATATGATTCGACAGATCAAAGTCCCCTGCCAGATGGATTTTATGTGCATTTCTTCTTACAAGGGAAGTAAGTCCAGTGGAAATACCAACGTCCGGCTGGATCTTGCAACGGATATTAAGGATCGCCATGTTTTGATTCTGGAGGATATTTATGATACCGGTGTCTCTTTGTCCTACCTTGTGAGTTATTTGGAGACAAAGCAACCGGCCTCTGTGAAAATTTGTACGTTGTTAGATAAACCTGACGGAAGAAGAGCGGACATCACATTGAAGGCAGATTATGTGGGCTTTGAAATTCCCAATGCCTTTGTGGTGGGCTATGGTCTGGACTTCAATGAGAAATATCGGAATTTGCCCTATGTGGGCGTTTTAAAGCCGGAAGCATATCAATCGTAAGGAGAAACCGCTTTGAAGAAAAAAAGTATCGTTACACTGGTGATCTATCTGGCGCTGATGGGTCTGTTTTTTGCATGGATCACCGGTGTGTTTGCCGGAAACGGTGATGATCTACCCTATTCCGGGGTGGTGAAATTGCTGAAAGATGGCCAGGTCAAGAGTTTTGAGGTGGAAGGCCATCAAATTCAGCTTGAACTGCACAATCCTTATAACGGCAAGACCAGTGTGAGCAGTACCTTGTCTGATGTGGAGCTGTTCCGCCAGGAAATGGCTGAGGTGATCCAGCAGCAGCAAGAAGCCGGCACTTTGGAAAGCTATCATTTCCAGCCGGAGGAGGAGCGCTCTGTTTTTGAGATCATCATTCCGCTTTTGATTGTTGGCGTGGTGCTTCTGGTGCTGTGGTTCTTGCTGGTGGGCAGAGCCAATAGCGGTGGCGGCCATCCTATGAGCAATTTCGGCAGAGCCAGAACTGTTCTGGGTATGCCCGACGGCAAGAAAGTCACTTTTGACGATGTGGCCGGTGCAGATGAAGAAAAGAACGAGCTGCAAGAAGTCGTGGATTTTCTTCGTGATCCGGAAAAGTTCAAAAAGATCGGTGCGCGGATCCCCCACGGACTGCTGTTGGTGGGCCCTCCCGGCACCGGTAAAACACTGCTGGCACGGGCGGTAGCAGGCGAGGCCGGCGTGCAGTTTTTGTCCATTTCCGGTTCGGACTTTGTGGAAATGTACGTGGGCGTAGGCGCCAGCCGTGTTCGGGACTTGTTTGAACAAGCCAAGAAGATCGCACCTGCAATTATTTTTATCGATGAGATCGATGCGGTGGGTCGTAAGCGTGGCAGCGGTCTTGGCGGTGGACATGACGAAAAAGAGCAGACGCTGAACCAACTGCTGGTGGAGATGGACGGCTTTAACCGGACCGAGGGTGTGATCGTCCTTGCAGCGACCAACCGGCCGGATATTCTGGATCCTGCGCTGCTGCGGCCCGGTCGTTTCGACCGGCAGATCTATGTGGGCGCGCCGGATTCCAAGGGTCGTGAGGAGATCCTGAAAGTGCATGCCCGTAACAAAAAATTAGATGGCTCGGTGGATCTTCGGGCGGTGGCGCTGTCCACTTCCGGTTTTACCGGTGCGGATCTGAGCAATTTGCTGAATGAGGCGGCTATTATGGCGGCACGGGATAATCGTCCGGTGCTGACCATGGAGGATCTGAACGAGGCTATGATGAAGATCATGGCCGGTCCGGAAAAACGCAGCCGTGTCCGTCTGGAAAAGGATCGTCGTCTTACGGCGATCCACGAGGCCGGTCATGCGGTGGCAATGTATAATCTGCCCGGTCACGATCCGGTGCGGCAGATCTCCATTGTGCCCCGTGGCCAGGCGCTGGGTCTTACATGGAGTCAGCCGGTGGAAGAATCCACCCATTTGACCCGTAATGAAATGTATCAGCAGATCGTCAGCCTTTTGGGCGGCAGAGTGGCAGAGGCATTGTTCCTCAATGACATTTCTACCGGTGCGTCCAATGATATTGACCGGGCATCTAAATTGGCACGGGATATGGTGGCTCGTTACGGCATGTGCGAGGAATTGGGCACGGTGAGCTATCTGAGCGATGGAGAAGTTTTCATTGGCCGGGATTTTGAAAAAACCAAGAGCTACTCCGAGCAGGTGGCAGGCACCATCGATCAGCAGGTGAAGAAGCTGATCGATCAGGCCTATGAACAGTGCGCCCAGATCTTGAAAAAGGACGAGGAAAAGCTGCACCAAATCGTGCAGTATTTGCTGGACAATGAGACCATGACTGGTGAGCAGTTCGCAGCTTGCATGGAAGGCCACCAGATCGAGGAGGCGTCTGCTACTGCACTGTTTGACAGCAATATGCCCACGGAAGAATAAAATTCACCCACAGGGAGCAATCTCTGTGGGTGTTATTTATTGGTTGCAATTAGGATAAAATTTTGATAAAATAATTGCAGCTTGAAATCGGAGGCGCTCTATGAACGACGAGAAAATCAGAAAGCAGCTGGGAAAAAATATTGCCGCTTACCGGAAACGGGAAAGCTGGACACAGGCTCGGCTTGCTGAAAAACTGAATTATTCCGATAAAGCAGTATCCAAATGGGAACGGGGTGAGTCTGTCCCGGATGTGCTTACCCTTGCAGCCCTGGCAGAGTGCTTTGGCGTTTCGGTGGGTGAACTTTTGGCAGACCCCAATGAGCTTCCGGAGAAAACCGGTCCTGTGCAGCATGCTATGGGGCAAGTGGTGGAAAAGACTTTAAAGCGCCGGGCAAACAAGAATATCATTCTTTGCTTGTCCTCTTTGCTGGTGTGGTTTGTGGCGCTTTTGATCTTTGTGGTGCTCGATGCGCTTGATATTCCGAAAAATTGGCTGGCGTTCGTGTATGCGATCCCGGCAGATGCCATCGTGATGTTGAGTCTGCGTTCTGCATGGAAGGATTTTCGTTGGAATCGTGCATTGATCAGCGTGATCATGTGGGGCGGCTTGCTCAGTATTTATATGACGCTGTTGGTCTTTGTTCATGTCAATCTTTGGAAAATGTTCTTCCTTGGAATTCCCGGGCAGCTGGCGATTCTGCTGTGGGCTCGGCTTTTTCGGCAGGAAAGAGGAGAGGAAAATCATGGATAAGCAGGCGATTCGCCGGAGTATCCGGGAACAAAAGCGCGCCATGACCGACCAACAGATCATGCAGGCAAGTGCTCGCCTGGGTGAACTTTTGGCGGAATCTTCTTTGTACCGGAATGCGAAAACTATTTATGGCTATTTGCCCTACAACCAGGAGGTGCGCACGGTTCCTATGTTGGAACGAGCACTCCGGGACGGAAAACGGGTGGCTGTGCCGAAGATCTATGGCGATGAAATGAAGTTTATTTACCTGGACGATCTGTCCAAAGTGGAGAAGAATCATTGGGGAATTCCCGAGCCGGTGGAAGATGCTCCGGTGGGCGATGATCCCCATGCGCTGGTGCTGATGCCTGGCCTTGCTTTTGATATGCAGGGCAACCGAATCGGTTACGGCGGTGGTTTTTACGATAAATTTTTGCAGGCTGAGCCGGAGCATCCTACGCTGGCGCTGTGTTATGGTTTTCAGGTGTTGGAAAATCTGGAAACGGAGGAATTTGATATTCCGGTGGACTGTGTCCTTTGGGCATAGCGAGGAGGAAATGATATGCACATACCCAGCGGAAATACGGCTGAACTGAACCTGGTGACATTTGACGAGGCGTTGATTGCTGCCCAAACACCCAGTGAGCATTACGATATAGAAAAATGGCTGTATGCGCCTAATTTTTATTCCGAATACCGGTATATCCTGGGAACACGGGGCGAAAAGCCGCTGATCTGCATTGGAGTGAATCCCTCCACCGCAGAGCCGGATCATCTGGACAATACCTTGAAATCTGTGGAGCGGATCGCGCTGGCCAATGGGTACGACAGTTTTTTGATGTTCAATGTGTATGCCCAGCGGGCAACAGATCCCGATGCCATGGAAAAAGTTTGCAATTTTACACTGCACCGGGAAAATATGGAGGCCTTTCGGTACATGCTGTCCATTTCCCGGGAGCCTGCTGTTTGGGCGGCATGGGGCGCTGTGATCGAAAAGCGGGATTATCTGAAAGATTGCGTCAAGGATATGGCGCAGCTGGGCGTAGCCTATGGAGCAAAATGGTACTGTGCCGGTGCGATCACCAAGAAAGGCCACCCGCACCACCCGCTGTATCTTCGCAAGGACGAGAAACTGCGGAATTTCGATATTGAAGGCTATCTGAACAGGGGGCAGACCTATGGAAGGTAAAGAGTGCGAAAATTGCTGGTATTACGACTATGATGAAGAATACGATGAGTATTTTTGCATGATGGATCTTGACGAAGATGAGGTCTATCGGTTTTTCTCTTCCGGGCGTAATTTCTGTCCCTTTTTCCGGCAGGGTGACGATTACACTCTGGCACGAAAGCAATAAAAAACCTGCATTAGGTGATTCTAATGCAGGTTTTTTTATTTGTTATTTGTTTTCCAGAGCGTTCAGCTTTTGCTCTACAAGCTTCTGAATGTTTTTCAGCGTTGTCGGGTCGGCCTCCGGGCGTTCCAGCAGCGCTTGAACAAGGCCCGTCATATCCGGCTTGTGGGGGTGGGAGAAGGTGGTAGTTGCGAAGTATTCCTCCCGGGTCATGGTGGGGAGAAATGTGCGACCGTAGGTTTTTGTGCGTTTTACAATACCGGCTTCCCGGATGATACCTTTGCGCAGAAGCCCGTTCAGCAAGATATGAACAGAGCTGTCCTTCCAGCTTTTTTCAGCTGCACGATCCAGAAAATCGCTGCGGGATAAGGGGTTGCCGTCTTCCCAAAGAACATCCATAATTTGCATTTCGCTTTTTGTGAGTACCAATCAATATCCCCTCCTTGCTGGAAACAGTATGTTTTGTGCGTGAATATAATTGTATTATATAATGCCTGGTAGTTTTTGTCAATTCTTGTTGTACAAGAAAAGCAATTTTTTTAGCAGCAGGAGGGGGAAAGAAAGTCAAATAGTTAAATAAACGTAACTTTTTGAAATATATATAAGGAAATATTTTCCTTTTTCTAGAAAGCTGAGCGCCACATTCTTGAAGAAAAAAGATGACGGAGAAGCTATATAAACAGAAAAACGCCCGTGATTTCTTTGACAGAGTCACGGACGTTTTATACTTCCTGGATGGCATTTCCCTGCAAGATCAAAAGGTCTGCTATGCGGGAAATGAATTCTGCGTTAGTGGGTCTGGGGATACGGCCGGATTCGTCCGGAGGAAAGTAGAACTGCCAGATGGCGGGATCCTGGCGTTCCCATGCCTTTTCAATGGCGCTGCGAATGGAACGTTCTACCCGGGTGCCGGTGGTGCCAAAGGGTGCTGCAACAGCGGGATACAGTTCTTTTGTGATGGATTGCTCCGTGTCTTTTGCTGACAGCAATATGGCTTCCCGGAGATAGCCATAACCATGCAGACTGGTGCGAAGGCCTAGCCGGAGCAGGGTGTTGGAGATCAGCACTCTGGGATCGGGATTGGCAACGGCTGGTGCGCTGATTCGCTGCGTCAGATCCATGATCCGGGCGACCGTGGCGCTGATGGTGCAGGGCTTGACCATTACATAGCCTACGCCTAATTTGGAAGCAGCGTCCAAGGTGTAGTCACTTACATATCGGGTGGTGGCGAGGGTTGCCGGGCAAATGTTGTTTTCGGCAGCTTTTTGCAGTAAGGAAATACCGTCAAGACCGGGTAACATGAAATCTACCACCAGAACATCGGGCTGAAATTCAGTTAAAAGCTGCAATGCTTCTAAACCATCGCCCACAGCTTTAACCTGATGAATGCCTTGCAGCGCTTCCGCCAAAGCAAAACGAAACTCTTCGGAAGAATCAGCAAGGAGAATTTTCCGCCTCTGCATACCACACCGCCTTTCACTGAAATTTTCTGTTTATAAAATATCATATCCGTTGGGATTTTGCAATTTCTCAGACGCAGATAAATTTCGATATTTTTCGACAATTTTAGTTAAAATAAAAGACCTGCCGTCAGACAGGTCTTTTAGATGCAAGGCAATCAGTTGTGGGGTTTTTCACCGAAGGTGATAGTCAGCTCGATCAGTTTGCCGCTGCGGAAGACGGTGATCTTGGTGGTATCACCGGGTTTGAAATCACGCATAGCTGCGGAGAGGGTGGATACACTGGAAACGCTGTGTTCACCCATGGATACGATCAGGTCGCCTACGCGGATACCGGCTACTGCGGCAGCAGAGCCTTTGTCCACTTGCACCACATAAGCGCCCATGCCCGCAAATTGGTCGGTAATGCTGATGCCCATATAGGGGGTAGATACATAGCCGTTGTTTTGAATTTCTTCCAGCAGAGGCATCACATCGTCAATGGGAATGGCAAAGCCGATGCCTTCAATAGATGCGCCGGAGGAAGTGGTGCCGGAATATTTGGCGGTGGTGATGCCGATCACTTCGCCCTTCATGTTAAACAAGGGGCCGCCGGAGTTGCCCGGGTTGATGGCTGCGTCCGTTTGGAGCATATTGATAGAAGAGCCATCGGTGGAAACGGTTCTGTTCTTGCCGCTGATATAGCCGACGGTAAGGGTGGCGTTAAGGGTGCCCAAGGGATTGCCAATGGCAACCACTTGGTCGCCGACGATCAGATCCTCACTGCTGCCAATGGTGACATAGGGAAGATTCTCTGCTTCGATTTTCAGAAGCGCAACATCGTTGTTCTCGTCGTGTCCGATCAGTTCGGCTGCGTAATCTTCACCGTCGTGGGTGGTCACAAAAATCTGGGTGGCGCCGCTGATCACATGAGAGTTGGTAACCACATAGCCATCTTCGGAAAGAATAAAGCCGGAGCCTGCGCTGCTCTGACTTGTGGTGGAGGCACTGATCGCTACCACGCTGTTTACGCATTTGGCGTATACTTGCGCCGGAGTCAAGCCGTCGGCAGAGGTGTTGGGCGTACCGGATATGGAATTGCCGTTTCCGAGAGAATTGTTGATCTTGTTTTTCAAAGCAGCGATCTGCTGAGAAAGATGATTGATATAAGCTTCTGTCTGGCTGCTTTCTTTTTCCCAGCGTTGGTTGATGCAAAATGCGGTGATGCCGCAGCCGGAAGCCACCAGCGCTGCAACCAGAACACAAGCCAGAACCCGTTTCCAGAACTTGGTGTTGACGGGCTTTTTGGGTTTTGGGGCAGGCTCCGTCACCGGTTCCCATTGCCAGATGGGTTCTTGCTCCTGGGGAGCGGGCGCTGCTTCATAGGGGGAATCGGCAAAGGGGGATTCAGGCTGAGGCGCAACTTCTTCTTGAATATCCTGTGCCAGCTCTTGTGTTTCTTGTTGATCCATAAACGGTTCCTCCTCGGGGGATTTGGTTATTTTTATGATAAAAAGGTATTATGAAATAACTGTGTACGATTTTAAAAATTTTTATAAACAGGAAATATCCGGAAATACCCTTACATAATAATTGGTTTTTTCTGGTTCGTCAAGTTTATAAAAGAAATGCGGCGGCATTTGCCGCCGCAGTAAGTGTGTTTACTTCTTCCGGAAAGACATGCAGTCGGTGCACTGATCCATGCTGGGGTTGGCTTCGTGGGTGCCCACGAGAATCTTGTCCAGAGAACAGTAGTTGGCGCTGTTGCAGTGGTATGCGCACTGGCGTACGGTGCATTCAATACTCTTGTTTGCGTTATCGGTCATGATTTTTCCCTCCTTTTGCTTTACTCAAAATTAGTGTGCCCCAGGCTGAAAAATCTATGATAAAAAAAGCGGAGCCGTTTAAAACGGCTCCAAAAAAAGAGGAAAGAAAAAGAAATTATTCCAAATTCAGAAATGCCATGGGATCCATGGGCGCATCGTTATGGGTCACGCTGAAATGCACATGGTCGCCCACAGCACTTTCCAGCAAAGCGGTATTGCCGATGACACCGATGGCATCACCCATTTTCACCGTATCACCGGGAGAAACGCTCAGTTGCTTGCCCAAACTGGAATATTTGGTCACATAACCGTTATCATGACGAATGACCACAGTCGTACCCATGGTATCATCTTCATAGGCCGTGTAAACAGTACCGTCTGCGGCTGCGCAAACTGTTGTGCCGGCTTCTGCGGCAATGTCAATCCCGTTGTGCACCCGCCAGTCCCGGGTGGTGGGGTTGTAGCTGAGGCAGTCCATGGCGTACTGCGCGACGGTGTTGCCGGAAACGGGCATGGTCGTTTTGATCGGCTTTTGGGGCAGAGTCGGCGACGGAGCGTCGTTGTTTCCCTGGTTATTCAGGTTGGGCTGGGTAGCGCCGGCTTGCACATCGTCATTGCCAGCGGTGGCATTTGCGTCCAGCGTCGGACCGTTTAACTGGGGGTCGTTGTTGGTTTGGTAATACATATAGCCGGAAATCCCGATGGCAATCGCGCACAGGATCAGGGCTATGTAGTAGCCCTTACCGGAAATGCCATTACCGGTGTTTTTGTTGCTTTTCATAGTAAGCACCTCCAAAGCAAGTATTTCCCGGTATGATGGAAGTTAAACCCAAAAAAGAAAAATTTTTTCTTTCATGGGAAAAGGGGAAAAAACATTGACATTAGGCGATTTTGCGATATAGTTATAATTGTCGTAATATAACGAAAATATATAAAGAAATGGGGGAGGATAATGTCTAAGGAACTCATCAGGCTCCAGGATCTTACCATGGAGTTCGACGGGGAACGTATTCTCGACAGTATCAATCTTTATATCAACGATAAGGAGTTTTTAACGTTACTGGGCCCTTCCGGTTGCGGTAAAACCACTACCTTGCGGATTATTGGCGGTTTTTTATCTCCCACTGCTGGTACAGTGACATTTGATGGCGCACGGATCAATGATGTTCCGCCTTATCAGCGCCAGATCAATACGGTGTTCCAGCGGTATGCGCTGTTTCCGCATTTGAATGTTTTTGACAATATTGCTTTCGGTTTGAAAGTTGCGAAGCTTTCCAAGGAAGAGATCGCGGAACGGGTCAACCAGATGTTGGAGATCGTGAGCTTGAAGGGCTACGGTCACAGACGGATCGGTTCTCTGTCCGGCGGTCAGCAGCAGCGTGTGGCTATCGCCAGAGCCTTGGTCAATCGTCCTAAGGTGCTGCTTCTTGACGAACCTCTGGGCGCATTGGATCTGCGGCTGCGTAAAGATATGCAGATCGAGCTGAAACGTATCCAGCAGGCGATGGGTATTACCTTTATTTATGTTACCCACGACCAGGAAGAAGCCCTTTCCATGTCTGATACCGTGGTGGTTATGGACAAGGGCAGAATTCAGCAGATGGGTAAACCGGAAGACATTTATAATGAGCCGAAGAACGCTTTCGTGGCGGACTTTATCGGTGAGAGTAATATTTTGGACGGCGTGATGCTTTCCGATTACAAGGTGCGTTTCTTCGGACGCACATTCCAGTGCGTGGATAAGGGCTTTGAACCCAACGAGCCGGTGGATGTGGTGATCCGGCCGGAGGATATTGATATCGTTCCTCCGGATCAGGGCCATCTGGTGGGCACCGTTACATCGATTACCTTCAAGGGGCTCAATTACGATATTATTGTAGAGTTTAAGGGCTTTAAGTGGCTGATCCAGACTACGGATTTCTGCCCCGAAGGTTCTACCATCGGCATTTTGCTGAATCCGGAAGATATCCACATTATGAAAAAGAGCGAGTACTCCGGCTTGTTCGGCGACTATAGCTCCTATTCAGCCGCATATGATGAGCTGACGGAGGATGCCCAGGATGAAGAAGAATAACTCTGTTTGGCTCAGCGTGCCTTATGCCATCTGGATGGTAGTGTTTACGCTGATCCCTCTGGGCGTAGTGGCCTATTATGCGCTGACAGATCCGGATACCGGTGCATTTACCTGGAATAATTTACAGAATCTTTCCGTGTATTTGCCGGTGATGGGTCAGTCTGTTGGCTATGCGCTGATCTCTGCGGTGATCTGCCTGCTGTTGGGTTATCCGGTAGCATATTATATTGCGCACCGCAGTGAAGTGGTGCAAAAGCTGCTTTACATGCTGGTCATGCTGCCTATGTGCATGACCTTTTTGCTGCGTACTCTGGCTTGGGTAGGCCTTTTGCAGGATACGGGTATTATCAACAATATCCTGGAAGCCATCGGCCTTAGCAGAGTGCAGCTGATCCGCACCCCCGGTGCGGTGATTCTGGGCATGGTGTATAACTATCTGCCCTATATGATCCTTCCGCTTTATGCGGTGATCGTGAAGATCGATAACCGGCTGATCGAGGCAGCAGAGGACTTAGGCTGTACACCGGCAAAAACATTTTTGCGGGTGGTTCTGCCTTTGAGTATGCCCGGTATCGTTTCCGGCATTACCATGGTATTTGTGCCTGCGGTGTCCACTTTCTATATTTCTCAGAAGCTGGGCAGTACCGATACGGTGCTCATTGGCGACTTGATCGAGCGGCTCTTTAAGCAGGGCGACAACCCCAATCTGGGCGCAGCGCTGAGCTTGCTTCTGATGCTCCTGGTGCTGGTGTGCACCGGCATCATGAACCGCTTTGCTGGCGATGAGGAAGGCGGTGTTGTGGTATGAAACGGACAAACCGCTGGATTACGATCCTAATATTCGCATTTTTGTACTTACCCATGATGGTGCTGATTTTGGCATCGTTCAACACGGGAAAGGACATCACCCAGTTTGAGGGCTTTACCCTGAAACAGTATGCGGAGCTTTTCCGGGATGAGGATCTTCTGAATCTTCTGGGCAACTCCGTGTTGGTGGCTTTGCTTTCCACTGCCATTTCGGTGGCGTTTGGCACTGTGGCGGCTATCGGTATTCATAACTTAAAACCTAAGATGCGTAATGTGGTCATGAATTTGACCAACATTCCCATGACCAATCCGGACATCGTAACCGGTGTCAGCTTGTCGCTGCTGTTTATTTTTGTGGGCAGCGGTTTGCTGGGCAGAAGAGAAAGCCTCAATTTCTGGACGTTGCTGATCGCCCATGTGACCTTTGGCTTGCCTTACGTGATTTTGAACGTCATGCCAAAATTGCAGCAGATGAATCCGGCACTTAACGATGCTGCCATGGACTTGGGCTGCACTCCGGTGCAGGCGTTCTTCAAGGTTACTCTTCACGAGATCTTGCCGGGTATTTTGGCTGGTGGCATCATGGCTTTTACCATGAGTCTTGACGATTTCGTGATCAGCTATTTCGTGATCGGTTCGGACTTTGTGACCTTGCCGGTAGAGATCTATACCTACACTAAAAAGCCCATTCACCCAAAGGTCTACGCCATGTTCACCTTACTGTTTGCGCTGATTTTTGTGCTGATGCTCACTATGAGCCTGCTGCAAATCCGCGCAGGACGGAAAAAGGAAAATGAGCGCCCGGTGTCCCGTGGTTGGCTGATCGCCCGGCGGTGGATCGCCGGTGCAGTGGCGGTGTGCATGATCATTGGCTGCGGTTGGCTGTTTTTCGGCAACCGGCAGGAGAAGATCGTTCTCAATGTGAAAAACTGGGGCATGAACATGGCTGACGGCAGTGACGGCACCATGGACTTGATTGCCGAGTTTGAGCGTCGGTATCCTCATATCGAAGTGCATATGTCCTATTATGAGTCTAACGAGGCGCTGTATTCTCAACTGAAAAACGGCGGCATTACGGTGGACGTGATCATTCCTTCCGACTACATGATCGATCGAATGATCCAGGGAAATATGCTCATGGAGCTGGATTTTTCCAATATTCCGAACTTCTCGTATGTGGACGATGAATTTAAGAACCCTGCTTATGACCCGGAGAATAAATACTCCGTTCCCTACACCTGGGGCACGGTGGGAATCCTCTATAATACCAAGTTCGTGGACGAAGAGGATGTGACCGGCTGGGAGCTTTTGTGGAACGAAAAGTATGCCAAGAAGATCCTGATGATCGATAATTCCCGGGACGCTTTTGGTATTGCCCAGTATTTGCTCGGCTATGATGTGAATACCACCAACAAAGACGAGCTGAAAGCCTGCGCAGAAAAACTGGCGGAGCAGCGGCCTCTGGTGCAGAATTATGTGATGGATCAGATTTATTCCATGATGGAAAACGGTGAGGCGTATATCGCGCCTTACTATGCAGGCGACTGCATGCTCATGATGGAAAATAATCCGGATCTTGCATTCTATCTGCCGGAGGATCAGGGCTTTAACCGGTTTACGGACGCCATGTGCATTCCCACTTGCTGCAAGGAAAAAGAAGCGGCTGAGTTGTTCATCAACTTCCTGTGTGATCCGGAAATTTCCGGTGCGAACATGGATTACATCTGTTACGCTTCTCCCATTTCCGCGGCAAAGGACTATATGGAAGACTACCTGAGCGAGAGCGAGGTCGTCTATCCGGCTCCCGCCGTGATCGAAAAGGGAACTGCTTATGCATATCTGTCGGAGGAAATTTCCCGTTATGTGGAGACCCTTTACCAGGAAGCAACGAAGCTGTTTGGCTAAATATTTTAAGGGCTGGCGAAAAGCCAGCCCTTTTTATCGGTCTAATTACAACTAACGGTTGTAATATTTTTTAAATTTCGCCTATTAAGTCCTTGAAAAACAAAAAATATAGGGATATAATGAACATGCAGTTGAAATTAGCGGGAGGTGGCAGTTTGAATCAAATAAAACGGTTACCGGTAAATATTAAAACTTACCGGGAGAAAAAAGGCATTTCCCAAACCCGTCTGGCAGCGATCTTGCAGATCAGCCCCCAATCCGTTTCCAAATGGGAGCGGGGTTTGGCTGCACCGGATATTGAGAATTTGTGTCTGCTTGCCAAGACGCTGGATGTTTCGGTGGATGCGCTGCTGTGCGCTTCTGATGATCGCCCCCAATGTATGATCGGCATTGACGGTGGCGGCACAAAAACGGAATTTGTGGCCTTTACCGAGAGCGGCAATGTGCTGGATCGCTTTGTGTTGGGGGGAAGTAACCCCAATGCAGTGGGCATCGAGCAGAGCGCGCTGCTGTTGCAGGAGGGCATCGACCGTATCGTATCAGCGCACGGAGCAGTTCGGGGTATTTTTGTTGGCGCATCCGGCTTTCTGACCGGCGGCAACGGAAAGATCATTGAAAAAATGCTCAAAGAGCGCTATCCCAATGTGATTTTGCGCTGCGAAACGGATATTATGAATGTGATCGCATCGGGTACGGATGAGGAAAATTGCATTGCAGCCATTTGCGGTACCGGCTCTGTGGTGTATGCCAAAGTAGGGGATACCCTGCATCGGCTCACCGGCTGGGGCTATCTACTCAGCAGAAACGGCAGTGGCTATGATATCGGCAGAGCTGCGCTGCAAACCGCCCTTGCAGATGAGGAAGGTTTGGGACAGCCGAGTAAGATCACTCCGCTGGTGAAAGCCAGATTGGGCGGCCCGGTTTCTTTGTGCATCCGGGAAGTTTACTGCCATGATCAGTCTTACATTGCGTCCTTTGCGCCGCTGGTGTTCACAGCATTGGAGCAGGGCGATGAAATTGCCGCTCAGATTTTGGACGAGAATGCCAAGGAACTGGCCATGGTGATCAACTATGCAGCCAGTGGCTATCCTTGCGGAAATCGGGTGATTCTTTCCGGCGGTCTGATCACGGGAAATGCGCTGTTCCGATCCATGGTGGAAAAATATCTTCATCCGGGTCTGATTATGGTGGTTCCCCAATTGCCTCAGGTGCTGGGCGCTTGCCGGCTTTGCGGGAAGATCAGCGGTGTAGAACTGAAAAATATGGATAAATTGGAAAATGAATATCAGGAAAGAGGGTAACGATTATGTTAAGAACAGAAATGCGCAATCCCAATACAACACATATTGATAAAATGTCCACGGTGGATATGCTTCGGGCGATCCAGGACGAGAACTACAATGCAGTCCGTGCGGTAGGAGAGCAGATCGATCATATCGCAGAAGCGGTAGACGCGATTTCTGTGGCTTTTGAAAAGGGTGGCAGACTTATCTATATCGGTGCCGGCACATCCGGCAGAACCGGCGTCATTGACGCCACCGAGTGCGCGCCTACTTACGGTGTGCCCCAGGGTACGGTTATCGGCATCATTGCCGGTGGCAAGGAGACCATGTTCCGGGCATCTGAAAACCAGGAAGATAACGAAATTGCCGGTGTGGAAGACTTGAAAGCACAGAATCTGAACGGCAACGATGTGGTCGTGGGCGTCAGTGCTGCCGGCGGCGCTGCATATGTGATCGGTGCGCTGGAATATGCCAAGAGCCTGGGCTGCGTGACGGTGGGTCTGACCTCCAATGCGGATACTTTGCTGGATCGGACTGCCCAGATCTCTATCGTGACGGATACCGGCCCGGAAGTTATTACCGGCTCTACCAGAATGAAGGCGGGTACTGCCCAGAAGCTGGTGCTCAATATGCTGTCCACCTGCTCCATGATCAAGACCGGTAAGGTCTATGAGAATTTGATGATCAACCTGAGCGCCACCAATGAAAAGCTCATCGGTCGTATGAAGCGGATCGTTTCGGAGATCACCGGTGTTTCCATCGAAGAGGCGGAGCGGCTGCTCAGCGCCAGCGAATGGAACATTCGCAGAGCCATTGCTCTTTACGAATCGGAAAAGCAGTAAAATAATCAAAACATCTCCCGGGCTTTGTCCGGGAGATGTTTTGCAAATCACGGTACTTTCCTTTGACAAACAGCGGTGGATATATTATGATAACGGTAGTTTTTGACGAAAAGAAAGGAATGGTACGGCATGTTTACATTGGCGCATATTTTTTGGTTGGTGGTTTGCTTTCTGGGCGCATTTGCCGCGTTTTGGTATCTGTTGAAATATAAACCCTCGCTGCAAAAGGTGCTGAGCGTTGCCTGCGTTGGCTGCGTGATCTCTGAACTGGTCAAAACATTCAGCGTGTTGCAGATGGTGCCCTCCGCAGATGGCAGCACGATGCACCTTTACTTGGAAATGCATCATTTGCCTTTTCATTTGTGCTCTATTCAGATCGCTATGATTTTCTTCGCTCGATTCTCTAAGAATGAGAAATTGCGGGAAACGGTGTTGGCGTTTATGTATCCGACCTGCACCATCGGCGCGTTTCTGGCCATTATGATGCCGTCGATTTTTACCGCAGATACGACTGTGGTAGATGCATTCCTTCATAGCCACCCGTATCAGTATTTCCTGTATCATGCGATGCTGGTGGTGCTGGGTATGTATATTGCCCTATCCAAGGAAGTCAATATTCAGCCGAAGCATTATCTTTCCACCATGGGGATCCTTGGCACTATGGCGTTTATATCTATTTACTTAAATTCCATGTTCGCAGTTCCTACTTATGAAAACGGTCAACTGGTCAGCGTGGATTTCTCCACCAATTTCTTCTTTACGCAAGAGACACCGTTGAACATTCCGCTGACGCAAATGTGGCATTGGTTTGTATATTTGGCTGTGATTCTTGCCCTTGGCGTTACACTCATCGGATTATTCTATTATCCGTATATTCGCAAGGCGAAAAAGCAGAAGCAGGAAATGACAAAAGCATAACGGAAATCCGGGGTTTGCGGTATTGCGAATCCCGGGTTTTTCTGTGTTTTATTGTCTTATGCTGTTGACTTGCGTGGGGTATGGTGGTAAACTATAAAAATAAGAATATATGCATAAAAATGCATATATTCTGCATTATTTCTTATTCGGCACAATGGAGTTTTTCAATGCGCCAAAGGGTGAAAATTATGGTGATTACTGATTTTTTGGAAAGAAATGCCCGGCTTTACGGTGAGGAAACGGCTTTGGTGGAGATCAATCCTTCGGAGCAGCGGGATCAGGCTACTACTTGGTGGGATTTTAACCTGATCGAAAGTGCGCAGCAAGGCGCGCCTTATCGTCGTGAGCTTAGCTGGCAGGATTTTGACCGCAGAGCCAATCGCTTTGCCAATCTGCTGCTGAGCCGTGGCCTGAAAAAGGGTACAAAAGTTGCGATTTTGCTCATGAACTGTCTGGAATGGCTGCCGGTGTATTTCGGCATTTTGAAGGCGGGCTGCATTGCTGTGCCCATGAACTTCCGTTACAGCAGTGATGAGATCAAATATTGTCTGGAACTGGCGGATGTGGAAGTCCTGGTGTTTGGCCCGGAGTTTATCAGCCGAATGGACGCTATCGCCCAGGAAATTCCGGATGTGCGCATGAAGTTCTTTGTGGGCAAGGAAGGCCCTGATTATACAGAAGATTGTATCAATTTGATGGGATTTTGTTCTTCTTCCGCGCCTCCGGTTGCCTTGTGTGAGACGGACGATGCGGCAATTTATTTTTCCTCCGGTACCACCGGCTTTCCCAAGGCGATCCTACATAATCATCAGGCGTTGGTTCATTCCTGCCTTACGGAGCAGAACCACCATTCCCAGAGCAGGGAAGATGTGTTCCTTTGCATTCCGCCCCTTTACCATACCGGCGCCAAGATGCACTGGTTTGGTTCGCTTCTTTCCGCGTCCAAGGCAGTTCTTCTGCGTGGCGTAAAGCCCGAGTGGATCTTGCGGGCAGTGACGGAGGAGCGGTGCACCATCGTTTGGCTGCTGGTGCCCTGGGCGCAGGATCTTCTGGATATGATCGAGTCGAATCTGGTGGATCTGAGCAAGTATCGTTTAGATCAGTGGCGGCTGATGCATATTGGCGCACAGCCCGTGCCTCCCAGTTTGATCCATCGTTGGTTGAAGGTGTTCCCGCACCATCAGTATGATACCAACTATGGCCTTTCCGAATCCATCGGACCTGGCTGCGTGCACTTGGGCGTGGAAAATGCCCATAAAGTGGGCGCTATCGGCAAGCCAGGTTACGGTTGGCAGGCAAAAATCGTGGATCCTGTCGGTGTGGAAGTGACCAAGGGCGATGTGGGTGAGTTGATCGTCAAGGGCGACGGTGTGATGCAGTGCTATTATAAGAATCCCGAGGCTACTGAGGAAGTGCTGAAAAACGGCTGGCTCTTCACCGGTGATATGGCCCGGGAAGATGAGGACGGATTTATTTATCTGGTAGACCGGAAAAAGGACGTGGTCATTTCCGGTGGTGAAAATCTGTACCCGGTGCAGATCGAAGATTTCCTTCGCACCTTCCATAAGATCAAGGATGTGGCGGTGATCGGTTTGCCAGATGCCCGTTTGGGTGAGATCGCAGCTGCAATCATTGAAATTAAAGAAAACGAGACCTGTACCGAGGCGGAGATCGATGAGTTCTGCAAGGCGCTGCCCCGTTATAAGCGCCCCCGGAAGATCTACTTTGATAGCGTTCCCCGGAATCCTACCGGTAAGATCGAGAAACCGGTTCTGCGGCAGAAGTATTGCCAGGGCAGATTGGTGGAGGTTCAGATTACCGGCTGAGTGATCGCTTCCATAGCACTGGGTTTCCCATTGTGGACACAAAGGAGGATATGTAATGAAACAGTTGATTTTGGGCAATGAGGCGGTTGCCCGTGGATTATACGAAGCCGGATGCAGCTTCGTTTCCAGCTATCCCGGTACACCCAGCACCGAGATCACGGAAGCGATCGCCAAATATCCGGAGGTTTATGCCGAGTGGGCGCCCAATGAAAAGGTGGCCATGGAAGCGGCTTTTGGTGCATCTGTTGCCGGTAAGCGCAGTTTTTGCGGCATGAAGCACGTGGGTTTGAATGTGGCTGCTGATCCGCTGTTCACCATTTCCTATACCGGCGTTAATGCAGGTATGGTCATCGGTGTCGCGGACGATGCAGGTATGCATTCTTCTCAAAATGAGCAGGATTCCCGCCATTATGCCATGGCGGCTAAGATTCCCATGCTGGAACCGGCAGACTCTGCCGAAGCGCTGGCTTTTACCAAGCTGGCTTATTCCATTTCCGAGGAGTTTGATACTCCGGTGCTGGTCAAAATGTGCACCCGGGTCTCCCATTCCCAGAGCGTTGTAGAATTGGGTCAGCGGCAGGAAGTGACCAAGGAATATCAGAAAGATATTGCCAAGTATGTTATGATGCCCGGCAATGCCAAGAAGCGCCACCCGGTGGTGGAAGAGAGAACCAGCGCTTTGGTTACATATGCAGAAACTGCACCCATTAACCGGGTCGAGCCCGGTCAAAGCAAGCAAATGGGCATTATCACATCTTCCACTTCTTATCAGTACGTGAAGGAAGTCTATGGTGAAAAGTTCCCGGTTCTGAAATTGGGTATGATCTGGCCGATGCCGGAGCAGAAGATCCGCGACTTTGCTGCAGATGTGGAATGTGTCCTTGTGGTAGAGGAGCTGGATGGCTTCATTGAGCAGCATTGTAAGAATTTGGGCATTGCCTGCATGGGCAAGGAAAAGTTTTCCTGCATCGATGAACTGAGCCAGAATCGGGTTGCCCAGGCAATGGGACTGGTTTGTGAAGAGGGCGTGAAGCTGAATGAGGCGATCCCTCCCAGACCTCCGGTCATGTGTGCCGGTTGCCCCCACAGAGGCCTGTTCTATACGTTGAAGAAGAATAAGATCACCGTTTTGGGCGATATCGGTTGTTATACCTTGGGCGCAGTAGCGCCTTTGGCCAGCGTCGATACGGTGATTTGCATGGGCGCATCTGTATCCGGCCTGCATGGCTTTACCAAGGCGCAAAATGGCGCAGCAGATGGCAAGACCGTTGCGGTGATCGGTGACTCTACCTTTATGCATTCCGGTATCACGGGCCTTGTGAACATGGCGTATAACCAGTCCAACGGCACGGTGATCATTGTGGATAACTCCATTACCGGCATGACCGGACATCAGCAGAACCCTACCACCGGCTTCAATTTGAAGGGCGATCCCTGCGCAAAGATCGACCTGGAAAGTTTGTGCCGTGCTGTGGGCATTCAGAGAGTGCGCGTGGTAGATCCTTATGATCTTGCCCAGTGCGATGAAGTGATCCGGGAAGAGCTGGCAGCGGCTGAGCCGTCGGTAATCATTTCCCGTCGCCCCTGCGCACTGCTGAAATATGTCAAGCACAAGAAACCCCTGGAAGTAGATGCTGCTAAGTGCGTAGGTTGTAAGGCTTGTATGCGCATTGGTTGCCCTGCCATCAGCATGGTTGACGGTAAGGCAAAGGTGGACAGCACGCAGTGCGTTGGCTGCGGTGTTTGCGCGCAGCTTTGCAAGCTGGACGCATTAAAGGAGGTCTGATCATGGAAACAAAAAATGTGATGATCGTTGGCGTAGGCGGACAGGGAAGTCTGCTGGCCTCCAAACTGTTGGGAAGACTTCTTTTGAGTCGGGGTTACGATATTAAAGTGTCCGAAGTTCACGGCATGAGCCAACGTGGCGGCAGCGTGGTAACCTATGTGCGTTTTGGCGATAAGGTGTATTCTCCCGTGATCGATAAAGGTCAGGCGGATATTATCGTTTCCTTTGAATTGCTGGAAGCTGCCCGGTGGACGGAATATTTAAAGCCCGGCGGAAAGCTCATCGCTAATACTCAGCAGATCAATCCCATGCCGGTGATCATCGGTGCTGCGGAATATCCGGAGGATCTGGCGCAGAAAATGCGCGCAGCCGGCATTGATCTGGACGCAGTAGATGCTCTGTCTCTTGCGGAGCAGGCCGGTTCTTCCAAAGCGGTGAACCTGGTGCTCATGGGTAAGCTTTCCAAATATTTTGACATTCCGGAAGCAGAGTGGCTGCAAGCCATTGAGCAGAGCGTTCCGGAGAAGTTCCTGGAAATGAATAAAAAAGCATTTTACCTTGGCTTAGGCGCCTAAAAGGGGAGATTTACGTGGGGAAATACTATCAGCCGGAGATCGAAACGGCATCTTATGAGCAAATTCGCGCATGGCAGAATGAGCGATTGGTCAAGCAGGTACGTCATGTGTGGGATAATGTGCTGTATTACCGGAAAAAGATGGAGCAAAAGGGCGTAACACCCGATGATATAAAAGGCGTGGAAGACCTGCATAAACTGCCGTTTTTGAGCAAGGACGATCTGCGTGAGGCCTATCCCTATGGTCTTTTGGGCATGCCTCTTTCTGATTGTGTGCGGATCCATTCTACTTCCGGCACCACCGGCAAGCGCGTGGTAGCATTTTACACCCAGCACGATGTGGATCTGTGGGAGGATTGCTGCGCCAGAGCCATTGTGGCAGCCGGTGGCGATAAGGACGATGTGTGCCAGGTAGCCTATGGTTACGGTTTGTTTACCGGTGGCGCCGGTCTTCATGGCGGCTCCCATAAGGTCGGCTGTCTGACATTGCCTATGTCCTCCGGCAACACGGATCGGCAGCTGCAATTTATGACGGATCTGGGCACTACCATTTTGTGCTGCACACCGTCTTACGCTGCTTATCTGGCGGAGTCCATTGAGGAGCAGGGAATTCGGGATCAGATCAAATTGAAAGCCGGCATCTTTGGCGCAGAAGCGTGGAGCGAGGATATGCGCCACGATATTGAGAATAAGCTGGGCATTAAGGCATACGATATTTATGGCCTTACGGAAACCTCCGGCCCGGGTGTGGCTTTTGAGTGCTCCGCCCAAACGGGTATGCACATCAACGAGGATCACTTTATTGCGGAGATCATCGATCCGGACACGGGCGAGGTGCTTCCCGAGGGCAGCAAGGGCGAGCTGGTGTTTACCGCCATTACCAAGCAGGCATTCCCACTGCTTCGCTACCGCACGAAGGATATTTGCGTTTTGACTCGGGAGAAATGTCCCTGCGGCAGAACCCATGTGAAGATGTCCAAGCCTATGGGCAGAAGTGATGATATGCTGATCATTCGCGGCGTGAATGTGTTCCCGTCCCAAATTGAAACGGTGCTGATGCAGCAGGGCTACGCAGCCAATTACCAGATCGTAGTGGACCGGGTGAACCATTCGGATACCTTGGAGATTATGGTGGAGATGAACCCGGATATGTTCTCCGATTCTCTGGGCAAGATCGCAGATGCGGAAAAAGCATTGGTTGGCGCGCTGAAATCCATGTTGGGTTTGGCAGCCAAGGTGAAGCTGGTTGCGCCTAAGAGCATTGCCCGCAGCGAGGGCAAGGCCGTCCGTATTATCGATAAGCGTAAAATTTAAGGGGGAGTAGGGTATGACCATTCATCAGATTTCTGTTTTCCTGGAAAACCGCGCAGGTCAGCTGGCGGAGATTACCCAGCTTTTGGCGGAAAATGATGTAGACATTCGCGCCATCTCCATTGCCGAAACGATGGACTACGGTGTGGCTCGTATGATCGTTAACGATTCCAATAAGGCCAGCGATATTTTGCTGCAACATGGCGCGATCCTTTCCATGACCCCTGTCTGGGTAGTGGAGGTACCGGATCGTCCTGCTGGATTGTCGGAACTTCTGACCGTTCTAGCTCAGTATCATGTGGATTTGGAGTATATGTACTCTCTGTTCACTCACGGAAAAGGCTGCGCCTATATGGTGCTGCGTATTCGTGAGGAGGAAGCGTTCCGTACGGCACTTGCGGCAAGCGAAATCAAAGTCGTAGGCGCAGCGGAATTAGGCCTGCTGTAAAATAAAAAAGCACCGGCTTTTCAGCCGGTGCTTCTTTTTGTTAAATGTATTGACAAAAGTGCTCTAATGTGTTAGATTATACATATACTCTAATGGATTAGAGAAAGGGGAAAACGCAAATGGAAGTGCCGAAGATTTTTGAAAGTGAGTACCGTTTTTGTCTGATTTTGTGGGAACATGAACCGGTGAAAAGCAGTGCGTTGGTTAAGCTGTGCCAGGAACAGCTTGGCTGGAAGCCTACCACCACCTACACGGTTATGAAACGTCTGTCAGAGCGGGGCGTTTTGCAAAACAAGAATACCGTGGTTACCTCTTTGGTTACGAAGGATCAGGTGCAGGGTGCCGAGATCCACGAAATGGTGGAGAAAACCTTTGAAGGTTCTCTGCCTGCATTTATTGCGGCTTTTACCAAACATCAGAAAATTTCTGAGGAACAGATCAATGCGTTGCAGCAAATGATCGACCGTTATCGGGAAGGGGAACGATAATGGCAGATCTGTTTATTGAAATTGTCAATATGAGTATATCTGCAAGCTATGTGGTACTTGCAGTTTTGCTTTTGCGCCTTTTTTATAAGAATGCGCCGAAATGGATGATGGTGGCGTTGTGGGGCATGGTTGGTTTTCGCCTGATTTTTCCCTTTTCTTTTGAAAGTGTGTTCAGTCAGATTCCGAGTGCAGAAACAGTAAGCCCTAATATTATGACTTCCCAGATTCCAACCATAAATTCGGGAATTCAAGTGTTGAACAATGCGGTAAATCCGGTGATCAGTGAATCTTTCCGGCCAATGCCCGGAGAGAGCGCAAATCCGTTACAGGTCTGGTGCTTTATTTTTGCGGCGATTTGGATTCTGGGCATGGTGGTGTTTGCAGTTTATGCGGCTGTGAGTTATGGGCGGATCAAACATAGGGTCGGCACAGCGGTTTTGCTGCGGGATCAAATTTATCAAAGCGAGAATGTGAATTCGCCTTTTGTTCTTGGAATGATAAAGCCCAAAATATATCTGCCCTTTGACATGGAAGAGGGAAATATGCCTCTTGTGATCGCTCATGAGCAGACCCATATAAAAAGAAAAGATCATCTTTGGAAGCCTTTGGGTTTTATGCTTCTTGGGATTCATTGGTTCAATCCGCTGATTTGGGTCGGTTATATTCTGCTTTGCCGGGATATTGAGCTGGCCTGCGATGAAAAAGTGATCAAAGAACTGGATCATGATGCCAGAGCAGATTATTCCCAGACGCTGTTGTCTTGCAACGTGAATCGACGCATGATCGAGGTTTGTCCCCTTGCTTTTGGCGAAGTGGGGGTAAAAGAACGGATAAAAGCTGTTCTCAGCTACAAAAAACCAACTGTTTGGGTCGTGACCGGCGCAGTGATCGTATGTCTTACGGTCGCTCTGTGTTTTCTTACAAATCCCAAGGAAAGATATTACGGTGAAACCGATGTAAATAAGCTCAGCTTTGAGCAAATTGAATTGACGGAGCAGTACCCGGAATATTTTGGCCTTGACGCAACCGATGGATTGGATCTGTATGCTATACAGCACGATTATGATGGTGATTTTACTTATGCTCTGTTTACAAGTAAGGAACGAGAACCTTTGAGCAGAGAGTTTGTTTCGCTAATGTTCGACGCCAGATTCATAAATGCGTATTATATGCGGCGGATCCTTGCTACATATGACGTAGAAAAAACAGATGTTAGAATCATCTTTTACCAACCCATGGACTCCAGCCTTTGGGTGGAATGGCAGCAGCATAGAGAAGGCGAGGACTATGATGCAAAAATAAGAGCGTATAAAGAAAAAATCTATACGGTATTACTTGGTGAAGAAGATGTTACACATATAGAAAAGCAGAAAAGCAATGCAGTGCTTTTATATAGCGACCCGACTTACAATTGGGTAAGGGATGATATTCCGAAGATAACACTAAAAGATGGAAAACTGTATAATGAGACCTTTGGTCGAGCATATTATTATACGCAGTTTTTAGAAACGACCATGTCCGAGTCCGTATTCAGCCAACTGAGAACAAAATTTGGCGGACGATATCGTGCAATAGCCGATGATTTGGAGCAAAATAATGCGGTTATATATAGAAAAGGAAAGGCAAGTCCGATTTTCAGAGGCGTTGATGTGTATTATATTTTGGTTCAAAATAACGGTGATATTATTTTGGTATACGGGCATTATGAGAATGGTGAAAAAACCGGACTGATTCGTTGGATCTACAATGTTGGAAAGTAATTGAAAAAGAAATGGCACCGGCTTTTCAGCCGGTGCTTTTTCTTTTTGGTGCCGTTTTATTGGACTGTTTCGCTGATATACTGATTTTATCAGTGATCGGGGAGGTAATGGTCATGAATTTCGAAAAGGTGATTGGCGTTCAGATTTTGAATGTGGAAGAGCATATATCCAATATAATCATCAACTATGCGCAGATTTTTCGCGATGGCAGTCGAAAAATTTGCCGAAAAAATGTGAAGCATTTGGGTGGCTATTATGATTGCTTTAATCCAAAGCCGATTGCTTCTGCACAGTGCGTTGGTAAAGTGTATTGCGGAGTGCTCAGAAATGACCCCAGATTGCTGTTTCTTATTAAATTGAGAGATGGGTCCGTCCAGTTGATCCAGGCAAGACAAGGCACCGATGATTGTATGAAGTTGTTTAACCTTGCATAAGAATGTGGCGCAAATGAAAATTGGATCTCTACAAAAAGGAGGTAAACATTATGACTTTGTTGTGGATCATTTTGTTCCCGATCGTATTGTTGTTTCAGCTGGCAAAGAAGGCATAATCTTGCAGACTTTTGGTTTTTGTGATAAAATATAATCAGAAATAGCAGAAGGGAGAATGGGTATGCCGTTTGAAATCGTCAGGAACGATATTACCAATATGCACGTGGATGCCATTGTCAATACAGCGAACCCGCGGCCTGTGATCGGTCTGGGGACTGACGCAATGATTCATGAAGCGGCAGGTCCTGGACTTCTGATTGCTCGGCAGGCAATTGGACGCATTGATGTAGGCAGCGCAGAGATCACACCGGCATTTAACCTGCCTGCAAAGTATGTGATCCATGCGGTTGGGCCGGCTTGGATGGACGGCAATCAAGATGAGGAAGAATTGCTGCGCAGCTGCTATGACAATTCCTTGCGTTTGGCGCTGGAATATCATTGCCAATCTGTGGCATTTCCCTTGATCTCTGCCGGGTACTATGGATTCCCCAAGGATAAGGCTTTGCAGATCGCAATATCCGCATTTAGTGAATTTCTGCTGGCTCATGAAATGCAGATCTTCCTTGTGGTATTTAATCAGGATGCCTATAAGCTCTCGGAGAAACTGTTCAGCCACGTGGCCAGTTACATTGACCAGAATTACGTGGACGCTTGTGAAATGCGAAATTTCGAGCGGGCAGAGCAGGTCAACTTGAACAGGCTTCGTCGCGATAAATATAGTGATCTCATTTTTGGAAAAAATGATGCCCCGTCGGAGCAGTCCGTGGCACAAATGCCACCAAAGGCGTTTACTTTGGAAGAGCTGCTAAAAACGGAGGATATTGGATTTTCAGAGGCGCTGCTGAAATTGATCGACGGGACTGGCAAAAAGGATTCGGAGATTTACAAAAAGGCGAACATCTCCAAGCAGCATTTTTCTAAAATTCGTAACAATCCAAACTATAAGCCGACAAAGCCTACTGCAATCGCATTGGCACTTGCCTTGGAATTGAGTCTGGAGGACACAAAGGACTTAATTGGCCGTGCGGGCTATGCTCTGACAAATAGCAGTAAATTTGATTTAATTATTCGTTACTTCATCGAGCAGGGCAATTACAATGTGGTAGAGATCAATATAGCATTGTACGAATTTGATCAACCTTTGTTGGGTACATAAACGTCCCCTGGCAGTTGACCAATTGAATATCAAAACCTCCTATAATGTGGGTGTAGCAAGGGATTCCTCTGCTTGCAGGGGATTGCCACACCAGTGTGCGCACTGGTTCGCAATGACACGACATTATTAGGAGGTTTTATTATGAAGAAGAATTTGACAGAGTTGGTGTTTATCCTGGATCGCAGCGGTTCTATGGCCGGATTGGAGAAGGACACCATTGGCGGTTTCAATTCCATGATCGCCAAGCAGAGAAAAGAACCCGGTGAAGCCTATGTGTCCACAATCTTGTTTGACAATCACTGTGAAGTTATCCACGACCGGGTGGACATTCAGAAGATCGAGCCTATGACGCAGGAACAGTATTATGTGCGCGGCTCTACGGCGCTTTTAGACGCTGTGGGTTATTCCATTCACCACATTGCCAATGTCCATAAATATGCTCGTGAAGAGGACCGTCCGGAAAAGACGCTGTTTGTCATCACGACTGATGGTATGGAAAATGCCAGCCGGGAGTATAACTACGAAAAGGTCCGGAAGATGATCGAGCACGAGAAGGAAAAGTACGGATGGGAATTTATCTTCCTGGGTGCGAATATCGATGCGACCCGTGAAGCCGCTCGCTTTGGTATCAGCGAGGATCGCGCAGCAAACTATCATGCCGACAGTAAAGGCACAGATGTGGTATACGGAGCGATAAATGCTGCGGTCAGCAATGTCCGCGCCAGCCGACCAATGAGCGACGATTGGAAGAAGAATGTGGATGCAGACTATAAGAAAAGAAACAAATAAAAAGAAGTTAAGAGCTGATTTGTCATAGCCTTTCACCATTATAATATAGAAATATTTTCCAAACCGCGAATATCTCAGATGCCATGGCCGCCGGACGCAGACAGAATGAATACTATTGAATAATATGGACTAAATAGTACAAAAACCACGAATAAAAATACATTATGTGATAACTGGTATACAGTGTTTCGTCGTAATTCAAGATTGATTCAAGATAAAAGTGTATCGCGTATCGGGGGTGCATCGCCCTTTTTGTACCGATACCAACAAAGAAAGGACGAAACAATTATGTATGTATCAGTGAAAGAAATAGCCGAAAAATGGGGAGTTTCTGCAATGTTAGTCAGAAGATTGTGCAGACAAGAACGAATCCCCGGAGCGGTGTACCGAGAGGGCGTCTGGAGGATTCCGGAGGACGCAGTCCGTGTCTCGCGGACAGATTTGGAGCATACATCCGAGGTCGAGTTACCGGAACTCGCCAAAAAGCTGCAAAATCAGAAGAAAAAGCGGAATTTTCACGGTTTGTACGATTTTGCCGTCATTGACTTGACTTACTCCTCTTCCCGGATGGCAAGCGTCCGGCTGACAAGGTATCAGGTGGAAACCATCTTCAAAAAGGGCAAGATTCGGGAGGCCTTCGAGCCCTTCAAAGTCTCCGATGTGATCGAGGTGCTGAACCACATCCATTGCGTGGACTATATCCTTGACCATGTGATGGAACCCCTGACTCAAAAGTTTATCCGCAAACTCCATCAGATCCTGATGACCAGCACGGTGGACGAGTATCGGGAGCAGGTTCGCCCCGGCGAGTACCGGACGGTTACATCCCGCCCCCGGGATCGTCAACTCCTGCACCCGGATAAAATCCATTCCAGTCTGGCAGAACTGATCGCCACTTACGAAAAGCAACCCGAGATCGAGCGCAATCACATTCTGGACTTCCACGTCCGCTTTGAGGAGATATTCCCCTTCGAGGACGGCAACGGTCGCGTGGGCAGATTGCTTATGTTCAAGGAGTGCCTGCGCCACGATGTGATGCCCTTCATCATCGACGACAAACGCCGTTCCCGGTATCTCCGGGGTATCAAAGAATGGCATACCGACCGGTACGAATTGGTAGATGTGGTAATGGAAGCCCAGGACCGCTTCGAAGCCCAGGTCGAGCTCCAAAAACTCTACGCCCACACCCATCTCTACCTCCCCGCCGACTACAAGGAGGACTAACAGAATTACACAAAAGGGCAGCCACACGGCTGCCCTTTGCATATTAAATTGTCCGATCAATAACTTTGACTTGTGTGATAACATCACGCAGTCGGTCAAAACCAACCATATATTCCAAAACATCATCCGAAGTTTCACACCATTTTTCGGAAGTCTCCCAGTTTTCTTCGCAATCTGCTTTTGAAATGTATAGCATTGTTTCTGTTTTTCCGGGAGGTGTTAATTTGCCAAAGCAACAATAAGTAATTCCGTTCCAGATGAATACAACTTCACCACCGCATTTCATACACCATTTGAAATCGCTGATGCTGGTGAAACGGTTCTGCTCAGGGGTGTTTTCTGGAATGATTCTATTATACATTTTAAGATATCCTCCATATACATCTTCAAAGGGCGGTGCGCCTTCCGGATAATTTATGGGATCCCCCAAATCAGGGAAGCCCTTACTCCAATCGACTTTGTGGTCGTGCGGATTCGTGTGAGCTTTAGAGTTGCCGTGATCTGTTTCATGTCGTTCATAGTCTGCTTTTCCGTCATTGCCAATATGTGTTTTCTTGTTGTTGCTTTGGCTTGTTTGACCGGGTTCGCCTAAAAAGCGTTGATCTTGCGGTTTGTTGGGACTTGGTTTCCATTCCCCTCCGTGAGCACTTCCACCGCCTTTGCCGATTCGGTATGGCTCCATTATATCATATTCCCTGTGAATTGCACCACCTATTTTATAACAATCCAAGTCTTCTTTCGGAAGACCGCGTTCATAATTCATATACCGCCAAGAGCTGCGGTCATAGTCCACATGTACGATATTACCCCGCATTTCTGGAAAGGGGGTGTTGTAGCAGATGATTCGTTCCGGTTCGATCTGCCGCAGCATCTCGTTATAGCCCGCCATAAACCATTCCTTTTGATCTTTGTGATGTTCGCTTTCTGAGGCCATATAAGTGGATACCGCTACAGTACTGCCTTTTTCGATTCCTTGAAAGCAGAAATCAAAGGTGGATTCATCGCCCCAATTCACAGAGGGGATGACTCGGAGTCCTTTGGATGCCCAGTATGCGCCACACCAGCGGTTGCGAAACACATTGTAAATCTGCATTACCGGAGCCATTTCCAGATACATACTGAAATCCGGAGAAAGAATAGCTCTGTACCGGGACAGCTTTTCAATATCGTTGTCGGGGTTCTTCCAAACTCGCTCAAAGCGGTAATCATACAGGAAGAAATGGACCATTCGATTCAGATGGTTGTTGTCCTCCAAATGTGTCTTGTCAAAACCAATCAAAAGCAGATCGTCAAAGTCTCCCGGTTTAGCTTCAAACTTTGGGATGATAGGGATCTGCAGTTTCCCGTTTCCGGGAAATTGATTGCGCAATAGTGCTTGACTTGTGCGATAATTGTAGTTTTCTTCTGTCATAATTTGACCTCCTGTGGTTAGTAAGGACTTCGTCCTTCTATCTGTAAGATCAAATAACAGAAAAGTTGCATCCATTTGTGCAACTAAGAAGAAAAAGGACTCGGCATTGCACCGAGTCCGTTCAAAAGATATTGAATTTTGAGCCTTGGGTTCGTTTTGTGTTGTTTGGCCGCTTAGAAAATTACTTAATTTCCTGTTCCAGTCCAGCAAACAATTCGGAGTGGAAGAACTCGTCAATTGTAATACCCAGACCATCACACAGCTTTTTGATGGTAGATACAGTTGCGCTGTTGTTTCTGCCGCTAACGATATTGTTCACGGTGGATTGCGTAACACCGCTAATGCTACTCAGCTTATTAATGGAGATATCTCGTTCTTGGCACAGTTGAATGATTCTCTGCCGGACTGCTTCGCCTACGGTCATAGGTATCACCTCTTTCTAAGTAAAATGATACCGTTATGTACTTGAAAAGATTACCCCTTTTGGGTTAAAATAACCCAAAAGGGGTGAAACTATGCGATCATGTACATTTTTTGGTCACCGGGGTTGTCCGGAGGCGGTAAAACCAAAGTTAAGAGCGGTGCTTGTAGATCTGATAACTAATCACGGGGTGGATATGTTCTATGTGGGGCACCAGGGCCAGTTTGATGCTTATGTGCATAGCGAACTGAAGAAATTGAAGCAAGAATATCCACAGATCAACTACGCTGTTGTGCTGGCCTATATGCCCGGCAAGAAGACAGAATACGACGACTACTCTGACACTATGCTCCCGGAGGGGATCGAGTCCGTCCACCCACACTACGCCATCTCCTGGCGCAACAATTGGATGCTCCGGCAATCAGAATATGTTGTCACCTACATCACCCACTCCTGGGGCGGTGCATATCAGTATGCCGAAAAAGCCAGACGCCAAAAGAAAGTTGTGGTCAATCTATAAAAACCTCTTGACTCTAACGTAACGTCATAGTATATGATAGTGCCAAGGGGAGGGATGCGTATGATGACGGTAGCGCAGGTGAGCAAGCGCACCGGTGTCAGCGTGCGGACGCTGCACCATTACGATCAGATCGGCCTGCTGAAACCCACCGAGGTAACGGATGCCGGCTATCGGCTGTATGACGACGGGGCTTTGGACAAGCTTTATATGATCCTGGTGTATCGGGAACTGGGCTTGTCCCTGAATGAGATCAGCAGCATTTTGGACGCACCGGACTATGACCGCAATCGCGTTTTGGAGCATCAGATCCAGATGATGCAGGAGCGCGTGGAAAAACTGCAAAACCGAATCAGTTTTGCAAGAGGAATGTTAACGTTAGGAGTGAAATATATGGATTTTGAAGGATTTGACCCCAAGAAAATTGACGAATACAGCCAGCAGGCCAAGGTGCTATACGGCAAGACCGAGGCCTACAAGGAATTTGAGCAGAAGCAAAAATGCCGCACCGCCGAACAGGAAAAGGACTTGAACGCACAGGTGATGGACTTCTTTGCTCGGCTGGGCAAGATGCGCCCCTGCGCACCGGACAGCGAAGCAGCCCAAAATTGGGCAAAGGAGCTGCAGGCGTTCTTCACGGAGCATTTTTACACCTGTACGCCCCAGATTCTGGGGAGCTTGGCAGAAAGCTACGCCGGTGGTGGCAGTATGACGGAAAACATCGACAAAGTCGGCGGTGAGGGCACAGGCGCTTTTGCCAAGCAGGTCATTGACATCTATCTTTCGCGTTTATAATCGGCAAAAGCGGATGCTTCGGCATCCGCTTTTTGTTGCGAACCCCGGAAAAATGCGATATAATGTTGTCAACGCAAGGAGGGATACATATGCTTGAGAAAATGGATAAGTTTTTCGAGGCCAGACTGGACGGCTACGAGGAGCATATGCTGACCAATATTGAATCGGCGGCTGAATTCTATCCCTTCACTGCCGATTGCCTGCCGGATGCTCCCGAGGCCAGCATTCTGGACTTGGGCTGCGGAACCGGTTTGGAACTCAATTGGTATTTCCACAGCAATCCTACTGCCAAGGTCACCGGCATTGATCTTTCCCGGGGTATGCTGGCAGCCCTCCGGGAAAAGTTTTTGGATCGGAATCTGACCCTGACCTGCGGAAGCTATTTCGATATTCCCTTTGGGGAAAACGCTTTTGATGCTGCGGTATCTGTAGAGTCCTTGCACCATTTTACTCAGGACGAAAAAATCTCCCTCTATGCCAGACTGTGTAAGGCATTGAAGGAGGGCGGTTATTTCATCCTCACGGATTATTTCGCCCGGTCGGATGAAGAAGAGCAAGCGCTCTTTGAAGAACTGGCTCGCCTAAAAGCAGAGCAGGATATCATTGACGATGCATTCTACCACTTCGATACTCCCTTGACAGTCCAACACGAAACAGATGCGCTGCGTGCAGCGGGATTTTCCTCTGTGGAGGTGCTGAACAACTGGGGCGCAACCTACACGATCAAAGCGATGAGGTGAGAGAATGATCATTTTAATTACGGGAGCATCCCATACGGGCAAGACGGCACTTGCGCAAAGGTTGCTTGAAAAATATCGCTATCCTTATTTGTCCATAGACCATCTGAAAATGGGTCTCATTCGCAGCGGCAACACAGAGCTTACCCCTATGGATGATCATAAATTGACCGAATACCTGTGGCCGATCCTTCGGGAAATGATCAAAACCGCTATCGAAAACAGGCAGAACTTAATTGTAGAAGGCTGCTATATTCCCTTCGACTGGCAGAAGGATTTTGATCCCGAATATCTTGAAAATATCAAGTATTACTGCCTTGTAATGAGTGAGAAATATATCAGAAGTCACTTTGCCGACATAAAGAAATACGCAAATGTCATTGAAAACCGGCTGGATGATGCATGGTGTACGATGGAAAGTGTGTTGGCAGACAATGCGCAGGTACTATCCCTCGCGCAAAAGCATCATGTGAACTATATCCTCATTGAAGATAAGTACGAGATAACGACCAATTTATGAAGAAACATATTGCAAACATCATTACAGGCAGCAGGATCGTATTTAGCGTGCCGCTGATGTTCCTTCCGCTGTCATCGGCGTGGTTTTATGTGCTCTATCTCTTTTGCGGGTTTACCGATATGATCGATGGCAGCATCGCCAGAAAGACAGGCACGGTCAGCGAATTTGGCGCAAGGCTGGATACGGTTGCTGACTTCGTATTTCTGTCCGTTTCTTTGGTGAAATTCCTCCCAGTGTTTTCGATCCCACAATGGTTATGGGTATGGATCGCGGTGATCGGAGTGGTCAAAATCGGCAATCTGATATGGGGATATGTTCGTATCAAAACTCTCGTCTCCCTTCATACTGTTATGAACAAAATCACGGGGCTTATGTTATTCCTCCTGCCTCTGACCTTTCCCATTATCGACCTGAATTACAGCAGCATAGCGGTGTGCGTCGTAGCATCCTTAGCAGCGATTCATGAAAGCTTCTATATTGTAAATTCTTAATTTGTCTAACGGATAAAACAGCCGTCTCAGTGGAGGCGGCTGTGACATTTCAGCAAATAAAGTCGAGAAAAATCTGTCCGGATATTTTATGATTGGGGCGTAAGGTGGTGAACAAGGATGGATGAACGCATTGAAGCGGTGCAAAGAATGCAAGACTATATTGAAAGCAATCTGGAGCAGGATATTTCCATGGCAGATCTGGCAAAAGCCGCCGGGTACTCTCCCTGGTATTCTTACCGCTTGTTTCAAAGTCTGCTCCATATGACACCTGCCGTCTATATCCGGCGGTTGCGATTGTCCAAATCGGCGCTCCGCTTGCGGGATGAAAAGGTAAAGATCATCGATGTGGCTTACGATTCCGGTTTTGAAAGTGTGGACGGTTATCAGCGGGCATTTTATAAAGAGTTTGGATGCAATCCCTATGAGTACTCCATAAGTCCTATACCCATTTATCTATTCAAACCTTACGGCATAAGATATTCGAAACGAAAGGAAAGCAAGGAAATGAGCGAAGTGAAGAGCGTTTTTATTCAAATCGTGGAAAAGCCTGCAAGGAAAGTGATCATCAAGCGGGGGAAAACCGCAACGGAATATTTTAAGTATTGCGAAGAGGTGGGCTGCGATGTGTGGGGACTTCTGTGCAGCATGAAGTCCATTAGCGGTGAGCCGGTATGTTTGTGGCTTCCGAAGCATCTGATTCCGGAGGGCACCAGCGAGTATGTCCAGGGTGTGGAAGTGCCCATGGATTATGACGGGCAGATCCCGGAAGGCTTCGATATCATTGAGCTTCCCAAATGCAAATATATGATGTTCCAGGGCGAGCCTTTTGCAGAGGAAGATTTTGAAGAAGCCATCGGGCAAGTGTGGGAAGCGATCAAAAAGTATAACCCGGAAACTGTTGGCTACTGCTGGGATGACAGGAATCCCCGTATTCAGCTGGAACCCAGAGGAGAAAGAGGATATATCGAACTGCTTGCCGTGAAAGCACAATAAAAAACAAACAGCCGATGAGGAATCAATTGATCTCTCATCGGCTGTAATTTTATCGAACCACAGAAGAATGGCTATTGTTCGTCCCCTCAATTAGAGCATCATACATCGCAACAAGTCCTGCACTGAGCAAGATGCCGCCGATAATATCCGTCAGCCAATGTACACCCGAGACCAGTCTGCCAATTACCATGAACGCAATAAATGCTGTTATCACTATGGAAACGCATTTGCGGAACATAGGTTGTTTGATGCGATCACGCAGCTGCATCATAGCGGTTGGCATGACACACAGCACAAGCAGCGTTGTGGAAGACGGGTAGGATGCTTCCAAATATCCCTCGATCAGTACGGGCCGGTAATTGACCACATAACTTTCAAAAAACAGGTATGCTGCCAATGTGACAATATAGAATCCGCCCAGGATCAGAATACTACGATCTACTTTCAGAATGGATTTTCTTTTGATCCACTGTGCAAGGCCAAGCGCTGCAAACCCAAATCCAAAGGCAACCGGGACCAAGCCCAACCAATCCGTGATGACATACAGGGTCATGTGAGTCCCAGTAAGATTGTGAACAA
>JAZRMV010000009.1:0-272121 GCA_045647845.1 Faecousia sp.
CTATCGGCCGTCCCAGCCTGACCGATATGGACATCAGCGAAGACAATATCGTGACCCTGACTCTGGCCACCGAACTGTACCCCGAGGTTACTCTGGGCGACTACAAGGGCCTGGAAGTTGAGAAGGCTGAACCTACCGTTCCCGACGAGCAGGTCGCTGCAGAGCTGGACCGTATGGCTCAGAATGTGGCTTCCACTGAGACTGTGGAGCGCGCTGCTGAGATGGGCGACACCGCAAACATCGACTTCGAAGGCTTTGACAATGGCGTTGCTTTTGATGGCGGCAAGGGTGAGAACTTTGATCTGAAACTGGGCAGCGGTTCTTTCGTTCCCGGCTTTGAAGAGCAGGTCGTTGGCATGAGTGCCGGCGAGGAAAAGGACATCGATATCACTTTCCCCGAGGATTATCACAAGGAGCTGGCCGGTAAGGCTGTTGTGTTCCACGTCAAGTGCAACAAGGTGACCACCACCAATGTGCCTGCGCAGGACGATGAGTTTGCCAAGGATGTTTCCGAGTTCGAGACTCTGGAAGAGCTGAAAGCCGATATTCGGGTAAAGGCTTTGGAGAAGGCGCAAAAGCAGATCGACAGCGCTTTTGAGCAGGCTGTTGTTGACAAGGCTGCTGAGAATCTGACTGTTGAGATGCCTAATGCACTGATCGAGGCCGAACTGGACAACCAGATGGAGCGCTTTGCATATCAGCTGCAAATGAGCGGCTACTCCATGGAGCAGTATGCCAAGATGATGGGCGGCGATATGAGCACCATGCGCAACGCTTTCCGCCCCGCTGCTGAAAAGCAGGCTAAGGTGAACCTGACCCTGGAAAAGATCGCTGAGGTTGAGGGCGTTGAAGTGTCTGACGAGGATCTGACTGCTGAATACGAGGCACTGGCTAAGCAGTACTCCATGGACGTGGACAAGATCAAGGAACTGGTTCCCGCAGAGGAGATCAAGCAGAACCTGAAAACCCGTAAGGCTGTGAAGGTGATCGTGGACAATGCGGTTGCAGTTGCTCCCAAGGCCGTGGAAAAGACCGAGGAATAAGTTTCCGATTTGATGGTTAGAATGTTTCAGACCCGTTTGAAAGGAGCATGACCATGAGTTTTATTCCCTATGTTGTTGAACAGACCAGCCGGGGAGAGCGTAGCTATGATATTTTCTCCCGGCTGCTTAATGATCGGATCATCTTTTTGTCTGAGGAAGTGAATGACACCACGGCATCTTTGATCGTGGCGCAGTTGCTTTACCTGGAAGCCCAGGATCCGGATAAGGATATCCAGTTTTATATTAACAGCCCCGGCGGCAGCGTGACTGCCGGTATGGCGATCTATGACACCATGCAGTACATCAAATGTGATGTGGCGACCATCTGCGTGGGCATGGCTGCATCTATGGGTGCATTCTTGCACAGCGCCGGTACAAAGGGTAAGCGTATGGCGCTGCCCAATTCCGAAATTATGATCCATCAGCCCTCTGCCGGTACCCAGGGTCAGATCACGGATATGGCCATTCACATGAAGCGGCTGCAAACCATCAAAGAGCGCATGAATCGGATCATGGCTGAAAATACCGGCAAGTCCATTGAGGTGATTACTGATGCCTGCGAGCGGGATAATTTTATGACCGCCCAGGAGGCTTTGGAGTTCGGCTTGGTGGATCGTGTGCTGGAAAGACATTGATTATTTAGAAAGGCGGTAGCGGATCATGGCGAAAAGAGAAGATCAGAACATTATCCGTTGCAGCTTTTGCGGCAAACGGGAGACACAAGTTGCACGGTTGATCTCGGGACCCGGTGTTTGCATTTGCAGTGACTGTGTTCAGGCGTGTAGTGATCTTCTGCGTGAAGATATGCAGCTAGAGCGGGCGGCACAAGCCCCGGAGCGCTTGCCCACTCCCGTAGAAATGAAAAACTATATGGACGGTTATATCATCGGCCAAGAAGAGGCGAAGATCGCTCTTGCGGTTGCGGTGTATAATCACTATAAGCGAATCTATATGGCTGCTGATCTGGATGTGGAGCTGCAAAAGAGCAATATTTTGCTGATCGGCCCCACCGGCAGCGGTAAGACCTTGTTTGCGCAGACATTGGCAAAGATCCTGAATGTTCCTTTTGCCATTGCAGATGCCACCACCTTGACAGAAGCCGGCTATGTGGGCGACGATGTGGAGAATATTCTGCTTCGGTTGCTGCAAGCTGCGGATTTTGATGTGGAATTGGCGCAGCGGGGTATTATCTACATTGATGAAATGGATAAAATCGCCCGTAAAAGCGAGAACACCTCCATTACCCGAGATGTATCCGGCGAAGGCGTGCAGCAGGCATTGCTGAAAATTCTGGAAGGTACTGTGGCCAGTGTTCCTCCGCAGGGCGGCCGCAAGCATCCCCAGCAGGAAATGATCCAGATCGACACTACCAATATTTTGTTTATTTGCGGCGGCGCTTTTGATGGCTTGGATAAGATTATCGAAGCCCGTACTGACCGCAGCGCGATCGGTTTTGATGCGCCGGTACAGAGCAAGAAGCAGCGGGATGTGGGCAAATTGCTTTCCATGGTTGAGCCCCAGGATCTGCTGAAATTCGGTATTATTCCGGAACTTGTGGGTCGTATGCCGGTGATTACCAGTCTGCAAAGTTTGACCCAGGAGGATATGGTTCGGATCCTTGTTGAGCCGAAGAACGCACTGACTCGTCAGTATCAGGCGCTTCTCGCTTTGGATCATGTGGAGTTGGAAATTGAGGACGATGCTTTGCAGGCCATTGCCCAGAAAGCATTGGAGCGTCAGATTGGCGCAAGAGGTCTTCGCGCAATTATGGAAGGAGTCATGACGAAGATCATGTACACCATTCCTTCTGACCTGACAATTAAGAAGGTCACAGTAACAAAGGAAGCGATTACAGGAGGCGAACCGAAGATCCTTCGGGAGCCTAAGAAACCCCGGCTTCCTTCCGGAAACGGATAAGATATGCAACAAGAGGGGGATTATTCCCCCTTCTTTTGCTATTTTTAGTTAGGAGAAATTATTATGAGTGAGATACTTCATGTGGCTACAATGCCCATTTTAGCCCTTCGGGGTTTGGCGGTTTTCCCGGAGCAGACCATTCATTTTGAAGTGGGTCGTCGGAAATCCGTACTGGCTTTGGAAAAGGCTATGGAGCAGGATCAGACTCTGCTGCTGATCCCCCAAAGAGATATTATTGAGGACGATCCGGATGAAAACGGCTTGTATACCATCGGTACTGTGGCAAAAGTCAAGCAGGTATTGAAGGTTCATGCAGAAACAATTCGGGTGCTGGTTACGGGTCTTTACCGGGCCAGAATTGAGAATCTGACACAGAGCACACCGTATTTGTCCGGTATTGTTGCCTCTGTTTCGGATACTGAAGTGACGGAAAATCTGCGCCACAGAGCGCTCCGCCGGGAAGCGAATGCGCTTTATAGTTCCTATTTGGAATTGTCGGAGCAGCCGACTCAGGCGATTCAGCTTCGAATGGTATCCACAGAGAATACCGGCTTTTTGGCGGACTGCATTGCCCAGAATTCCGGCATCGATTATCCGGACAAAGTGCGCCTTTTAGGCCAGCTGAATCCGGTGCGTCGGTTGGAAATGGCTGTTCAGTTGCTTCGGCAGGAAGTAGAAATGCTCCGTTTAGAATCGGAGATCCAGGAAAAGACCAAAGCCAATATTGATCAGCAGCAAAAGGATTACTACCTCCGGGAACAGATGAAGGTCATTCGGGAGGAGTTGGGCGACGATGACGAAAGCGCCTTTGCTGAATATGAGTTGGGGATCTATTCGCTGAATTTGGAAGCGGAATATGAAAAGAAACTTCTCAAAGATGTGGATCGGTTGAGAAAACAGCCTTTTGGCTCTTCTGAGGGCGCTGTGCTGCGAAATTATCTGGATACGGTTTTGGATTTGCCCTGGAACACTACTACCAAAGAACGGGTAGATGTGCAGGCTGCGGAAAGAATACTGGATCGGGATCATTTCGGCTTGGAAAAAGTCAAGCAGAGAATTTTGCAGACCATTGCCGTTCGGCAAATGGCACCGGAGCTTCCGCCCCAGATCTTGTGTCTGGTAGGCCCTCCCGGTGTGGGTAAGACATCGATCGCTTATTCTGTTGCCAAATCCTTGAATCGGAAAATGGCCCGGATCTCTTTGGGTGGCGTTCACGATGAGGCGGATATTCGGGGTCATCGAAAGACTTATGTGGGTTCTATGTCCGGTCGGATCATGACCGGTTTGACTCAGGCGGGCAGCAAAAATGCGCTGCTGCTACTGGACGAAGTGGATAAAATGGGCAGCGATTACCGGGGCGACCCCAGCGCGGCACTTTTGGAAGTGCTGGACGGGGAGCAGAACAAGACCTATCGAGATCATTATTTGGAGATCCCCTTCGATCTGAGTAATGTGATGTTTATTCTTACGGCAAATACTCTGGATTCTGTGCCCAGACCGCTGCTTGACCGTATGGAGATCATCGAGATCGGTTCTTATACTGACGAAGAAAAGCGCATGATCGCCAAGGATCACTTGGTCCCCAAGCAGCTGAAAAAGCATGGCTTGAAAAAGACGCAGCTGCGTATTACCGATGAGGCGCTTCGGGAAATCATTGCTTGTTATACTCGGGAATCCGGTGTGAGAAATCTGGAACGGTGCATTGGCGAGATCTGTCGTAAGGTAGATATGGAGCTTCTGAAAAATGCCGATATGAAGCGCATTACGGTGCAGAGCGGAAATTTGGAGCAGTATCTTGGCACTCGAAAATTCTTGCCGGATCGCATTCCCGTGACAGATCAGGTAGGCCTGGTTACCGGACTTGCCTGGACCAGTGTTGGCGGAGAGACTCTGGATGTAGAAGTCAATGTGATGGATGGTTCGGGTAAGTTGGAGCTGACCGGTAACTTAGGCGATGTGATGAAAGAGTCTGCCCATGCTGCGCTGAGCTATATCCGTGCAAATGCCCAGAAGCTGGGTGTCCAGCCGGATTTTTACAAGAATAAGGATATCCATGTGCATTTCCCCGAGGGTGCTGTGCCTAAGGACGGCCCGTCTGCCGGTATTGCGGTGTGCACGGCTATGGTTTCTGCGCTCACGGGCAGAACCGTAAAGCGTGATGTTGCTATGACCGGTGAGATCTCGATTCGTGGTCGGGTTCTGCCCATTGGCGGTTTGAAGGAAAAGACCATGGCAGCTCACCGTCACGGTGTGCGTACGGTGATCATTCCTAAGGACAATGAGCGTGAATTAGCGGATATTGATCAAACGGTGCGCAAAGCGCTGAATTTCATTTCTGCGCAGACGGTGGACGCAGTTCTGGAAGCTGCGCTTAATCGGCCTTCGACAGAATTGCTTACCGGTATTTTGAATAAGATTCCCGATGAAATTCCGGTGAAAAATCAAAACCCAGGAATCCGTCAGTGAGGTGCCGCTGTGAATTTACAGAATGTTGAATTTTTGATTTCCGCAGCGTCGGTCAGTCAATGCCCGGGCAAGCGTCTTCCGGAGATCGCATTTGCCGGTAAATCCAATGTGGGTAAATCTTCGGTGATCAATCGGTTGTTAAATCGGAGAAATTTCGCCCGGGTGGGCGAGAAACCGGGTAAGACCATCCATGTAAACTACTTTACGGTGGACGGAAAATGCTATTTTGTGGATCTGCCGGGTTATGGCTTCGCAAAGGTCTCCCAAGGGGAGAAGGAACGTTGGGGCAGATTGATGGAGTCTTATTTTGCGCAGAATCGGATCGATCTGGGTGTTCTGATTGTAGATGCACGGCATGCGCCTACCAATAACGACATTACCATGGCGGATTGGTTTATTCAGAGCGGTTGCCCCTTTGTGGTTGTGGCAAATAAGCTGGATAAACTGAAAAAAAGCGAGATCGCACCGAATCTTGCGGTGATTCGTCGTGATCTTTCTCTGCCGGAGGATTGCCCGCTGATCCCGTTTTCCGCGGAAAAGGGCGACGGCAGAGAGGAACTGCTCAGGCATATTTTGTCTGTGGTGAATGATTAAACTCTACGCAAATAATCAAAATAAGCGGGCAGATTCACTGCCCGCTTTTTGTCTGCGCCAACGGAATAATTCGATGTTGAAATCGATAATTTATTGTGGTATAATCAAGAAAAATCTGAAAAGGTGGCGTATTTCATGAGCAGAGCAGACGAGCTTTACAGACAAACATGTATCGACATTTTGGAAAACGGTTTTTCCGATGAGGGATTGGAAGTTCGCCCCCGTTGGGAGGATGGAACGCATGCCCATACGATCAAGAAGTTTGGCGTGGTAAATCGGTATGATCTGGCAGAGGAATTTCCTATTATGACCTTGCGCCGTACCTATTGGAAGAGCGCAATTGACGAACTGCTTTGGATTTGGCAGAAGAAGTCCAATCGGGTCTGCGATCTGGGCAGCCATGTATGGGACGAGTGGGCCGGTGAGGACGGCACCATTGGCAAGGCTTATGGCTATCAGTTGGGTAAGAAATACCAGTTTCAGAAGGGTGCAGAGCCCATGGATCAGGTGGATCGGGTGCTTTATGATTTGAAGCACAATCCTGCTTCTCGTCGGATTCTGACGAATATTTATAATTTTGAAGATCTTCATGAGATGAATCTTTATCCCTGCGCATATTCCATGACTTTTAATGTGACCGGCAATAAGCTTAATGCGATTTTGAATCAGCGCTCTCAGGATATGCTGACTGCGAACAACTGGAATGTGGTCCAGTATGCTGCGTTGACCCACATGATGGCGCAGGTATCCGGGCTGGAAGTGGGCGAATTTGTCCATGTGATTGCGGATTGCCATATTTACGACCGGCATATTCCTGCGGTGAAGGCAATGCTTGAAAACGAGGGTTATGCAGCGCCTGAGTTTAAGATCGATACTTCTATCAACGATTTCTACGCATTTACCAAGGATTCTTTCAAAATGGAGAACTACAAATTCCACGAGTTCAATTTTGAAATTCCTATGGCGATCTGAGGCGTGCTATGGAACTGATCGTTGCTGTTTATGATGATTGGGGCATTGGCGCCAATGGCACACAACCGGTTGCTCTGTCTGCGGATCGGAAATTCTTTCGTGAGACTACAAGGGGCGCTATGGTGATCGTAGGTCGCAGAACCGTGGAGGATTTTCCCGGTCAAAAGCCGCTGCCCGGGCGTGTCAATGTGGTTCTGAGCCGGAATGCGGCGCAGATGCCCGGCTTCGAGATTTGCCGCAGCCCGGAGGAGGCTTTCGCACTTGCCCAAAGTGCGTCGAGAGCGATGGTGATCGGCGGTGGAAGTGTTTACCGGCAGATGCTGCCTTACTGCGATACGGCTTATGTGACCAAGGTTCACACCACAGTCCGATCGGATACCTTCTTCCCAAATTTGGACGAAGATGATGATTGGCTGCTGGCGCAGGTGCTGGAATCCGGTGAGGAAGATGGCATTAGCTATGAGATGTGCCTTTATAAAAGAAAATAAAAAATACCCTGCACTTAGGGACGTGCCATTAAGGTCAGTTTTATAAGGATACGGTATATCTTGAAAGAGGTATACCGTATTTTGTATTTGTGGACATAAATGCAGTGTTTGTCAGGAAAAACTGGTAGACTCTCAGTGCACACAAAAAGCCACGATTCAAATTGAATCGTGGCTTCTGTTTTTCGTTATTTGCTCAACAAATTGGAATTTGATCAACTTACAGCATCAGCTTCATGACAGCCTCACCGTCATCTATGTCACCCGTCTCTATAAAACCTGCCTTATGATAGATGTGCATGCCACATTCGTTTTCAGGCTCTGTACTGAGAAAAATTCTATCTGCTCCATTGCCTTTAAAATACTGAATAATCTCCACCAAAGCTGCCTGACCATAGCCCTTGCCTTGCTCATTTTTATCTATCATAAAACGCCAAATCCAATATCTATCCTCCGGATCTTCTTCCTCGGGATCAATGGCAAACATACAGAATCCAATCGGTTTATCATCTGCATAAATTGCAAATGGACGTGCAACACCCGGACACTCTGCATTACACTCTTCGGCTTGCTCCAAGGAATAGTCATTGGGGGCGCAAAAGGGTTGATCTTCTCGCGTGGTAAGGCCTAAAACAGCGGCTCTATTATCATCGTTGATTGGAATGAGTTTAACATTCATTTGTGTTTTCTCCTAATATTAGTTAATCTAATGTTTGTCAAATTGAAATTTATCAAACACTTTTATATTTAATTTGGTTATTCAAAAATAACACTGAAATGTAAATAAGATTATTCGTCTGTCAAGTTAGCATGCCCATCGAAACTGTCCGTTAGAGTACGCACCATTTGTGGGTGTTATATTTTATCCGATGGAAGAGAAAGCCTTTGTCTTTCGATTTGACAGAAGCCGAATTGGCAGGAAAATGATCAGTGAGCCGAGGCTGACAGCGGGGATATAAAGCAATGTGCTCACATACCAACCGCACGATTCGGAAATCTGCTTAAAGACCAGCAGGGGAGAATTGCTGGGGCCTACATAGAACATGTTGACGCTGCCACCGGATACGTCGCGCAGGAGCAGATTGATGGTAAAGGCTATAGCACAGAGGATCACGAATGTGACTGTGGCGTATTTGTAGTCTTTCATGGTCTTGCCGCCCCGGTTGGAAATGGCTAAATAAAGACCTACAAAAATGAGCATCATGTGCCAGATAAAGGCGTGGAGCGTCAGCGTCCAGTATTCATGCACGATGCCGGAGGGCTCGATGAAAGCCATGCAACCGCCCAGCAGGTTGTAGATCATCATAAAATCGTACATTGCTTTTTGCACCTTGCCGGGTTTTAACAAAGGCGCAATGATGCAAAGGTACATGGGGATACTGCACATTTGGAAGGGGAAGATCCACCATTGGTAATTTCCACCGCCAATGAAGTAGTAATAGAAAAGCTGCTTGTAAACCTCGGTAATGGCAAGGAAAATACCGCAGGTGAGCAGTACTGCCCGGTTTCCTTTTGCGCCAACTTTTCGAAGCAGAAACGCCAGAATCAGACAAACCGCAATACCAACAAAGGTAAAGGTCAAATGAAAACTACCGTAGGCCGCAGGCTTTTCCATACCCCAAGCTGTCATGGTCATGAGGGAGTTTAAAATGGCGTTGATATCCATGCTTATTCACTTCCTGTTCATAAATTCATTGAAAGTATAGCATATTCGACAGAAGTTGACAAGAAATAATTTGCTGGAATATGTTGCATTTACAGTTTTCTGTGTTAAAATGACCCTAGAACGACATTGGAGGTTCACAATGCAATATCATGAAATTCATTTAAAAGACCGATTTCCTATATTGGGTGAGAATGGTTGCGATCCAAAGTTAACAGTATATGCGCCTTATTTGATGGCATATATGCCACAGCCTGCCTGGGAACAGCCAAGACCCGTGGTTTTGATCTGTCCTGGAGGTGCCTACGGCGACAATAGCATTCGCGAGGCAGAGCCAATTGCGCTTCGGTTCTTGTGCGCCGGCTACAATGCGGCGGTGCTGAATTATTCCTGTGCTCCCAATCGTTTTCCCACCCAGCTGCGGCAGGTGGCAGCTGCATTGGAAATGATCCATGAAAATGCCGAGAAGTGGCATTGCAATCCTCATAAAGTTGCAATTCTTGGCTTCTCTGCCGGTGGTCATCTGGCTGGACACTATACCAACTGCTTCGATATTCCGGAGGTTCGGGAGGTGTTTCCCGAAAGTAAGCCGGTGCAGGCATCGATCCTTTGCTATCCGGTGATCTCCGCGGATCCTGCATTCTCCCACGGGGGAAGTTTTAGAAATTTAAGCGGCCATGATGTTTTGACGGAGCAGGATATTGCCCGGTTTTCGCTGGAAAATCATGTTTCCGAAAGAACTCCGCCTACATTTTTGTGGCATACGGCAGAGGATCAGTGTGTTCCGGTGATGAACAGTTTGGTCTATGCTCAAAAATTGGCCCAGTACAAGCGGCCATTCAGCGTGCACATTTATCCTCATGGCGGTCATGGCCTGGCTACGGGAGATGAGCATACCAATCAAGTCCTGGATCCTAAGGCATTTCAGGTTCAGGATTGGCTCGATGCTGTTATGAAGTGGCTGAAAGTAACCTTTGAATAAAGAAATGGCGCGGTTCGCAAGAACCGCGCCATAATTGTTGATTCGATTATCTCTGCTGTTGCAGATCGTAGCGAATGTCGTAAGCCTTTTCCTCGGGAGTGAACTTACGCAGGGTGTTGATGGTCTCGCCACCGTTCCACTTACGGTCGCCCACATCCTCGGTGGTGCCCATAACGGTAACGTTCAGCTGACGATGACGGGCACGAACATGGTCCCAGTCGATGAAGTAGATGTGAGCAAACTCGCCGCCGTCCAGAACGCCATCTTTGATGGTCATGGTCTCGCTTCTGCCGAAGAAGCAGGAACGCAGGTGGCCGTCGGTATTCATGGAGGTGTAGTTACCGGGCTCGTTTACGTAGCGGCCGAACTGAGCGTGCACGGGGCCGGGATGACGGTAGTCGCCCTCGTTGGTGTAGTCGGGGATCAGTTTACGCATGATGTCCAGCAGGTCGTGCTGCAAGTACTCCAGGTCGAAGGTGTCGATGTCGTGGGAGCACTCCTGGATCATAACAGAGCAGGTGGTGTGGTGAGAAGCAATGCAAACAGTACCGTTGATGATGCCGGAAGCCTTAACGATTTCTACGATCTCTTTGGAAACATCGTGGAAGGTGGGGATCCAGCCGCGGGATTGCAGTTCCAGTTCTTTCTGGTAAACTTTGAATTCCATGTTTATGTACCTCCAAAATTGTTTTTCATATTTGGTGCTCGGTCAATGCCGTGCACTATGTTAACGCCCATATTATAGCAATATATTTTCTTTTCGTCAATTGAATTTGCAAATAATCTTCATAACTCGTTGAGAAATTTGCAATTTGTGTATTGCAAACCGGGCTAAAAAGGGTTATTCTTATATAGAAGAAAATTTTACATAAAGGAAGTATGTTTATGATTACCAATGAAGCGATCCTTGCAGCGAAAAAAGCTTACGATATCGAAGCAGAATGCATTACCCAGATGAAGGATTACTTTGATGATGAGCAGTTTTCCAAGGCTGTGGAATTGCTGGTTGCTGCTCCCCGGATCGGTGCTGCCGGCTGTGGCCACTCCGGTATTATCTGCCAGCATTTTGCTCATTTGATGTGCTGCATTGAGCAGCCTGCCCGTTTCATCAGCCCCGCTGAGGCGGTGCATGGCGCTACCGGTTTCTTGCAGGCCGGTGATGTGATGGTCTTTGCCTCCCGCGGTGGCAAGACCGGTGAGCTTTTGCCCATTGTGGATATCTGCAAGGCAAAGGGCGTTAAGATCATCACCGTTACGGAAAATTTGGAATCCCCCTTGGCAAAGGCTGCGGATGTGGTGCTGAAACAGTATGTCAACCGGGAAACTGACAAGTGGAATGCCCAGGGTACCACCAGCACCACCGCACTGTGCATGATCTTCCATGCGCTGCAAGCTGCTATGGTGGAGCAGACCGGTTATAAGGCGGAGCAGTTTGCTCTGATCCACCCCGGTGGAGCTGTGGGCGAGCGTTTAAACAACAAGGCTCTGTAAATTTAGGAGGAAAGTATGGCTATTTTATCACCTTCTGTCTTGTCCGCAGACTATATGCACCTGGAAGAGGACATTAAGGCTACGCAGGCCTCCGGTGTCAAGTGGCTCCATGTGGATATTATGGACGGACATTTTGTTCCGAACCTTTCTTTTGGTTATTCTATGGTTCAGGCGATGCGTCCCGTGACCGATATGGTTCTGGACGTGCACCTGATGATCGATACTCCCATTAAGTATGCGGAGGAGTTCTGCAAGGCCGGTGCGGATTATCTGACCATTCATGTGGAGTCGGATACCCCTGAGAACATTATGGCGACCCTGGATAAGATCGCAGAGCTTGGCGTGAAGCCCGGTATCGTGGTCAAGCCTAAGACTCCCGCGGAGGCCATTGCACCTTACTTGGAAAAGTGCGCGCTGGTACTGGTGATGACCGTGGAGCCCGGCTTTGGCGGTCAGAAGTTTATGGCGGATATGATGCCTAAGTTGAAGCAGATCCGTCAAATGCTGGACGAAGTAAATCCGACCTGCCATCTGGAAGTGGACGGCGGTGTGGATCTGGTGACCGGGCAGATCTGCAAGGAAAACGGTGCGGACGTTCTGGTTGCCGGTTCTGCTTATTATCGGCAGACCGACAGAAAGAGCTTTGTGGAGCAAATTGAGAAATAAGAAATAACCCCCACTTGGTGGGGGTTATTTTCCTTTTAATTGACATTGATTGCTGCCGATGTTACACTAAATAAAAAAGATGACGAGGCTTATTATGAAGATTTCTGTTACATTGTCCGCCAATGCAGGGGTATCTCTGGAATTAGCAGGGAAGAAAATATGGATCGATGCGCTCCATGAGATCCGGCAGCCTGGATTCTCTGCTGTGAACAGTGACCTGGCGCAGAAGATGGAGCGTTGCCCGGCATTTTCAGAACCGGATCTGATTATGTGCACCCATTGTCATGAGGATCATTTTTCCCGGGAGATGGTCTTATCCGCCATGAAGAGTTTTCCCAATGCCAAGGTTTTGCTGCCGGAGCAAAAGATTGATGGTCAAATTCTGGTGCCTCGGGAAGGGTTTTGTTATGAATTGGGGGAAGTGAAATTGCACCTGATCCCTCTGACCCACGAGGGCGCACAGTATGTAAACTGTATTCACTTCGGTGTACGGCTTGAACTTGACGGCAAGAACATTCTGATTCCCGGCGATTGTCGTTTGTGTGAAGAAGCATTGGCGCAGGAGATTTTTGGGCAGAAAATTCACCTGGCATTGATGAATTTTCCCTGGCTGACGCTGCCGCAGCCAAGGTCGTTTTTGCTAAATCGAATTCAGCCGGATCGTGTTCTTTTCTATCATTTGCCTTTTGCGGAAGATGATGTGAATGGTTTTCGGTCTGCGTCAGAAAAATGGCTGCAAAAGTTGGAAGATCCCCGATTTGGGTTACTTTACCAGCCTTTGCAGCGCATCGAGATTGATTTGTAAGCTTACAGAATATTCAGTAGTGTACGGATAAACTGTTCTTTTGTAATACTGCCCAAATAAGCTTCAATGGGGAAGTCGGCAAGGGTGGCATTGATGGCATCTTCCCGGTAAACGCAGCCAATAAGGGTATCTTCCAATGCTTTTAGCGGCTGCAATGCGAGAAAGTCGCCAAATATACCAATTTGGGTAATGACACCCGCTCTAACAGACAGACGAATGTCCAGCAGACCGCCATCCCAGCGCTTTTTATTCTGTAATTCAAAGACCGGGGAGCGACCGTAATTCCAGTCCCAAGTGTCGTACTTTTCTTTTCGCAGTTGGTTGATCTGGGTGATTTCCTCGTCGGATAATTGGAGCTGGGTGAAATTCCCACTGGAAAGGGATTTTTTCAGATAGTCCCAAAATGCATCAATGTTCATATCGTCGCTCAGATGGCTGCGGATATTGCCCACACGGCTCCGCACCGATTTGACACTTTTGGATTGGAATTTTGTCGGATCCGGATTCAGCGCGCCGGAGATCATGGCAGGATCGGAATCAAACAGCAGTGTGCCGTGGTGAAGGAGTCTGCCTTTGAGCAGCTGCTGGGCAGTACCGGATACTTTTTTCCCGGAAACCAGAATGTCATTTCTGCCGGAACATTCCGCATCCAGCCCCAGGGAACGAAGGGTCTGAACTACCGGTTGGAGAAACAGTTGGGTGGTGGCCTTGTCCACACCGTCGGCATCGGTGATAAAGGAATAGTTTAAGTTGCCCATGTCATGATACACAGCGCCGCCGCCGGTGTTTCTGCGTACTACATGGATCTGGTGCTCGTCTACAAATTGGCGGTTGATCTCTTCTGCGGCATTTTGATTTCTGCCAATGATCACCGCGTTACGGTTTTGCCAGAGGATCAAAATATTCCCTTGGCGGTAGTGATTCAAAACATATTCCTCAAAAGCCAGATTGAATTCCGGCTCCTGGGATCCGGTTTCCAGATAAAAGATGTTTTCCACGGGCGATACCCCCTTTTTTTAGATTATAGCATGGTTTTGTTTTTCTGACAATATGATCAATGCAAGTTTTGCTTTGTATAAATCGAGTTTTGGTGTATACTGAAATATAAAGAAAGGATGATCTGCGGTGCTGAGAAAAATTTTAAAGCTTGATCCCAGTTTGCTGCCGTTTCAATCAGATATTGATCTGCGGCATTTAAATTTTGCCAATGCAAAGAAAACGCTGCTGCGTCGGGGTCAGTCCTTGTCCGATTTTGCAAACGGACATTTATATTTCGGAATTCATTATTTAGGTGACCGGTGGGTGTACCGGGAGTGGGCTCCCGGCGCGGAAAAGATGTATGTTACCGGTGATTTTTGTGCTTGGGAGCGTCATGCATATCCCATGACCAAACTGGATCACGGTGTGTTTGAGGTTTACCTTGATGCGCTGGAACCGGGTCAGCGGGTCATGGCGGTGGTTGTTCATGGTGGAAAGGAATTGGATAGAATTCCTCTTTATGCCAAGCGTGTGGTACAAGACCCGGTGACATTCAGCTGGACGGCTGAGATCACCGACCCGAAGCCGTTTGGGTGGACAGATCAGAATTTTGTGCCTCAGGAGAAACTGTTTATTTATGAATGCCATGTTGGTATGGCGCAGGAGCAGGGGAAGGTGGGCACATACCGGGAATTCCGGGAGAATGTTTTGCCTCGGATCCGTGATCTGGGTTATACTGCAATTCAGATCATGGCCATTATGGAGCATCCCTATTATGCCTCCTTTGGCTATCAGGTAACCAATTTCTTTGCCGCCTCTTCCCGGTTTGGTATGCCGGAGGATCTGAAAGAACTGATCAATGAGGCCCATGGTATGGGTATTGCGGTGTTCCTGGATGTGGTTCACTCTCACGCCTCTAAGAACACCAGAGAGGGCTTAAACGAATTTGACGGAACTGCGCACCAGTTCTTCCGTGAGGGCGACAGAGGGGAACACAGCGCCTGGGGAACCAAGTGCTTTGACTACGGAAAACCGTCCGTTATTCATTTTCTTCTTTCTAATTTGAAATTCTGGATGGAGGAGTACCACTTCGACGGTTTCCGGTTTGACGGTGTGACTTCCATGCTTTATCACGATCATGGATTAGGCGCATCTTTCACAGACTCCAAAATGTATTTCTCTATGAATACGGACACCGAGGCGGTGACATATCTTCAATTGGCAAATACCTTGGTGCATCAGATCAATCCCAGGGCGGTTACCATCGGTGAGGATATGTCCGCAATGCCGGGTCTTTGCCTTCCTGTTTCCTGGGGAGGACTGGGTTTTAATTACCGCTTGGCCATGGGTGTTCCGGATATGTGGATCCGTTTGATTAAGGAAGTGCCTGATGAAAACTGGGATCTAAGCTGGATCTATTATGAACTAACTTTGCGCAGACCCGGTGAAAAGGTGATCGGTTATTGCGAATCTCACGATCAGGCGCTGGTGGGCGATAAGACGCTGATGTTCCGCCTTTGTGATGAGCAGATGTACTGGGCAATGGATAAGGCAAGCAACAACCTGACCGTTGATCGGGGAATGGCCTTGCACAAGATGATTCGGCTTCTGACGATGAGTCTGGGCGGCAGCGGCTATCTGACCTTTATGGGAAATGAGTTTGGTCACCCGGAATGGATCGATTTTCCCCGGGAGGGTAATGATTGGAGCTACCATTATTGCCGTCGCCAGTGGAGTCTGGCGGACAATCCGGATCTTCGCTATCATGATTTGCTTGCATTTGAAAAGGCAATGGTGGCACTTTCAAAGGAAACTGATATATTGGGAAGCCGGGATCGGCAGGTGTTGGTTCACAACGATGACCATGTTCTGGCTTATGAAAAGGGCGATTTGCTCTTTGTGTTCAATTTTGATGCTACCCGGTCCTATGAACATTACCGGATCGGCAATGTGAAGGCAGGGGCATATCAGGTGGTTTGCTCTACTGATGATTATTGCTTTGGCGGTCACGGCAGAGTGTATCATCAGGAATATTTAGCCGGGCGAGGAAAGAACCGTGGTTTTTCTGTGTATCTTCCCAGCCGTACGGCAATTGTATTACGCAAAGTTAAATCAGAAAAGCCTGTGTGAAAACACAGGCTTTTCTTATTATTTTGTGGTGATCTTCGCAACACGGACGCAGTGGCTGTGACCGTAGTGGAAGTAAGTCAGGTCGATGGTCAGCTGATCGCCTTCCTGCTGGAAGGAAAGATTCTCGTTGTTGTCCATCCAGTGTACTGCAACCACTTCCTCGGTGAAGCGGTTAAATACATTGTCCTTTTCGTCTTCATTTCCCAGGTGCACGTCCACACTGCCGGTCATGTTCATGTCAAAGCAGAACAGATAGTAGGTTTTCGGGTCGTTAACGTCTTTCAAAATGAAGTCGCGGCGATCCTTGTATGCGACGTAGGGACGGCCGTTATAAATGGCAGTACCGTAAAGGCTCATCCAGTAGCCGATACACTCCATAATGCCGTCCTGGATCTTGGGAATAGATGCATCTGCCGCAGGACCGATGTTTAAAAGCATATTTGCGCCTGCTTTGCGGCATTCGCAAATTTCCTCGATGAGTTGCTTGACGGGCTTAAAGTTAATATCGTCTGCGATGCCCCAGTGGTCGCACAGCGTCTGGCACATTTCGCCGGCCACATATTTTTGGTGTCCGGTACGATCCATGGGTTCGGGAGAACCACGCTCAAAGGTAACTGCGTCGATCTCCGATGCGCCAAGCTTACCACGGCAGGAAAGGCCGGTGTTGTTAACGATCATGGCCTCCGGCTGATTCTTGCGGATCATGCCGTAGAGCTTGTCTTCTTGCCAGTCTGCGTCAGGTTTCGACCAGTTGCCGTCAAACCACATGCCGCCGATCTTGCCGTACTTGGTGCAAAGAACTTCCACGCTCTTGTAAAGGTAATCCAGATAGGCTTCAAAATTGTTTTCAAAGTCCGGGTGGCGCCAGTCAAGAGTAGTGTGGTAGAAGAAAGGAACGATGTCAGCCTTGCGGCATTCGTCCACAAATTCCTGAATCAGATCCCGGCCGCAGGGAGAATGGGGTGCGTCGTAATCGGACAACCCCCGGGTGTCATACAGAGAAAAACCGTCGTGGTGACGGGTGGTCAGGCAGATGTACTTACAACCGGCAGTTTTGGCGGTGTTGACGATGTCTGCCATAGAACCGGGGTTGAAGGTGTCGAACAGTTTCTCATATTCCGCCATGGACATATCCTCGGCGTGATGGAATACCCATTCACCGCCCTTTAATTGAGAATAAAGTCCGTAGTGCACAAACATACCAAAGCCCAATTGCTCGAATGCTTTGATGTACGGTGCGGGGGTGGGGATAGTACCAGCCATAATTTACCTCCTTCGTATTATCTAATCGTATTATATCGTATGTCATATAAAAGTCAATTTAAAATCCGCTTATTCGATGTTATATTTTTCAGCGGCATATTTGGCGTAGGCCCGGGGGGTGATGCCCATATTGCGCTTGAATGCAAAACTGAAATATGACTGAGAGGAAAAGCCGCATTCGTATGCGATCTGGGCGAGGGTCATGTCTGTGGAAAGAAGCAGATCGGCAGACTTTTTGATTCGCTGTTGTTCCACGTATTCGTGCAGGGTATTACCGGTGGACGCTTTGAACAGTTTGTGGAAGTACACCGGTGAGAATTTGACTTCACCGGCTAAGGTGTTCAGATCCAGTTGCGATGAAAGGTTTGCGTTGATATAAGCAAGGGTCTGCTCGATTGCGGTATGGTTGTTGGATTTGGGAGAATGCTTGATATTGGTGTTGGGAGCGTAAAGATTGAGAAGATACATTAGCTTCAAAATCAAGCTTTGCAGATAAATCTCGTCTCTTGTAAAGCCGGTGTTATAGTGGTCGCACAGCGATAGGAAGATCTTCCGAAATTCGGAAGTGTCGCCCAGTTCCAAATAATTGGGCAGGGCAGAGAGGGTGTTGTAAAGAGCGCCCTGGGTTACGATGATGTGGATATAGTAGCATTTATAGGGCAGGCGGGTATGACGGATCTGACCGGGCTTGGCGCAGATGAGCATATTCTCTGTGATCGGATGCGCCGTATCGTCGATGTAGGATACACCGCCAGCACCAATGGGCAGTTCAATTTCGAACATGGTTGTCTTGCGGTTTTTGGAAACAGACCGGTCTTTGATCGCCAGCTGGGCGTTGTAGATGCCGATAGAAACGATCTCGGGTAAAATGATCTTACTCATAATGCTCCTTAAATGATAAGAAATCAAATAGAATTACTAAATTTTATATATTCATAGGGCAAGAATTATTATATGATAATGAAAAAAGAAAGTCAATGGACTTGCTTTTCTTGAAAGGATGGTATCAAAATGAAGATCACGGATATTAAAACATTTGTGGTAGACTGTTTCCGCACCAACTGGGTCTTTGTGAAGGTTTATACGGACGAGGGTATTACCGGTGTGGGTGAAGGTACATTGGAATACAAGGAAAAAGCGCTTGTTGGCGCGGTAGAACATATTAAGAGCTGCTTGGTTGGTAAGGATCCCCGGCAGATCGAGAAGCATTACCACGATATTTACCGGGACGCATATTGGAGAGGCGGCGCGGTGCTGATGTCCGCGCTTTCCGCTGTGGAAATGGCGCTATGGGATATTTTGGGAAAGTCTTTGAATGTGCCGGTCTATCAGCTTTTGGGTGGTAAGGTCAACGATAAGTGCCGGATCTATGTGAACGGCTGGTTTGCGGGCGCGAAAGAGCCGGAGGAATTTGGGCAGAAGGCGAAAGAGGCGGTCAAGCGTGGCGTTACCGCTATGAAATGGGACCCCTTCGGTAAGAACTATCTGCAAATCTCCAACCAGGAACTGGACAAGGCATTGCGTAATATCGCTGCGGTTCGGGAAGCGGTGGGTAATGAGGTGGATCTGCTGATCGAGGCACATGGTCGTTTCGATGTGCCTACCGGTATTAAGATCGCTCAGGAAGTGGCGCAGTTTAAACCCATGTTCCTGGAAGAGCCGGTGCCGCCCAATAATCTGGAAGCACTAACGGCCGTTCGGGATAAATCTCCCGTTGCCATTGCAGCCGGTGAAAGACTTTATACCCGTTTTGATTATAACGAGCTGTTCCGTCGGCGCAGCTGTGATTATATCCAGCCGGATATTTCCCATGCCGGCGGCATTATGGAACTGAAAAAGATCGCGGCTGCCGCAGAGACGCATTACATTCCCTTTGCGCCCCACAATCCCTCCGGCCCCATTGCAAATGCGGCTACCTTGCAGCTGGCGGCTTGCTGCCCCAACTTCTGCATTTTGGAGATCATGTACAGTGATGTGGATTGGCGCAAGGACGTGACCAATGAGGATCTGCATTATGAGAACGGATTCATGACCATTGGCGATAAGCCGGGTCTGGGCATTGAATTGAACGAAGAGGCTTGCTTGGAGCATCCTTATGTGGAGCATAATCTGCGTCACTATACCGGTGCGCTGACGGATATTCGTCCGGCAAAAACGGAGTTTTATTTCTGAGAGTAAGAGGTAAGGTATGAAAACTGTACTGGTTACCGGCGCTTGTATCAATACGGGCGTTGCAATCGTTGAAAAGTTTGCCCGGGAAGGGTATCGTGTGATCTTTACCGGAAGAAATCCGAAGACGGTAAAGGAAAAAGAGGCGGAGTATCGCAAGGCGTTCCCCAATGTGGGGATCTACGGTTATGCCATCGATTCCTTGCTAGACGAGAGAACGGTGGATGAGCAGGGCGTTGCAGATCTGTTTGCCTACCTGGACGAAAAGGGCTTCGTGGTGGATACGTTGGTGCTCAATGCCGCGGATCAGGGCTTGGGCATGAAGATCTTTGAAAATCCTTTGACGGATTTCATGAAAGTGATGAATACCAATGTGGTATGGAACTACTGCTTGTGCGAGCATGCAGCTATGCGCATGAAACAGATCGGCGGTGGCAGCATTGTATTTGTTAATTCCAATACTGCTTACCGGGCGATCCCGGATCGGGCGGCTTATGTGGCATCCAAAGGCGGTCAGTTGGGACTGATGCGGGCGCTGGCGCTGGATCTTGGTAAGTACAATATCCGGGTCAATGCAATCCTGCCCGGCATGATCAAGACCGATCGCTGGGTCAAGAATCCGGACTTTTACCGGGGTGTGCCGTCTCGCTTTACGCCCATTGGCGATGTGGCTGTGGGCGAGGATATCGCTGATGCGGTGTTCTATTTTGCAGCGCATGCGCGTAATACCACCGGTGCGGAACTGGTGGTCGATGGCGGCAATACCATCCAGCTTTATCCGATTATTAAGAAATAAGAAAACCGGCAGTTCTCAAAAGAGAACTGCCGGTTTTTGGTCGGAGTGTCGGGATTCGAACCCGAGGCCTCTTGGACCCGAACCAAGCGCGATACCAAACTTCGCCACACCCCGATTGCCAACGTATTATAAAGGAAAAAACGAGGATTGTCAACCCCCGCCGGTTATCATTGGTGGGAAAAAGTCATAGGATATTCCGGGAGGGGAGAATATGGCCTATTGCATTACTTATGAATCTGTTAAAAAACCAAAAAGTCGGTTTCGGCTTGGGCGCAAGGGCTGGGTCGCAACTGCGCTTGTGCTTGTGCTGGTGCTTGGAGCAATGGCGGTGAAAAACAGCGGTTTGGACTTCGTGAAAACCTATTTGCTGCCCGGTGATCCGGCAGTAACAGCTGCGGCTTTGGAGGATATGGCGGAAGATTTACGGCAAGGGGAGTCCTTGTTTGCTGCATTACGGGAATTTTGTGAGGAGATCGTGGAGCATGGTTCGGAAATGCAGGTATCCTGAATTTTCATTCCGGGGCGAGATATTCCTGCTCCTTGCGCTGATGCTTCTGATCTTGCCGCTTCAATGGGTGTGCGCGTTTTTCACGGCAGCTTTGTGGCACGAGGTTTGCCATTGGGCTGCCGTGTATTTATGCGGCAGTCAGATTAATCGAATCTCGATTTCACCCGGTGGCGCTGTGATGGATACGCCGCCGCTTTCTTCGGTTCGTGAGCTGATCTGTACTCTGGCCGGACCGATGGGTGGTTTTTTGCTTCTGTTTTTGAGGCAAAGTTTTCCGAGGCTTGCATTGTGCGGTGCGGTACATTCCCTTTATAATCTTTTGCCGCTGCTTCCTTTGGACGGGGGCAGAGCGTTTCGTACTATAATGCAAATTCTGTTTCCCCAACGTGCGGAGGCGATCTGCTCTGCCGTTGCGTGGGGGACAAGGATCTTCTTGTTTGGCATCAGTCTGCTGGTTACGGTGAGTTGGGAACTGGGAATCCTACCGTTTTTGTGCATGGTTCGGCTGCTTTTGCCAAATCACGCAAAAACACCTTGCAATACGTTGCCGGAAAGGGTACAATAGAGATACCAAGAAAATGAGGTATCGAATATGACACCATTACTCCAAAGAATCCTGCCGACTGTTCAGAAACCTGCACGTTACACCGGCGGAGAATATAATGAGATCAAAAAAGACCCGGACTTTGTTCGGGTCCGTGTTGCGTTTTGCTTTCCGGATACTTATGAGATCGGTATGTCCAATGTGGGTATGCGGATCCTGTATGGCGTGATGAATCAGATGGACGGCGTATGGTGTGAGCGTGTATTTGCACCCTGGGGCGACATGGAAGAAGCCATGCGCACCCACGAATTGCCTCTTTGGGCATTGGAGAGTCAGCAGCCGGTTCGGGATTTTGATATGATTGCCTTTACCATCGGTTATGAAATGGCCTATTCCAATGTGCTCAATATGCTGAATCTGGCGGGCATTCCGCTACGGAGCAAGGATCGGCAGGGACTGAAAAATATGGTCTTTGCCGGTGGCGTATGCGCATATAACCCGGAGCCGTTGGCGGATTTTGTGGACTTCTTTGTGATGGGCGAAGGCGAAGAGGTTACGGTTGAGATTTTGAATCTATATGACCTTGCCAAGGCTGAGCTTTGGAGCAAGGAACAGTTTTTGACTGCGGTTGCGAAAATTTCCGGTGTTTATGTGCCGTCTTTCTATGTTCATGAATATCATGAGGATGGACGGTTGGCATCCATCACACCGCTTAATGGCGCGCCTGAAAAGGTGACCAAACGGATCATTGAGAATTTGGATGAGGTCTATTGGCCGACGGATATGATCGTTCCATCCACAGAGATCGTCCACGATCGGGCGAATCTGGAAGTGTTCCGGGGCTGCATCCGGGGCTGCCGATTCTGTCAGGCGGGCTTTACTTATCGCCCGGTGCGCAGAAAAAGCGCGGAGGTATTGTACCGCCAGGGTGTGCAAACCTTAGAAAATTCGGGCAATAATGAGATCACCCTTTCCAGTTTGTCCACTTCCGATTATCGGGGATTGCAGCAGCTGACGGATCAGTTGATTCCGTATTGCGAGAGCCATAAGATCAATCTGTCTGTGCCGTCGCTGCGGGCGGACAATTTCTCTAGGGAATTGATGCAAAAGCTGCAAACGGTGCGTAAAAGCGGTTTAACTTTTGCACCGGAGGCCGGTACGCAGCGCCTTCGTGATGTGATCAACAAGAACCTTACGGAAGAAGAGATCTTGTCTACTTGCGCAAATGCATTTTCCGGTGGCTGGGATCATGTGAAGCTTTATTTTATGCTGGGACTGCCCACGGAAACTGATGATGATGTGTTGGGCATCGCGGAGTTGACTTACAAGATCATTCAGACCTGGAAAGAGTATGGCACAAGCAAAAAGCGGGGTCTGCGGATCAATCTTGCTACGGCTTATTTTGTACCCAAGCCGCATACGCCTTTCCAGTGGGAAAAGCAGATCACACCGGAGGAGTATTTGCGTCGCTGCCGACTGCTGAAAAGTCATCTGTATTCCAAGTCCATTGAGTACAATTATCACGGGCCGGATCTGAGCCGATTGGAGTCGGTGTTTGCCCGTGGAGATCGTCGATTGGGCACAGTGATCGAGGCAGCGGTGAATCGTGGTGCAAGGCTGGACGGCTGGGATGAGTATTTTGATTATTCCAAGTGGCTTGCAGCTTTTGAACAGTGCGGCATTGATCCGGATTTTTATACAGTCCGTGGTTATGGCGAGGAAGAAGTGCTCCCCTGGGATACGGTGGACGTGGGCGTGAGCAAGAGATTCCATCTGTGCGAGCGGAAGAGAGCTTATGCGGGCTCTGTGACCCCGGACTGCCGGGAAAAGTGCGCCGGTTGCGGTGCCAATGGGTTGTTGAGGGAGGTGTCCTGCGATGCCTAGATTATTGTTTGAAAAGACCGGCAATGCGGTGTTTATCTCTCACCTGGACCTGATGCGGCTGTTTCAGCGGGCGTTTAAGCGGGCAGACCTGGCGCTTACTCATACCCAGGGATTTAATCCCAGACCCAGTGTTTCTATTGCGCTGCCGCTGTCTGTGGGCGTGGAGAGTCACTGTGAGCTTCTTGACTTTGATCTTAATGGGGATGCGGTTTCCTGTGATGAAATCTGTGAACGGTTGAATGCTGCTCTTGTGTCGGGTGTCCGGGTTTTATCGGTATATGAGACGGGACGGAAGATCAAGGAGCTTTCTTATCTTCGCTGCCAGGTGATTATGGAATACGATAAGGGTGTTCCGGTAGATGCCGCAAAGAAAATTCGGGAACTGTTTTCCCGGGAGCGGCTTGAAATGGAGAAAAAGGGAAAAAACGGAACGGTGAACCAGGACATTATTCCCATGATCCGGGAAATGAACGTGGAGCAGACGGGGAAGAATACGGTAACGGTCAGCGCGTTGATCTGCTGCCAGAATCCCTCTCTCAATCCTGCGTTGATCTGCGGTGCGGTTGCGGTGTATTTGCCACAGTTTGCACCGGATTTTGCTCGGTGCTGCCGATTGGAAATTTATGATTCGGACAAAAATGTGTTCAGATAGGAGTTAACTATGGAAGAATTTGAGTTGGAGATCTGCCCTTGCTGCCGGGGTAACGGTATTATTGTCCATGAGGGCGGTTGGAGCGTTCAAGTAGAATGCGCTGACTGCGGCAGTCATACGGTGTATATCGAATACGCCAATGAACAGGAGAAGAAAGAGGCAGAAGGCAAGGTCGTGCGCCTCTGGAATCTGGGAAAAGTGATTAAAGCCAATATTGGCGAATAATTTTCATAAAATGATAAAATAATACTTGCATTTTTGTAAAAGGTATGTTAATATACCTTGGCACGAAGGTGCAAGTAAATATCCGGGTGTGGCGAAGTTTGGTATCGCGCTTGAATGGGGTTCAAGAGGCCTCGAGTTCGAATCTCGACACTCGGACCACAAAAAGCAGAAGAACGAAAGTTCTTCTGCTTTTTTTATTATTCTGAACTCGAGGCCTCTTGTATTTCAATCCGCCTCGGCAACGTTGCGAAGCAATCGTTGCTTCGAGTTCGAATCTCGACACTCGGACCAAATAAGCAGAAATGACTTTATGTCGTTTCTGCTTGTTTTTTTGACAATGCGAGATTCGAACTTATATCGCAATATGCCAGTGGCATATTGCTGCCACCAGTGCAAACACTGGTGGCTACCTTAATCTGTACACCATGCAGATGCAAACGAATCTCGACACTCGGACCACAAAAAGCAGAAGAACGAAAGTTCTTCTGCTTTTTTCTTTATTTCTGTTGATTTTTTAGGAATGTTTTGAAATCAGCTTCCGAGTAAACATAGTCATAGAAGACGTTGATTTCTTCTAAAATCGGATCTGCTTCCTTGGCATTTTCTAGCAGTTCGTAGTAAAAATCGGTGTCCCATAAATAATTGTAGGTAATGTCAATGGAGTCACCGATGTTTCCAATTCGGTCGGCAAAGAACCGGTTGCCCTTATCGTCATAGACGACATCCAGAAATGCAAGATAACTGCCGACCATATAATAAGTATCGCCATATTCTGAGTCTTCGGTGGCCTTGCCGATAAAAACGAGAAGTTCATTCCCGGCCGTAAAAACAGGGACCTTTTTGTGTGTAAGTTTGGAGCCTGCAAAGGGTTGCCGTAAAACAAAGGTTTTGGGCAGTTTTCCTTCCAGACACTCTAACACTCTTGCTTCAAAATAAGATACGTGGCTTTCGGAATTCTCACCAAGCCAGCTTCCAATTTGGACTCTGGCGACAGCGGTACACTCGGCAAAAACGTCTTCAAACACCGTTTCTTTTACCCAATTGACTTCGAAATTGGTGCATTCTCCGATTCGGGTAGGCGGGAGTGTGGCGTTATCCAGGAACGGGTCGGCACAGCCGACAAGGGGCAACACGAGCATGAATACAAGAATTAAACTAAAAACTTTTTTCATAATGTACCTCCTATTCCCAAATGCTTTGTTACAACGCTGCCATATTTATTATATTATACCGAAAATCATTTGTCAATAAAGACCCCGGGCAGTCTAGCGACTGCCCGGGGGGGTGGCACACCCGGCGCGATTCGAACGCGCGACCTTCCGCTTAGGAGGCGGATGCTCTATCCAGCTGAGCTACGGGTGCGTATGCGCTTATATTAACGGAAAATTTACACCGTGTCAACAAATTAAGGGTGAATAATTGGGTACGAGCGCATATACTGGCAGGACGGGGTTTTAAGGAGGTGGTTATATGGCTGAACAGATAGAACAAGATTGTCTTGATCTGGATGATTTGATCTTTATGTACGAAGAGTATCAGCCAAGTGAGCGATGAAACAAGGGTTTTTGGATAATTTTCTCATTCCTACTTTACAGAGTGGTGGATTTCGGATATAATAAAAAAGTCTGTAAACTAACACGAAATGAGAGAATGATCAATGAACATTGAATTTGACAGCTATAAACAAAAGCTGAATGATGTTAAGCCTGCGCTGGACGGATTGGCGGATTCTTTGAATCTGGAAGGCCTTGTGAGCGAGCTGGAACGGCTTCATGCAATGCAGGAGGCGCCCGGCTTCTGGGACGATCCGGAAAAAAGCCAGAAGATCGTAGTCAAAACAAAGCAGGCAGAGGGCAAAATCGAGCGGTATAAGAAAATGGTGGCAACCTGGGAGGACCTGGTCACCATTTGCGAGATGGCAGAGGAATTGGATGACGATTCTATGCTGCCGGAATTGAAGGACGGCTTTGCTGCATTGGCTGCGGAGATGGAGAGCTGCCGCTTGGAAACGCTGCTCACCGGAAAATACGACAAGAATAATGCCCTTATGAGCTTCCAGGCAGGCGCTGGTGGCACCGAAGCCCAGGACTGGTGCCAGATGCTGTACCGTATGTATACCCGTTGGGCAGAGCGCAGCGGCTTTACCTATAAGATCCTGGACTACCAGGAAGGCGATGAAGCCGGTATCAAGTCCGCATCTATCATGATCGAGGGTGAAAATGCTTACGGTTTCCTGAAAGGTGAGAACGGTGTCCACCGGTTGGTGCGTGTTTCTCCCTTTGATGCCAATGCCCGTCGGCAGACATCGTTCTCCGCAATCGAAGTGATTCCCGAAATCGAGGACGATTCGGAGGATTTCGAGATCCGGGCTGAGGACTATGAAATGCAGGTGTTTCGTTCCTCCGGCGCAGGCGGTCAGCATATTAACAAGACTTCCTCTGCGGTTCGTTTGATCCACAAGGCTACCGGTATTGTTGTGTCCTGCCAGACGGAGCGCAGCCAGTTCCAGAACAAGGAGACCTGTCTTCGTATGCTGCGAAGCAAATTGGTGGAGATCCGGGAGCGGGAGCATTTGGCGACTATTTCTGATATTAAAGGCGTACAGCAGAAGATCGAGTGGGGCAGCCAGATCCGTAACTACGTGTTCATGCCCTATACGCTGGTTAAGGATACCCGGACCGGTTGCGAAACTTCCAATGTCAATGCGGTTATGGACGGTGCGCTGGATCCCTTCGTGGAAGCTTATCTGAACTGCCTGGCAACGGGAAATTGGGTAACAAAGTAAAAAAATATCGATTGGGACTTGCTTTTTGTAAAAGGCTGTGCTATAATCCATTCGATTGTGCAAATTTTCCCTTTTAGGAGGTTTCGGAAATGGAAGTTTTGAAGACGATTGTTACCATTCTGGAAGTGATTTCCAGCTTGGCTTTGATTGTTGTGGTCATGTTGCAGTCCGGCAAGGAAGCTGGTCTGGACGCTATCACCGGCAACTCTGATTCTTACCTGAGCAAGAGCAAGTACGGCAATCTGGATAAGATCCTTGCCTCTGCTACCAAGTGGATCGCTCTGGTTTGGGTTCTTCTGACTCTGTCTTTGAGTCTGTTTAAGTAAAAACGGAAGATAACCGCAGGTGAGCCTGCGGTTATTTTTATAGACTTTTATACCGTTGTATGATAAGATGGTTTTGCGTTTGAAAGGAGTGGTTCTATGAAACCTGTGAAGCTTTCCGGTATCCAGCCGGAGGAAGTTTTTTCTTATTTTGAGAAGATTTGTTCGATTCCTCATGGTTCCGGCAATACAAAGAAGATCAGCGATTATCTGGTCAGCTTTGCAAAGGAGCATAATATCGCTTATGTACAGGACGAGCTGAACAATATTCTGATGTTCCAGGAAGGCACCTGTGGTTATGAAGATCATCCGCCTGTGATCTTGCAGGGACACATGGACATGGTTTGTGACAAGGACGCAGATTGCCCTATCGATATGGACACCGATGGCTTGGATGTGATGCACGATGGTGAATTTGTCTTTGCCAAGGGTACAACTCTGGGCGGTGATAACGGTATCGCAGTTGCCTATATGCTGGCGCTTTTGGCGGATAAAACGATCCCTCATCCGCCTCTGGAAATGATCATCACCGTGGATGAGGAAACGGGCATGGACGGTGCCGCCGGTATCGATCTTTCCGCATTGAAGGGAAGAACCATGATCAATCTGGATTCGGAGGATGAAGGGATCTTTACTGTTTCCTGCGCCGGTGGCGCAAGAGCGAGGCTGCGGCTTCCGGTGAAGCGCAAGCCGGTTTACGGTCCGTGTGTCCGGTTATCGGTGGAGGGCTTGCAAGGCGGCCATTCCGGTGTGGATATTCATAAGAATATTATTGATGCCAATAAGGTCATGGCAAATTTGCTGCTGAGAATTCATCGGCACATGAAGTTCTCTATTATCTCCATTTCCGGTGGCAGCAAGGATAATGCCATCGCCCGTACCTGCTATGTGGACGCGGTGCTGCTGGGTCATGATGCGGAGAAGATCAATGAAATTGCTGAGCAGTTGCAGATGGAGCTGCGCAATTACTATGATGAGCCAGATCTGGTGATCTATGGTGACAACTTAGAGGCTATGGGTGGTCATGCACTGTCTGTGGAGGATACCAGTACAGTGATCGCATTGCTGATCAATATTCCCACAGGTGTTCGCAAGTGGTTGGATATAGAGGCCGAAATGGTACAGACCAGTTTGAATCTGGGTGTGGTAAAATCGGAAGAAGATGGCGTGAAGCTGACCTATTCTGTCCGCAGCTGTGTGAATGAGGATAAGCGGGAAGTTTTGAATATGCTCAAATCAGCCGCGGAGAAGTATGGCGCGGAATACTCGGAGGGCGGAGATTATCCGGCCTGGGAGTATAAAGAGCAATCTCCTTTGCGGGATACGATGGTGGAACTTTACCGGAAGAAGTACGGCAAAGAACCGAAGGTCGTGGCAATTCATGCAGGTTTGGAGTGCGGTATGCTCAGCGAGAAATTGCCCGGTCTGGACTGCGTTTCCATCGGACCGGATATGCAGGATATTCACACCAGCAGAGAGCGGCTGAACATTCGTTCCACGGAACGAACCTGGGAGTTTCTGAAAGAAATTTTGAAAGCATTATAAAAGAAAAGACCTGCTTATGCAGGTCTTTTTCGTTGTATAAGACTTTTGATCCAGCGAAGATCTTCCCGATCCAGGATCTTCGCGAGAAACAGTAGACACAGCAGCATGATGCAGAAGGCTATGGTACGCCCAATCGGGGTGTTTAGCTGCCAGGCTGCCCAGACGCTGACTGCGGTACATGTTAGGGTGAAAAGAGGAGTCTTTGGATCAATTTTTTGTCCGGTGATGATCACAAGCCTTCGGATGCTGAGCAGGAAATTGATGGCGTGGGTTAATAAAAAACTGGCAAAATAGCCTGCGATCCCATATTTGGGCAACAGAACATATAGAAATGCTACGTCAAGAATATTGGTGAGGATATTGTACCGAACACTTACTTTTTGCTCGCCCAGACCTTTGATCATGGCGTCTGTGATAGAGTCGCAGTAAAGCATCGGTGCCAGCGGGGCAAACCAGCGAAGATAGCGTCCGGCATCGATGCTGCCATAAAGTTTGATTCCTAAATAGTCAGCACACAGAAAAAGAATACCCCCGCAAAATGCGCTGAAAAGCAATGCTACCCGCAGACTCTTTCCCATCAGATAGCGGATCCTTTCTATACTGCCGGCTGCGTTGCACCGGGCAAGCTCCGGAACAAGAAGTTCTGCAAGACCGAATAAAATTGCTGTCGGAAACATCAATATGGGAAATACCATACCGCAGACTGTACCAAAAGCGGCAAGGGGAGAAATGACTCCGGGAAATAGAGCAAGACGCTTTGGGACCATAAGATTTTCTACGGTGGAGATCCCGGTTCGCAGGTTGTCAGCCAACGCCAGCGGAATGGCCGTGCTGCGCAGCTTCTTTGCGCATGGATAAGCGGGGCTTTTTTGCGCACGTTCCCGTAACCGCAGAACGGTCAGTGCGATGAGGGTAAAGAAAGCGCCCAGCCCACTGCCAAAAATCACACAAAGGCAAGAGCGAAGATGGTCGTTCGCTGCCCAGAGGTTCAGCAGAGTCATGGTACAGAGCATGGAAAAAGCTTGCTCTGCGATTTCCACCATTGCCAGTGTTCCGATTCGGTTTACCCCAGTAAAATAACCTACCATCACGCCCGTCAGACAGTTGACCGGCAGAAGCAGTCCGATGAGCCGCAGCGCGGTAACGGCCATAGAATTTCCGATCCATTGTGCTGCGATGATGGGCGCAAATATGTAGAGGGAAAGTCCGATGGCAGTGCTGATCAGGATACTGTATACCAAACAGCTTGATAGAACCCAGCGGTTGTTCTGGGTGGTCTTTCTGCCCACTTGTTCAGCGGAAAGATACATTGTGGCAGTTCGGATCCCCGCAGTTCCCGCAACCAATGCCATGGATCCTACGGATAGAATCAGTTGAAGCAAGCCGATACCTTCTGCGCCAATATGGCCGGATAGATAGACTTGAAAAGATGTGCCAATCAGCCGCAAAAGTAAGTTTACGATGGTCAGAAGAAGGGCACTGTAAAAAATGGGTAATTTTCTAGACAAAAAGATCCCTCCTTGTCCATAGCCTATGCGGACAAGGAGGGGGATATCCCATTAGTTTTTGTTAATTTCGCTGCAATGAGCACCCAGGGGACATTCGCTGCATTTCGGATTGCGTGCAGTGCAGATCTCTCTGCCGAAGAGGACGATACGGTGGCAAAAATCACCGCTTTCTTCCGGAGGCAGAATCTTTCGCAGCTGCTGTTCTACCTTTTCCGGCTCTTTTCCCTTGGATAAGCCGAGCCTGCCGCAAATGCGGATACAATGAGTATCGCAAACCACACTTCCGGGTTCACCGTAAAGGTCGCCAAGGAGCAGATTTGCGGTTTTTCTGCCAACACCGGGGATTTTCAGCAGTTGTTCCATAGTGCCGGGCACTTTACCATCATATTCAGTCAGCAGCATTTGGCAAGCCAGCACAATATCCCGGGCTTTGTGCTTATAAAAACCGCAGGAGTGCACCAACTGTTCTACATCAGAAATATCAGCCGCAGCCATGGCTTCCAGTGTTGGATAAGCGGCAAAGAGCGCGGGGGTGATGAGATTGACTCTGGCATCGGTGCATTGGGCTGAGAGTCGAACTGCGATCATAAGTTCATAGTCTTGGGAATAGTGAAGGGCGCAAGGCGCCTCCGGGTATCGGATTTTAAGTATATCCAGGATCTCGCGAACTTTCTTCTTCATAATAATACCCCCTATACGGGGGTATTATATCATATTTTGCAGAATAAGAAAAGATGTTTAAAGGATTATATCGGTAGCTTCCGCAGTCAGAGCGGAAATTTCATAGGCAATGCGCTCAACGATACCGTTTTCGGTGTTTTTTGAATAGACTCTGCTTTGCAGTCTGCCGTTGATGCGTACCCGATCCCGGGTATGGCATTGGCAAATTTCCTGCGCGGTTCTGCCCCAGAGAATACAAGGTAAGTAATCGGCTCTTTGGAAAGATCGTGGCACTGCCAGCATAATATCGCAGATCTGCCTCCCCAGTGGGGTCATGCGGTAGATGGGCTCTTTGCACAACGGACCTTCCAATGTGACATTATTTATGGGCTCTTCGTCTTCTGCGATGATAGATGATGCAAATACAAAGATCATTAAATGCCTGATCCCGTCGCTGCGCACATTGTGGGAGCGAATCTGACCTTCAACGGTCAGCATTTCACCGGCTGACAGATCCATGTGATTGAGTATAGATAGTTCCACGATCACCGGCAGCGTATCCACAGTGCCGGAAAGTCTTGGCACATCCAGATCGAAACGGTAAAAAATCCGACCATGATTTTCATGGGAGAATTGGGGCAGGGAACGGAGCTGACCCCGAAGCAGGATGTGATTCACAGATTGTTCCATAGGTATCACCTCATTGATTCAGATGTATGGAACAGTTTATGTGAAAATATAGAAAAAAGAACAGCCCATGAAGCTATGCTCCATGGACTGTGATGGTTATTTATGCTCTTTGCGAATGATGATCGATTCGATCACCGGGCGTTCATCTTCTTTGATCGCGCCGTTATTATTCAGGGGCTTTGCATTTTCACAAACGGCATCGACTACTTCGATACCGTCGACCACAAAACCAAAAGCGGCATATTTTCCGTTGAGACTGGGATAGTCCTGATGCATGATGAAGAACTGGCTGGACGCACTGTCGGGATCATTGGTACGAGCCATAGAGATCACGCCTCGCTTGTGCAGCAGATTGTTTTCCCAGCCGTTCTCGGTGAACTCGCCATAGATGGCTTCCGGAGGGTTGTCAGACATACCGCCCTGCATCATAAAGCCTTCTATGATCCGGTGGAAGGTAAGTCCATCGTAAAATCCGTCAGCTGCCAGATAAACAAAGTTCTGCACGGTGATTGGAGCAACGTCCGGTTCAAGCTTAACCGTGATCTTCCCGTAATCCCGAATGGTGATTTCTGCATAGTAGTCGTATTGGTCGCTGATTTTCCAGGGGTCGTATAATGTGTAGATCAATACTACGAGAACTGCGATCATCAGAAATATGGCAATGCAGGTGGGCAATACCTTGGATTTTTTTGCTATCGGGGGCTTCTTGTTTTGGTTTTTCTTAGCCATGGCGTTTTCCTTTCTTGGCAACGGGCGGTTTCTTATGAGATTTCTGCGGTTTAGCAGGAGGTGCCTTTGGCGGCACGCTGCTGCTCTTTCTGGGAGGCACGGCACGAATCAGACACTTGGGTCCGGAACCGATCAGATCCTCCCGGTGAGCTGTCATAAGTGCTTCTCGAACCAGGTAGTAGTTTTTTGGGTTGCGATACTGGATCAATGCCCGCTGCATGGCTTTTTCGTGGGGATCTGTGGGGACATAGACTCTTTCCATGGTTCTCGGATCAAATCCGGTGCAATACATGACGGTGGATAGGGTCGACGGAGTGGGGTAGAAGTCTTGCACCTGCTCTGGGTTGTAACCCATATCCCGAATGTATTCAGCCAGTTCGATGGCCTCTTTCAAAGTAGAACCCGGGTGGCTGGACATCAGGTAGGGAACAAGGTATTGGTTCATGCCGAATTGCTTGTTGAGGGCAAAATATTTATCCACAAACCGATTGTACACGGAATTCTTGGGTTTTCCCATGCGTGCAAGGACGGTGTCGGAGACGTGCTCCGGGGCAACTTTCAGCTGACCGGAAATGTGGTATTGCACCAATTCCTTAAAGAACGTATCCTTTTTGTCAGCAAGCAGATAATCAAATCGGATACCGCTTCGGACGAATACCTTCTTGACGCCGGGAATCTTCCGCAGTTTTCGCAGCAGAGCAACATAGTCCGAGTGGTCGCAGTTCATGTTCTTACAAGGAGCGGGGAAGAGGCACTGCCTACCGCCGCAAGCGCCCTTGGAGAGCTGCTTTTCGCAGGCGGGTTGGCGGAAATTTGCAGTTGGACCGCCCACATCGTGAATGTAACCCTTGAAGTCTTTGTCCTTCACCATAAGCTGCGCTTCTTCCAGTATAGATTCATGGCTTCTGGTTTGAATAATCCGACCCTGATGGAAAGTAAGGGCGCAGAAAGAACAGGCGCCAAAGCAACCACGGTTGGAAACAAGACTGAATTTTACTTCTTCAATGGCAGGTACACCGCCAAGCTTTGCATAGCTGGGGTGCCAGGTGCGCATATAGTTTAACGAATAAACATCGTCCATTTCCTGGGTCGTCAGCGGTTTCTGGGGTGGATTCTGGACAACGTACTCTTTGCCGTAGGGTTCTGCTAAGCGTTTTGCGGTGAAAGGATCGCAGTTGCCGTATTGGATCTGGAACGACTTGGCATAAAGGCGCTTATCCTGCTTGATCTTGTCAAATTCGGGAAGAATTACAGTAGGGAGGGCGTCGTCCAGCTCTTTTGCCTTAAAAACAGTGCCGTCAATGTAGGTGATGTCCTGGATCTGCATGCCGGAATTGAGGGCATCTGCGATCTCAATAATGGAGCGCTCGCCCATGCCGTACATGAGAAGGTCTGCCTGGGAATCCAGCAAGATGGAACGCTTCATGGATTCGGACCAATAGTCATAGTGACCCAGGCGCCGCAGGCTTGCTTCAATACCACCGATCAGAATGGGAACATCTTTATATGTGCGGCGGATCAGATTGCAGTATACCACAGTGGCATAATCCGGGCGCTTACCCATGACACCACCGGCGGTAAATGCATCGGTTTTGCGTTTTGTTTTGGTTACGGAATAATGGTTGACCATGGAGTCCATATTGCCGCCGGAGACCAAAAATCCCAGCCGGGGACGGCCGAATACATCAATGGATTTCGGATTCTTCCAGTCAGGTTGGGAGATGATGCCCACGGTGTATCCGTGCTTTTCCAATACCCGGCTGATGATGGCATGGCCGAAGGAAGGGTGATCTACATAGGCATCACCAATGACATAAACGAAGTCACATTCCTGCCAGCCTCGTTCTTTCATTTCTTGTTTGTTGATGGGCAGAAAATCCATAGTCACCCTCCGTTTCCTGATTTTCATCAGTATAACATAAAATCAGTTAAAAGGGAAGTGTGACTTGACTTTAATTGAAATTTCATTATAATTTCATTGAAAGGAAGTGGCGTTATGGCAGTGAAATTGAATCCCGATCAGGAAATGGTCAACTCTATTAAAGAGGGTCTGAAACGCACCGGAGGATATTGCCCGTGCCGTGTGCAGCGCACAGAGGACAATAAGTGCATTTGCAAGGAATTTCGTGAACAGATCGCAGATCCTGACTTTAAGGGCTACTGTCATTGCCTGCTGTATTACAAGGATTAAATTTTTGCAGAAATACCCGAAAAAGGTGTTGACAAAGTAGTTAGACCGTGTTATTATAGCGTGGCGACTGGAAGTCCGGTTGCTTTATGGGCGAGTGGTGGAATTGGCAGACTCGCTAGATTCAGGTTCTAGTGTTCATTGCGGACGTGCGGGTTCAAGTCCCGCCTCGCCCACCATCAGAAAAACCACATTTGTTTCGACAAATGTGGTTTTTTCTATTCTTTTCTTGCTATTTAGGCAAAACCGTGATATGGTAAGCAAAAACCATAAGGAGGCATAATGTATGAGTCAATTTTGGAACGGTTTTTTGTTGGAAGAATTCGAATTTGAGGGTATGCCCGCACTGGTGGTTCACCCGCAGAAGAGCATCGGCAGATTGGCGATCAAAATGGAATACTGGGACGCTTTTCCCGACACGGAAATTGCGCTGCTGAAAAAAGGCTTCTACCTTTGTTATATCAAAAATGAAACCAGATTTGCAATCGATAATGATGTGGATCGGAAAGCAAGATTTATATGCTATGTGGCTGAGAAATTCGGCTTGAAGCAGTCTGTTGTTCCCGTGGGTATGAGCTGCGGCGGTTTGTGGGCCATTAAATTTGCTGCCCGTCATCCGGAGTTGGTGGATTGCTTATATTTGGACGCACCGGTGCTGAATTACATGAGCTGGCCTTGCGGTTTTGGTGTGGCTAGCGACAATATTACACAGGCGCAGATTAATGAAGCACTGAAAGCCCATGGCATGAGCAGCATTTCGGAGCTGATTTGCTATCGGGAAATGCCGTTGGATAAGATCCCGGTGTTGATCGCAAATAAGATACCTGTAATCATGGTGGCCGGTGGTAAGGATCGGGTTGTTCCCTATGTGGAGAACGGTTTGTATTTGCAGAAGGCCTACGAAGCAGCCGGTGCAACTTTGAAGGTGTTTATCAAGCCAGACTGTGATCATCATCCTCACAGTCTGGAAGACCCGACTCCCATCGTGGAGTTTATTATGAACCATTGAAAAAAGGCGTCCAAAGGGCGCCTTTTTTATTTTATGTACAAGTATTGTAATATTTTGCCGGAAACTGTGTTGACTTTGTCGGGCAATGTATGTATAATAAAGGCATGTAAATACCAATGATGCTTTTCGGAACGGTTTGGACCGAAAAGAAGAGGACTCTCTGGAGAACACATTGAGTTGTGTGCCGAAGGTGCAAGGCAAAAGCCGAATCTCTCAGGCAAAAGGACAGAGTGCTTATTGTGCATACTATGCATTGCCGGCAGTCCTCATGGGATTGCTTATTTTTATATAAAGGAAGGTTATATTATGCACGGGAAACCCATTGATGCCATCGGATTTGTTTCTGATTATGATCCTGAAATTTCTGCCTTAATGCAGTTGGAGTTAAATCGCCAGCAGGATGGTTTGGAACTGATCGCATCTGAAAATTTTGCTTCTCCTGCAGTGATTGCCGCAATGGGATCGATCCTGACCAACAAGTATGCAGAAGGCTTGCCCGGAAAGCGTTACTATGGCGGTTGCGTCCATGTGGACGAGTTGGAATCCATTTGTATCGAGCGTGCAAAGCAGCTGTTTGGCGCTGATTTTGCCAATGTGCAGCCTCACTCCGGCGCCCAGGCGAATATGGCCGTGCAGCTGGCAATTTTGCAGCCCGGTGACACGCTGATGGGCATGAGCCTTGCCAACGGCGGCCATTTGTCCCACGGCAGCCCCTCCAATATTTCCGGCAAGTACTACAATGTGGTTTCTTATGATGTGAACCATGAGACCGGTTTGATCGATTACGACGAGATTCGGGATCTGGCGAAGAAGAATCAGCCGAAGCTGATCATTGCCGGTGCATCTGCATATCCTCGGGCGATCGATTTCAGCATTTTTGCGGATATTGCCCATGAAGTTGGCGCTGTGTTTATGGTGGACATGGCCCATATTGCCGGCTTGGTTGCGGGCGGTGTTCATCAGAACCCCGTTCCTTATGCGGATATCGTAACCACCACCACCCACAAGACCCTCCGTGGCCCTCGGGGCGGCTTGATTTTGGGCAAGGAAGAATTTGCCAAGAAGATCAATTCTGCCGTTTTCCCCGGCACTCAGGGCGGCCCGCTGGAACATGTGATTGCTGCTAAGGCAGTTTGCCTCAGAGAGGCAATGCAGCCGGAGTTTAAGACTTATGCCCAGAATGTGGTAAAGAATGCCAAGGCTATGGCAGCAGCACTGTTGGACGAAGGCTTTGACCTGGTCACCGGTGGCACGGATAACCACTTGATGCTGGCTGATCTGCGGCCCATGAATATTACCGGCAAGGAATTGCAGGTTCGTTGTGATGAAAACCACATCACCTTGAATAAGAATGCGATTCCTAACGATCCGGAGAAGCCCACCGTTACCAGTGGTGTTCGGATCGGTACTGCCGCAGTTACCACCCGTGGCCTCGGTGAGACAGAAATGAAGCGGATCGCTCATTGCATCGCTTTGACTGCTAAGGACTTTGAGGGCACTGCCGCTCAGGTTCGTGAGACGGTCGCGGATATTTGCGAGCAATTCCCTTTGTATAAGTAAAAAATTGGGCAGCCATTTGGCTGCCCAAGCTTAATTTTATTGAAAACGACGGGCATAACCGCATTTGCGGCATAATTCCTCTGTGATCTTTCGCTGGGAAAAGCCGTCGTATATGGCTTTTGCTCGTTGGGAATTTAAAATCTCATCTAAATCTTGTTCCAGTAGATTCCCCAGCGCCAGATCTCCGTCGTGATCTAAGCAGCAGGGGACCACTGTTCCGTCGCACAAAACGCCGATCTGATCCCTCAAACCGTAGCAGAATCCTTGTTCGCTGCCTTCGGGACAATTCAAATCCGGCCAGTCGAAGCGTTCGCCATATTCCAGGTAAATGCCGTTTTCCAGGCGGATTCCACGATTTTCTTCTGCCCAGTTTCCTGGGAAATATTGGTGCATGAGGTCAAGAATTTGGTGATTCATCGTTTCAGTGCCTTGATTCCACAGCCGATAGCATACGATCTTTTTGCCCGTTGCGGATTGGCCGAATTCAAAGCAGTAGCGTAGGTATTCAGAAAAGGGAACTGCCAGGTCATTGGCCTCAAAGGCGTGGAGGGAAATGTTTACTTTGTGCACGGCACTGCTTTGGAGCAAAAGATCGCCTTTTGTGCGCAGAAGTGTGCCGTTGGTGGTGATGATCACCCGGAAGCCGGCAATTCCTGCCAGTTCCAGATATCGTTCCAGTTTGGGGTGGCACAGCGGCTCGCCCATAAGGTGGAAGTATAGGAAATCTGTCCAGGAGCGAAGCTTGTCTAAAACGGCAGTAAATTCTGTTTCACCCATGGCCTGTGCAGTTCGCTTAGTGCCGGGGCAAAATGTACAGTTTAAGTTGCAGATGTTGGAAATTTCAAGATAAATTTTGCGAAACCGTTTCATACTTCACCGCCTCCTGTGTTTTTCATAGTATAGCACAGATCCGATGAAAAGGAAACATATACTTTTTAGGGAGTGATCGTAATGGCTTTGTTTGGTATGCCCACTTTAATTGAAGCGCAATCTGTCCAGGAGGCAACGTCACTTTGCGGAGAACTGGGACTTTCTTTCCTGGAATTGAATACGAATTTTCCGCTGCATCAGCCTCATCTTCTTGACACGAAGCAGCTGAACGATCTGGCGAAGAAATACGGCATTTTCTATACCATTCACTTAAATGATGAAATGTCCGTTGCGGAGTTTAACCCAGATGTTGCTGCCGGCTATCGGCAGGCGGTATTGAATACCATTGATCTTGCTAAGAAGATTGGAGCGAAGAAACTGAATATGCATCTTGCTGAGGGCGCGCATTATACCATGCCCGATCGGATCGTATATTTTTACGATGCCTATATTGATGAATATCTGGCCGGCATTACAAAATTCCGGGAGCTTTGCGAGAAAGAGATTGGCGACAGCGATATTACAGTTTGCATAGAAAATGTTACGCCTTTCAAAGGTTTTCAGAAGAAAGCGCTTGAAGTGCTGCTGGAAAGTCCTTCGTTTGCCCTTACGCTGGATGTGGGACACAATTATTGTGCAGCAAATGCAGATGAGGACTGGATCCTTGCCCATAAAGATCGGTTGAAGCACATGCATCTGCATGACGCAAAAGACGGCAAAAAGGATCATCTAGCTCTCGGTAAAGGTCAGATCGATATTGTCGGTGCACTGAATTTAGCGGATTCCTGCGGCTGTACGGTGGTCTTGGAAACCAAGACTGTGGAAGGACTTCGGGAGTCTGTCCGCTGGGTGAAAGAGCACGGGTATATTGTTGAAATATAACATATGCGCTGATATTAAATACAGCTTGCTTTTTCGATTCGTTATGATATACTGATGGTGTAGTTAACAAATTAATTGGGAAGGTCGATGTTTTGTATGAGCTATATGGAAATTCCTTGTAAAAACTACAAAGTGATCATTGAAGAACCTCAGCTTTATGTGGATAACAAAAGTCGGGGCAGAAGCGGTCATATGACCCACGCCTTGGCGGAATTTGCGCCGGGTTGTTTTATCGATTTTAATTCCAATTGCTCCCCTGTTCGGTGGAGTGGACATTCTCCTTACGGATGGGTGGAGTACCGGATCTCAAAGGATTGCGGCAAAACCTATTCAGAAACAAAGGCTCTGCCTTATTCTGTGGACTGCTTTAAAGATGGCCTGCATATGATCTCGGTGGAAAAAGCCGTTGCCTGTGATGATGGAACGATCGTGGCATTTTGCCTGCGTAATGATGGCTTGGGCCCGACCTGCTGTGAGCCTTGGGATACACCTCGTTATGTAATCAGCCGCGATGGCGGTGAGACCTGGTCTGCTCCTGCGGAGTTTTCGCCTTACAAGGGACGTACTTATGCTGCGCTGTATCATGACGGTAGGATTTATGCGCTTCACCTATGCAACGAACGGTTCACTGGAAAGGACGAAACTCATTTGTTCCGTATTTATTGCAGTGACGACAATGGTGCAAGCTTTTATGAGCACTGCGTCGTTCCGATTGAGCCGATCGGTAAAAATTATGGCGCAATGATTTTTGATAACAGTGGTGTGCTCCATGTATATTGCCATAATGATAATGACAATTTTAGCATGGATCATGCAATCAGCTATGACTGCGGTTCAACCTGGACAGTGTGTGAGCCTTGCAAGGTGGAGAAGGGTATTCGCAATCCCCAGGTGGCGTTGCTGGATGGTGTTTTCCTTCTGCATGCGCGGACGGAGGATTATTCAGGCTTTGTGCTTTATACTTCTGAGGACGGCTACTGTTGGGATGAAGGTACGCTCATTGTGGCGAACAAGGGCGCAGCTGCATTTTATTCCAATAACCTGAACCTGACGGACGAAAAGGGAAATTTCTTGCTGGTTCAATATTCTGACCGGTATGTTTCGGAGCAATTCCCGGAGCCGCCCAATTGCCGCGTTAATGTCATGCATATGAATCTTAGAATTAAGAAGTGAAATAAAACACCACCCAGATGGGTGGTGTTTTTTTGCAGTGTTGAGCCGATGGCAGACGAGTTAATTAATGCTGTGTTCCGTCGACCGTCGGCGACTACGCTCGTTCGCGTTACATTTCTATGTTCGATTCTCTCATCTAACAACTATACCAATAAAAAACCGTCCTTTGGGCGGCTTTTTTATTGGTGGAGCAGATGTTGTTAAAGACGAACTAAATAAACCGATTAGTTACTGGAATTGACCGAATAGACAAAAATCAATATTTCCTGTTTCTAATTTGCTATGATGACATTACGAACAAAAAGGAGGATGACATAAATGCAAGAAATAAACACAATTGAGCTTGTCAAGCAGTATCGGAATCTGACTGCTGTGGACAAGTTGAGTTTAGAAATTCAGCAGGGTGAATTGTTCTCTCTTCTCGGTGTGAATGGTGCCGGAAAGACTACGGTTATTAAAATGCTTTCCTGCCTGACAAAACCTACGAGTGGAGATGCTGTTGTCGGTGGATACAGCATTACAAATGAACCGAAACAGGTAAAGCGGCTAATCGGCGTATCTCCCCAAGAAACCGCAGTTGCTCCTAACCTTTCCGTAAAAGAGAATTTGGAACTAATCTGCGGTATCCACGGCTTTTCAAAAGAAAAAACGAAAGCAAAGGTACAGGAACTTTCTGAGCAGTTTTCTCTGGACAGTGTTCTTCCGAGGAAGGCAGGCAAGTTATCCGGTGGCTGGCAGCGACGTGTCAGTATTGCTATGGCATTGATTAGCGAACCCCGAATTCTATTCTTGGACGAACCCACGCTTGGTTTGGATGTCCTTGCAAGGCACGATCTTTGGGAATCGATATGTGCTTTGAAAGGTAAGATAACGATCATCCTGACAACGCACTATATGGAAGAAGCTGAAGCACTCTCTGACCGCATAGGTATTATGAAAAGCGGTAGACTTCTTGCAGTAGGAACAGTAGAAGAATTGAACGCTACGGCTGGAACAAATGATTTTGAAACCGCCTTCGTTTCTATTGTAAAGGAGGGTGCGTAATGAGAACGGTGACTTTTGCTAAGAGATGTGCCAAAGAGATTTTGAGAGATCCAATCAATCTTGTTTTTGGATTGGGTTTTCCATTGGTCTTGTTAGTGCTTTTAAGTGCTATTCAAGCGAATATTCCGGTGAACTTGTTTGAGATTAACACACTGACTCCGGGTATTACCGTATTCGGATTGTCGTTTGTGACACTTTTTTCAGCAACGCTGATTGCCAAAGACCGGGAAAGTGCCCTTTTGCAGAGATTGTACACAACACCCCTTACGGGATTTGATTTCATTATGGGCTATATGCTCCCGATCCTGCCCATCGCAATCGGGCAGACCATAATCTGCTATTTGTTTGCGATTCCTTTAGGACTCGAAGTGAGTGTAAACATTATTTTTTCCGTTATTGGCATTATCCCCATGGCAATATTTAATATTGCACTCGGACTTTTGTGTGGCAGTGTTTTGGGAGTGAAACAGGTTGGCGGTATTTGCGGAGCACTACTTACCAATCTTTCTGCTTGGTTTTCGGGCGTTTGGTTTGATTTGAATCTTGTGGGAGGTGCTTTCAAAAAAATAGCAAATGCACTTCCGTTTGTTCACGCAGCAGAACTGGAAAAAGCGTTGTTTAATGGGATTTTTGAGGATGCAGCTTCACACATCCTACCGATTATTCTGTATAGCATAGTAATAACTGCGGCGGCTGTATTCTGTTTCCTTAGACAAATGAAGCGGCAGTAAGGATATGAAGCACGAAACATACGATGATTGGATGCTAAAAATAGTCAAAGGCAGATTTCTATTTATGGCTTTGCATATGTATGCTTAGAAATAAACGATAAAGGCGAATCCATCTCCCAAAGGAAATGGGTTCGCCTTTAACTTGTTTGGTGGAGCCGAGGGGAATGGATTTGCATTTTCGCTTCGCGAAAATATAGGAGCGCCTCCGTCGAGCCGTCGGCGGAAACGCTCGTTCGCGTTGCATTTCTACGTTCGATTCCCTCATCTAACAATTATACCAACAAAAAAACCACCCTTTTGGGTGGCTTTTTTGTTGGTGGAGCCGAGGGGAATCGAACCCCTGTCCGAAAGCAACTTGGAAGGAACTTCTCCGGGTGCAGTTTGTTATTTACATTCCCTTATTCCGGCGGGAACAAACACCCTACGGAACTTGGTAGCTTCATGATGCGTGGTGCGCTCAAAGCTTTGCGCACGCACGGTCTCCACTCAGATGACACCCTAGCCCGGCTCGTGGACCTTCCGGGGAGGATGCGCGCCTAATTAGGCAGCGAATGCAACAGTATTGTTGTCAGTTAAATTTAAAAAGTACCCGTTTTATCGTGGTCAGGCGCCACGACCCGCTATTCCAGCCTCACTACCCCCGTCGAAACCAGTACGGCCCCATATTGGCGGTGGAACGGCTGGCGTTCCACCGTTATAAATCAATTAGAATCTTCCGTAAGGATCGGGAAGCTTTTTCAGCTCGGCAAGCTCTGCACCGTTGCGCTCAACGCTGATGGACGCGATCACCTGATTTTCAACAGGTCTGTCCTGCATACCGGTCTTTGTGGACGCAATGGCGTCAACCGTTTCCATGCCGGAAGTGACCTTGCCAAACGCGGCATATTGGCCGTCCAGATGGGGTGCCTTTTCGTGCATGATAAAGAATTGGCTGCCGGCAGAGTTGGGGGAGGAAGAACGAGCCATACTCAGAACACCACGCTTGTGTTTCAGGTCGTTCTTTACACCATTGAAGAAGAACTCGCCCTTGATGCAGTAGCCGGGGCCGCCCATGCCGGTTCCGTCAGGGCAGCCGCCCTGGATCATGAAGCCGGGAATGACCCGGTGGAAGATCAGGCCGTCATAGTAATTGTGCTCGCATAGGTCAATAAAGTTTGCAACGCTCTGGGGCGCTTTCTCCGGATACAGCTCGCCTTCAATGACACCGCCGTTTTCCATGGTGATCTTAAATGTAGGATTCATATTAGTACCTCTCTTTCATTGCGCGGTCGATTTGACGCTTCGCGTCCCGTTCTGCCGCAGATTGCCTTTTGTCATACAACTTCTTACCTTTGCACAAACCCACGCTGACCTTTACCAAGCTGCCCTTGAAATACACGGATAGGGGAATCAAGGAGTAGCCGTCTTGCTTGACTTTTCCGTAAAGGCGCATAATCTCCCGACGATGCATCAGCAGCCGTCTGGGGCGAATGGGATCACGGTTAAAGATATTGCCGTGATCATAGGGGGAAATGTGCATTTGATTGACCAGAAGTTCGCCGTTTTTGATGCCGCACCAAGCGTCTTTCAAGTTCAACTTGCCAGCTCGAATGGACTTGACTTCTGTGCCACATAATTCAATTCCGGCTTCGAATTGCTCTTCAATGAAGTATTCATGGCTGGCTTCTCGATTTCTGGCCATGATCTTGATGCCTTGTTTTTCCAAAAACGACTCACCTCCTTATAGGGTTTCTAGAATATTATAGCACCGTTGTCAAGGGATTTTTCAGTCGTTAAATAGGAAATGATAGAGCTTTTCCGGGGTTTCAAAGGCAAAGTCGCAAAGGTTTGTCATTTCCTCTGTGATTTCCGGAACACCCAATTCGCCCCAACCAGCATAAGCTACCGGAATGCCCAAAGGCGCTGCCATCATCCAGCCCAGTTTCATATCGTCGATCACCAGCAGCTGCTCCTTTGTCAGATGGTAACGCTCCATAATGTCCAGAATCGGGAAGGGCTGGGGTTTTCTTTGATCTTCCGGAAGATCCCAGCCGTATATGGCATCCGGCTTTACCGGGAAGTGAGCGGCGTAATCTCTTTCAATGTTTTCTACACTGGAATGGGAAACAACGCAGATCAATCCGCCTTCGCTTTTTTGTTTTTCCAGAATTTTCGATATGCCGGGGTAGGGGTCGGGCGTGTTGGTACGAAGATAATTCATCCACAGTACATGCTCCGATGCGATCTCCTCGGGGGTAAATTGAAACCGTTTTCTGCAAAGCTCCGCAAAACCGATATGGTGGCAGTCGCTGACAAATTCCGCTAAGGTCATGGATCTACCCGGGCGGAAACGTTCAAGGACATAACAGAAAAACGGGTAGCTGAGAGTCTTCATGCTCTGCACCACGGTATCGTCATGGTCAAGGACAAGGCAAGGATATTTGAGCATTTTTTCGCCTCCTTTTTAACCATTATACCAAAAGGCGGACGGATAGGCAACCGGAAAATTCCTCTTGCGGAAAGCGAACAAATGTGCTATAATAACTTTATGAGGAGGTGAGCAGCTGATGGTACGGAATCAACCTGTGGATGTAATATCGGTATGCAGCGCAGACGGGCAGATCCGTCCGTTGCGGCTGCGCATGGAAGATGAGGCCCATTGTTTGCTGCGGGTCGATATCGATGAAGTGATCAGTATGAAGCCAATCCAGTTTGTGGGGATTGAGGCGCAAATCTTTCTGTGTCGGGCAACCGTTCAGGGCAAGCAGTGGCTTTTTGAATTGAAATATACCATTCGCACCCATAATTGGTGCTTGCAAAGGCGGGTGTACTGAATGGCGCAGAGAGTGATTTTTCATGTGGATGCCAACTCGGCTTTTTTAAGTTGGACTGCGGTATACCGGTTGAAGGTGCTGGGAGAAAAGGAAGATCTTCGGGAAGTGCCGTCGGTGATTGCCGGTGATAAAGAGTCCCGCCACAGCATTATATTAGCCAAAAGCGTTCCGGCAAAAAAGTTTGGCATACAAACCGGAGAGCCACTGTTTCAAGCGTTGGAGAAATGTCCCGGATTGCGCATAGAAGCGCCGGATTACGCTCTTTATGTGGAAGCGTCACGGCATTTTGTGCAGGTGCTGCGGCAGTTTAGTCCCTATGTGGAGCAGTATTCCATCGATGAGGCGTGGGTGGACATGACCGGCACAGAGGGGCTCTGGGGCGCACCGCGTCTGGCTGCGGAAAAAATGCGGGAGACGATTTTGGAACAGTTGGGTTTTACGGTAAATGTGGGAATTTCCAGCAATAAGCTTTTAGCAAAAATGGCCGGAGATTTTGAAAAGCCCAACAAGGTGCACACCTTGTTCCCGGAAGAGATCGAGGAAAAAATGTGGGTTTTGCCGGTGCGGGATTTGTTTTTGGTCGGAGCGGCAACGGAGAAAAAGCTGAATCGCCTGGGAATTTACACGATTGGCGATCTGGCAAAAGCAGATGAAGCTTTGATCAAAAAGCGATTGGGTAAGCACGGGCAGACGATCTGGCATTTTGCCAATGGGCGCGATGCCCAGATGGTCACACCGGAACCGGCAGAAAATAAAGGCTATGGAAACTCCGTGACCACAGCGCAGGATGTGCAGACCTCAGATCATGCCCATCAGGTGCTTTTGAGCTTGTGTGAAACGGTGGCCAGCCGGATGCGTAAAGACAATAAGTGCGGCAGCTGCATCGCTGTACATCTTCGCACCAATGAATTTCACCATTTTTCCCACCAAAAGACGCTGCACGGTGCGACCAATATCACCGGTGAAATTTTTGAGGCTGCCTGCCAGGTGTTTGATGAGGCTTGGGACGGGATTACGCCGCTGCGTCAGATGGGCGTACAGATGACCAGGCTTTCCTCTGAACCGTATCAGCAGTTTGATTTTCTTTCCGGTGTGTCACCGGTGCAGTATGAAAAGAAATTACGGCTGGACGAGACGGTGGATTCGCTTCGGGATCGTTTTGGTGAGAATATTATTTGCCGCGCGAAGTTTGCAAAGGATCCGGAATCGCACATGACGGGAGGTCTGGATAAGGCACGGCGCACCGGTGTGACAAAACCGGTTCCCGATGAATTTTAGGTGGATTTACCGCGGTTTGTGCGATATAATAGTTGCAGGTAATGTAAATGCGGAGGAATGTATATGCCAATTGCTCGATTCTATCGGAATGACCCTAATGCGCCAAAACCCAATATGCCCGCCCATCTGGGGGCAAACGCCATCATTACATGCAATGGGAAATTGCTTCTGGAACGACGCAGGGATAGTGATATATGGGGTTTGATCGGCGGTGGTGTAAAGAAAACCGAAACAGAGCTGCAAGCGATCGTGCGGGAAGTGTATGAAGAACTGGGACTGCGGATCAGTGCGCATCAATTCCGAAAATTGCGGGTCTACGGAGAGCCGGGGCGTATTGCGGCCTTTCGAGATGGCAGCGTGTGGCGTATGGTGATCGTGGTATTCGGATTGGAATTGGACACAGAACCCAATATGAAGATTAGCTCGGAATCCCGGGAATTGCGGTTTTTCACAAAGGAAGAATTGGAAAATTTACAGATTGCAGTCACCCATGAGGACATTGTGGACGAATTGTTTGTGAATATGTGACGGAGAATCGGGATTTATTTTGCATAAACTTCGAAAATATTGAATTTTTTGAAATAATACTTGTATATTCATAAAAATCATGATAAAATGCATAAAGACGGCGCAGTATCCTAGTCAGAATGTCCATCTTCCAGGAAGGGCCTAAAAATCCTTTGAAGGGCACATCGATGAAGTCCCTGGTGTCTGCTTTTTACGCCCAGTTTAGGGTGGATGCTGGGGGTTAAGGTTCTCGGGCGCGTTCCAATGGCATGGAGCTTACGACCCGATTACCGTGGAGACTTGAATTTTGTGCGACGAAGTTGAGAACTCCTTATTTGGGAAGCCTCTTCGCGTACGAATCAGGTATGAACCTGCAAGGCGGTGCACAGAATCGTGTGCTGTGTGCAGTGTAGCCTGCCTTGAGTGAACATGCGGGGAAGGGAGAACAAGCATAATGGCTTTGTGGCCACATCGCTTTGTGCTATCGCTCCCGGAAACCATGCTTGCAAAAGAGGCTAAGACTATGGCGCATTCTGCCGTGGAAATCACCTAGGCTGTCATTGCTGGGCAGACAGGGGATTACAGTACGGACTAAGTGGCAATCGGGTATTTATGTTGGCAACACATAGGCGGACAGATTAAATGGAAACGGCCTGCTCGGCAACGGCAGGTTCTGCCTGGGGAAAACCAACCCGACCTAAGCCGTAAGATTTATCCTGTCTGCTGCCGTCTTTTTTTGCTTTATAAAGGAGAATTCCTGTGTCTAAATCAGTACCGGCTGCTCTGAAAAAAGAGCGAAGCAAGACGATTCGCTGGGTCGTCACCATTTTTATTGTTACCATGATCGTTTCCGGTAGTATCACATTGGTATCGGATAAAATCATGTCCACCAGCGGCCTGATTGCTGCTTTTGTGGTGCTGTTTCTGATTATCTTTATCGGCGTGATCTTTGACGTGATCGGTATGGCAGTTGCTTCGGCAGATGAAAAACCGTTTCATTCTATGGCTGCCCGAAAAGTTCCCGGCTCTCAGGAAGCGCTGCTTCTTTTGAAGAATGCGGAAAGAGTCAGCTCCATTTGCAACGATGTGGTGGGCGCTATCTGTGGTGTCGTAGCCGGTTCTGCATCTGCCACTGTGGCAGCGCAGATCTTGCAGAATTTCGCCTTTACCGTGCCGCAGGTAGTAACGCTTCTGCTGTCCGCTGTGGTTGCAGGTCTGACTGTGGGCGGTAAGGCTGTTGGTAAGTTCTATGCCATCAATTCCTGCACACAGATCGTGCATAATGTGGGAATGATCTTCTATTGGTTCCGTCATTTTTCTGATCTATTTCGCAAAAAGACTTAAAAACAGATAGGTTGTGTCCGTTTTGTCCATTCTCGAACGAATTTATGGCCATGAGGAACTGGTCACTCTTCGTCCGGAAGAGCAACAAATCCTCTGCGATGAGATCCGGGCGTTTTTAATCGACCGGGTTTCCAAAACCGGCGGTCACCTTGCATCGAATTTGGGTGTTGTGGAGCTGACCGTAGCCATTGAAACGGTGTTTAATACGAATATTGACCGTCTGGTTTTCGATGTCGGCCATCAGTCTTATGTCCATAAGCTGCTGACAGGACGCCAGGCGGATTTTGACCGTCTGCGCCAGTTTGGGGGCATTGCCGGTTTTCCGAAGCCGTCGGAGAGTGTGACGGACGCTTTTGTGGCAGGTCACGCATCCAGCTCCGTGTCCATTGCTCTGGGCATGGCAAGAGCCAGAACGCTGCAAAAGGAAAATTATCATGTGGTGGCTCTTTTGGGCGACGGTGCTGCAACCGGCGGCATGATCTATGAAGGACTGAATGATGCCTCTGAAAGCAAAGAACCCATGGTCATCATTTTGAACGATAATGAAATGTCTATTGACCGCAATGTGGGGGGTATGGCGAAGCATCTTTCCCGGCTTCGCACTAAGGAGCGCTATCTGGGCGCAAAGCGTCGTTACCGTCATTTTATGGACAAATTACCCGGCGGAAGCAGCATTTATCATGCTTCCAGTCATTTGAAGGAACGTTTGAAGTCCTTTATTTTGCCCGGCACATTGTTCGATAATATGGGTCTGAAATATTTGGGCCCGGTTGACGGCCACGATCTGCCGGAATTGATCCGGGTTCTGCGGGTAGCCAAATCTATTGGTGAGCCGGTGGTTGTCCATGTGCTGACAAAGAAGGGAAATGGCTTTAAGTTTGCGGAGGACGAGCCGTCTAAGTTCCATGGTGTTGGCTCTTTTGACCCAGATTCCGGTAAGGTTTCCACCAAATCTGCAACGGACTTTTCCGGTACATTTGGCAGGACAATGGTGGAATTGGCCGAAAAGCATACAAACCTTTGCGCGATCACTGCGGCAATGCCCGCAGGTACCGGACTTTTGAAATTTAAGGAGTGTTATCCTAATCGGCTGTTTGATGTGGGTATTGCGGAAGAACATGCGGTATCCATGGCAGGCGGACTGGCAAAGCAGGGTATGGTGCCGGTGGTTGCGTTGTATTCTACATTTTTGCAAAGAGCCTACGATCAGCTTTTGCAGGATATTGCTATGCAGAAGCTTCATGTGGTGTTTGCGGTGGATCGGGCCGGATTGGTGGGTGACGATGGTGAGACCCATCATGGCACATTCGATACCGGCTTTCTGCGACAAATTCCCGGAATGACGGTTCTTTGTCCCGCCAGCGAATTGGAATTGAGCCAGATGCTTCGCTGGGCGGTGGAAGATCACGATGGCCCGGTGGCGATCCGGTATCCAAGAGGCGCAGATCGGGGATATAGTGATTCCGCTTTTGAACCCGGTGCGGATCTGAGTCGTATGGGCGCGCTTACATGTCATCGGCAAGGCTGTGATGTGGCGATCGTTACTTACGGTGCTTATGCAAATGAAGTGTTTGCTGCGGCAGATCAACTGGGAGAAAAGGGGATCGGTGCGTCTGTTTTGCGACTTCTTACCATTCAGCCGCTGCCCATCGCGCAGATCAAAAATGCGCTGGGGGCATGCAGACGTTTGATGATTGCAGAAGAAGCAATTTCCGGTTGTGGTATTGCTGATTCGTTAATTTCCGGGCTTGTCCGGTTACTGCCGGACTGCCGGTTTGATGTTGTAGACTTGGGTTGCGGTTTTGTGACCCATGGCAGCGTAAAGGAGCTTTACCGCCATTGCGCTGTGGATTCTCAATCCATCGTTCACCGTATTGAGGAGGTGATGCGCTGTGAAAATTAAAAAGAGACTTGATGTTCTGCTGACGGAGAGAAATCTGTGCGAGAGCCGAGCCAAGGCCCAGGCGGTCATCATGGCGGGGCAGGTTTATGTCGCCGGACAAAAGGCGGATAAGCCTGGTGTTTCCTACGAAGAAACTGTGGAAATCGAGGTCCGTGGAGAGACTTGTCCTTATGTGAGCCGGGGCGGCTTGAAATTGGAAAAGGCCCTACGAAGCTTTGGCGTGGACCCCACCGGCTTTGTTTGCAGTGATTCCGGTGCATCAACCGGTGGCTTTACCGATTGTTTGCTGCAACAAGGCGCGAAAAAGGTGTTTGCCATTGATGTTGGTTACGGCCAGCTGGATTGGAAGATTCGCTCTGATCCCCGTGTGGTAGTCATGGAGCGCACCAACGTGCGCTATGTGACTCCGGAGCAGTTGGGTGAGCCGCTGGATCTTTCTGTGGTAGATGTTAGCTTTATCTCATTAAGAATCGTATTGCCGACCATTAAGACCTTGCTCAAACCCGGCGCTGGTCAGGTTCTTTGCCTGATTAAACCCCAGTTTGAAGCAGGCAAGGAAAAAGTGGGCAAAAAAGGTGTGGTTCGTGATCCGGATACCCATAAAGAGGTTCTGGATGATTTTCTGGCATTGACCCGAGAGCTTGGATTTACGGTCTTGGGTCTGACTTTCTCTCCGGTGAAAGGCCCGGAGGGGAATATTGAATTTTTGGGGCATTTGACCCTTGGAGATCAGCCCGGAATTACACCGGATACTGCCCAATTGGTTGCTGATGCTCATGAAACGTTAAAGGGGTGAGAACCGTTGAAAAATGTGATTTTAACACCGAATCCCTATCGGGATAAGGAATTTCAAACCGTTCGGGAGGCATATCGCATTCTTACCGAAGCGGGTGTGAATACGAAGATCTGCCTGCCTTTTGAGGTGGACAGTAATTTTCAGTTGCCCAAGGATCTGCGTTTTCACAGATTGGAGCGGGAATTGCCCAATGCGGAGCTGATCGTATGCTTTGGCGGCGACGGCACGATTTTGCATATGGCTAAGACCGCCACAAGAGCCGGAATTCACATTTTGGGCGTGAATATTGGTACTATGGGCTTTATGGCCGAATTGGAATCGACGGAACTGGATCAGCTCAAACGGATCGCTACTGACGATTTCACGGTAGAGAGCCGCATGATGCTGGACGTGACCGTGCATCGGGACAGAGATATTATCTTCCATGATATTTGTCTGAACGATGTGGCGATTACCAAGGGCGCGGCAGCAAGAGTGGTGCATCTGAATATTGCCTGCGACGGTGTGCAGGCGATGGAATGTAATGGTGACGGTGTGATCATCGCAACGCCTACCGGTTCTACTGCGTACAGCCTTTCTGCCGGTGGCCCCATTGTGGAACCCGGTGCACAGAATATTTTGATCACACCGGTTTGCGCTCATGATATTGCCAGCCGCTGCATTGTGGCTTCCGATCGCCGTGTGATCACTGTGCAAATGACCAAAAATTCCCGTAGAAATGCGTTCTTGTCCGCTGATGGCGGCAAGGTTTTCCGTATGAATATGGGTGACGTGGCGACCATACGCAGATCCAAGCTGGAAACCAAACTGATCCGTATGAAAGATCGCAGTTTTTATGATCTGATAAACTGTAAGTTCAAAAATGGCAATTGAGGTGAAAATATGAAAAGTCAACGCCAAGCTAAAATTATGGAAATTATCTCCAACCGGAGTGTAGAGACCCAGGAACAGCTCTTGTCAGAGCTGCAAAAAGCCGGCTTCCATAGCACCCAGGCAACCATCTCCCGGGACATCAAGGATCTGCGGATCGTGAAGGAATTGACCAGTTTCGGTACTTACAGATATACAGCAGCCACCGATGATGTAGCCGGCACATTCTCCAATAAATTGAACACGATTTTCAGAGAGTGTATTACCGGCTATGATTATGCCCAGAACATCATCGTGATTCGTACGTTGCCCGGTCTCGCTTCTGCGGCTGCGTCTGCCATCGATGCCATGAATATGAGCGTCATCGTAGGCACACTGGCCGGTGATGATACTGTTTTTCTGGTTATGCGTGATAACAATGCCGCAGCTGCATTTTGCGGAGAGATCAAAAGCTTAATGAACGGTTAACGGAGGCTCGCTATGCTTAGTGTGCTGCATATTGAAAATATTGCGGTGATTGAGTGCTCGGATATTACCTTTAACAAAGGATTTAATGTGCTGACCGGTGAGACCGGCGCCGGTAAATCCATTGTGATCGATGCTATTTCTGCCATTTTAGGTGAGCGGGCATATCGGGATATGATCCGCACCGGTGCCACAAAGGCTGCCGTGCAGGGTGTATTTTCCCACGTGCCGGAGTATTCCTGGTTTGCAGAAAATGGCGTTCCCTATGAACGGGAAACGGTGATCCAGCGGGAGATCTATCTGGACGGACGGAATGTTTGCCGTGTCAATGGCGCTTTGGTGAGCGTTTCGGTTTTGCGGAAATTGGGCGCTAAGCTCATTGATATTCATGGTCAGCATGATTCTGCATCATTGTTCGACGAGGCAAATCATCTGGTTTTTTTGGACGATTTTGCGGAAAATGAGTCTGTTCGCGGTCAATATTGCGAAGCCTTTGCCGCATTGCAGGCGCTTCGCCAGGAAATGGAACATCTGACGATGGACGAGGGCGAAAAACTCCGGAAGATGGAGACCCTTCGCTTTCAAATCGATGAAATTTCCAAAGCCAACCTTCAATCCGGTGAGGATGAGCTGTTGGAACAGCGCAGAAAAGTGCTTCAAAATGCGGAAAAACTCTCCGATGGCATGAATGAGGCGGTGAATTGTCTGTACGGCAGCGACGATTCTGACGGCGCGGCTTCCTTGCTTGCCCAAGCGCAGCGAGAGCTTTCACGCCTTGCTCGTTATACCGACTCTTATGCGCAGCTGACAGAGCGGGTTACGGATATGATGTACCAGGTGCAGGATCTGGCAGATGAGGTACGTCAGGCCTGGGACGATCTTACATATTCCGGTGATGAATTGGAGCAGATCGAATCCCGGTTGGATGTGATCCACAGACTGCGCAGAAAATATGGTGCAACCTGTGATGATATCTTGCAGTTCATGAATGATGCGGTGAAGCAGCTGGACGAGATCGAGTTTGCGGATGAGCATATGGAGCGATTGAAGATCAAGGTTGCCGCAGCTGAGGCAGAAGCAAAGGCTCTTGCGCTGAAACTTCGGGAAAGCCGAATCGCAGCTGCTGAAATTTTGTCCCAGCGGATCTTAAATGAGCTGTTACAGCTGGATATGCCTAAGGTGCGCTTTACCTGCGAATTTCAAAAGACTGAGCTAACCCTAAACGGCATGGACACAGTGGCTTTCTATATGTCGGCCAATGCAGGCGAGGCTTTGAAACCTATGAGCAAAGTGGCATCCGGCGGTGAGCTTGCCCGGATCATGCTGGCAATGAAAAATGTGCTGGCGCAGCAGGATCAGGTGCCCACGCTGATTTTTGACGAAGTGGACAATGGTGTTTCCGGCCGTGCCGCACAGAAGGTTGCCCAGAAGCTGCACAGCGTTGCGGTGAATAAGCAGGTTCTTTGCGTGACCCATTTGCCTCAGATCGCAGCTATGGGTGATGTTCATATGCTCATCAGCAAATCGGAGCGTGACGGTCGTACCTACACCACAGTTATGCCCCTGGATCGTGCCGGCCGGGTGCAGGAGCTTGCCAGAATCATCGGTGGCGCGTCCATAACAGAAACCACATTAAAGAGCGCTGAGGAGATGCTGCAAAGCGAATCTTCTTGACTTTTTTTCTATTTTTTGTTACCATATTTTTAACACGTTGAACGGATGAAGTATGCGTTATATTCCTCGTCAGAGAGCTGCCGGTTGGTGCGAGGCAGTGGAGAATACCGCAGAAATACCTCCCGGAGTGGCTTTCCTGAAATGTCAGTAGGGGAAGACGGGTGCGCCCGGTAGCGCGCACGGTGTCTATGACACCCCGAGTGTCTTGCTGCGAGGCAAGGCAAAATAGAGGTGGTACCGCGTATTTTACGCCCTCTGTCCATAGGGACAGAGGGCTTTTTTGCACCTCCGTCCGAAATCAAATTTTGGAGGAAAAGTAAATGAAACTGTATGACGAATTGGTTGCCCGCGGCTTGATCGCCCAGGTGACCAATGAAGAGGAAATCCGGGAGATGATCGATAACGGCAAGGCCGTATTCTATATCGGCTTTGACCCCACTGCGGATTCTCTCCATGTTGGCCATTTTATGGCGCTGTGTTTGATGAAGAGGCTGCAAATGGCCGGCAATAAACCCATTGCTTTGATCGGCGGCGGTACAGCTATGATTGGTGACCCATCCGGCAGAACCGATATGCGCTCCATGATGACCCAGGAAACGATCCAGCACAACTGCGACTGCTTTAAAAAGCAGATGGAGCGTTTCATTGAGTTTGGCGAAGGCAAGGCGCAGATGGTTAACAATGCAGATTGGCTGCTGAAACTCAATTATGTGGATTTCATTCGTGAGATCGGTGGCTGCTTCTCGGTGAATAATATGCTGCGGGCAGAGTGCTTTAAGCAGAGAATGGAAAAGGGACTTTCGTTCCTGGAATTTAACTATATGCCCATGCAGTCCTACGATTTTTACTATCTGTTTAAGCACTACGGCTGTAATATGCAGTTCGGCGGCAATGATCAGTGGAGCAATATGCTGGGCGGCACAGAACTGATCCGCAAGAAGCTGGGCAAGGATGCCCACGCCATGACCATTACGCTGCTGCTGAATTCCGAGGGCAAGAAGATGGGCAAGACCGCCAGCGGTGCGGTCTGGCTCGATCCCAACAAGACCAAGCCCTTCGACTTCTACCAGTATTGGCGAAACGTGGAAGATGCAGATGTACTCAAATGTATCCGTATGCTCACGTTCCTGCCCTTGGAGCAGATTGACGAGATGGCTTCCTGGAAAGACGCACAGCTCAATACAGCCAAGGAGATCCTGGCCTATGAGCTGACTAAGCTTGTTCATGGTGAAGAAGAGGCCGTCAAGGCACAGAGTGCTGCCAAGGCGCTGTTTTCCGGCGCCAGCGACGCCAATATGCCTACCACGGAAATCACCGCAGACAAGCTGACTGACGGCGCGATTGGCATTCTCAATTTGATGGTTGCATGCGGTTTAGCTCCTTCCAATAAGCAGGCTCGTCAATTGGTGGAACAGGGCGGCGTATTCGTAAATGATGAAAAAGTTCCCGCTGCAAATTATGTTGTCACAGAGCAGATGCTTAAAGATGGCGTGAAGATCCGCAAAGGCAAGAAGGTATTCCATAAGGCAGTTCTGGCATAATAAATCCTGTTTTGGGAGGTAAACTATTATGAAACTCAATTATAAGCGTACGATCCTGGTTGGTTTTGCATTTTTCCTGATCAGTGCATTCTGGCAGGCTTATGACGCCACGATCCCGGTGATCTTGACCAATAAGTTCGGTATGTCCCAAACCTGGTCCGGTGTAATCATGGCGCTGGATAACATTCTGGCTGTGTTTATGCTGCCCATTTTCGGCTCGCTGTCTGACAAATGTGTCAATAATAAAAAGGGCAAGCGTACACCCTTTATCACTATTGGCACCATTATTGCGGCTGTGGCATTGGTAGCTCTTTCTTTTGTGGATAATGCTCAGCTGCATAAGATCGCTGATGTTTCTGCCATTGATGACCCCGCTGCTTTGCACGCAATATACGAGAAACAGTCGGATCGCGAGCTTTATACCCCTGATGGTGAGAAATTTGTCTTGCAGGACATTTTTGAGGAAGAGGAGTTTGCGTCCATCACCAGCCAGATTGAATTGGCAAGCGGTAAGATGATCACAAACCCTGATTATACCAACTATGTTGCCCCTGCCCGTCAGGCTTGCGCCGCGGATGCTACTGCTCAGGATCCGGCTATGCTGATCATGTTTGTGGTATTGCTCCTTGCGGTGCTTATCGCGATGGCCACCTTCCGCAGCCCTGCTGTGGCGTTAATGCCGGATGTAACGATCAAGCCTTTGCGCAGTAAAGCCAATGCTGTGATCAATCTGATGGGTACCGCAGGCGGTATTCTGGTTTTGGTCTTGGGCATTGTTTTTGCAACCGGTGCGGTGAAGAATTCCATGATGAACTATATGGTTTATTATGGTGTGATCGCTGCACTGATGCTGGGTGCACTGTTGATTTTCCGTCTGACTGTTCGTGAGCCCCAGTGGGCACAGGAAATGGTAGAGACCAGCCAGCAGCTTGGCATCGAGGAGGAGCAGGAGGAGACTGACGAAAAGCGTCGCCTTTCCAAGCAGGAACTGCGCAGCTTGCTTCTGATTCTGGCGTCTATCGCCCTCTGGTATATCGGTTACAATGCCGTTACTTCCAAATATTCTCTGTATGCAGGCCGCGTGCTGAATATGGACTATAATACCACGCTCTTGATAGCGCAGGGCGCTGCCATCGTTTCTTATCTGCCTGCCGGTATCGTGGCTTCCAAGATCGGCCGGAAGAAGACAATCCTTGCCGGTGTCGTAATGCTTTCTGCAGCTTTTGCGCTGGCATCTTTTCTCCGTGCGGGCAGCTCTGTGCTGCTGATGAATGTGCTGTTTGCATTGGCCGGTATCGGTTGGGCGACTATTAATGTCAACTCTTTCCCCATGGTCGTTGAGCTCTGCTCTGGCGGCGATATCGGTAAGTATACCGGATATTACTACACTGCGTCTATGGCAGCTCAGATCGTTACTCCTGTTCTTTCCGGTGCGTTGATGGATATGACCGGCAGAATGACGATCCTTTTCCCGTATGCTGCCGTATTTGCAGGCCTGGCCTTTGTGACTATGCTTTTTGTTAAGCACGGTGATGCCAAGGTGGAGGCAAAGCAAGGTTTGGAAGCTTTTGATAATGATTGATTGAAGGATTTATATGATATTTTTACTTGTGCTTGTTTTGCTGTATCTTTTTGCCTTAAAAGGCAGAACAGGAAACGAGAAGTTATCCGATCTTCGGGGCTGGTTTTATGCGCACCGGGGACTCCACAGCGACAATGTGCCGGAAAACAGCATGGACGCATTCTCCCGGGCGCTGGATGCCGGTTATGGTATTGAACTGGATATTCATTTGATGAAAGACGGCAATTTGGCAGTTATCCACGATTCATCACTAAAACGCACCGCCGGGGCAGATGTAATGATCGAGGATCTTAGCATAGAAGATCTGGAACATTACCGCCTGGAAGGAACGCAGGAGAAAATTCCCACTTTGTCGCAAGTGCTGGAACTGTACGATGGAAAAGCACCGCTGATTGTGGAATTGAAAACGGCCAAAGGAAATCATGCGGCATTGTGTGAAAAAGTCTGCGAAGTGTTGAGCTCTTATCAGGGTGCTTATTGTCTGGAATCCTTTGATCCTCGCTGCATTTCCTGGCTGCGGAAAAATCAGCCGCAGATCATCCGGGGGCAGTTGTCTGAGAATTTTCTCATTGACGAAAAAGCCAAGTTGCCCTGGATCATGAAGTGGATCATGTCTTGGAATATGGCAAACTTGGTGGCAAGACCGGATTTTATCGCATATCGCTTTGACCACAGAAACCATTTCAGCGTGAAGCTGTGCCGCAAATTGTGGGGCATACAAGGAGTTTGCTGGACGGTCAGAAATTTGCACGATCATAAAATTGCCGTGCAAGAAGGCTGGATCCCAATTTTCGAAGATTATCTTCCATAATAAAAGACACCGCCCATTTGGGCGGTGTCTTTTATTGGAAGTATTCCCAAATTTTGGCCTTGCTGTCCTTACTCAGCTGTCCAAGCGGCAGGCGACAGCTACCGCAGTCATAACCGATGCAGTTCATTGCTTCCTTAACCGGCAATGGACTTAGCTCACAGAACATCAGTTTCGTAACATCTCGCAGCTTGCATTGCAGATGCGCTGCGGTATCAAAATCGCCGTCCAGAGCGGCTTTTGCCATGGCGTTCATTTCAATGGGTAAAACATTGGATGTAACGGATATAACGCCTTGACCGCCAAGAGAGATGATGGGCACTGTCATGTCGTCATTACCGGACCACACGGTAAAATTCGGACAGCGGCTGCGGATTTCCAGGGTTTTCCCAATATCATTGGATGCTTCTTTTACACCAACGATATTGGTTATATGGCTCAAAGCTTCGTAAACATCAACGCTCATATCCAAACCGGTTCGGGATGGTACATTGTAAAGAATTATGGGAATCGTAATGTGCTTCGCTATGGTGGTGTAGTGTTCGACCAATCCTTGTGGTGTGCTTTTGTTGTAGTATGGGCTGACCAGTAAAAGGGCATCTACGCCGGCTTTTTCGGCTGCAATGCTAAGTTTTACTGTATGTTCCGTACTGTTTGTGCCGGTGCCTGCTATGATCTTCATGTCATTTTTTGCATATTCCTTGCCGGTGCAGAACAGTGCGATTTTCTCCTCGTCGGAAAGGGTGGAAGCTTCACCGGTGGTTCCGCCCAATACAACGGCTTCGATTCCTGCGCTGATCTGCCGTTCCAGCAGAACTTTTACCATGGGCAGATTCAATTTATTGTCCAGAAAGGGCGTAACCAGAGCAGTGCATACTCCGGAAAATAGTGGTTTTGGCATAGTTGATCCCTCCAAATCAATCTATGCGCAGCCGTTGGGTTCTGTTATCATCAAAATGTGTTGCAAATTGGGATAATTTTCGTTATACTGTATGCAAAGATGATCGGAGGGGTAATCAGTGAAAACCCATGACTTTTGGTATGACCTGCCGGAAGAATTAATCGCGCAAACGCCCTTGGAGCAAAGAGATGCGTCAAGGCTCTGCGTGCTTCACAGAGATTCCGGTGAGGTGGAACATAAAATATTCTCAGACCTTTTGGACTATTTGCGCCCTGGCGATTGCCTGGTGATGAATGACTCCCGGGTGCTTCCCGCAAGGCTTCTGGGACAACGTCCCACCGGCGGCGCGGTGGAAGTGCTTTTGCTTCGGGATCTGGGGGCGAATCGTTGGGAATGTTTGTGCAAGCCTGGCAGAAAAATGCAAGTAGGCGGTAAGGTTATATTTGGTAACGGGGAACTTACCGGTGAAGTGGTTTCCGTCACCGATGAGGGAAATCGAATCGTAGAATTTACATATTCGGGCATCTTCCTGGAAGTATTGGAGCGGTTGGGAAAAATGCCGCTGCCACCTTATATTAAGGCGGAACTTGCCAACCAGGAGCGGTATCAGACGGTTTATTCCAGGGAGGTCGGTTCAGCTGCTGCCCCAACAGCTGGGTTGCATTTTACCAATGAATTATTGGAGAAGATTCGTCAAAAGGGAGTAAATACCGCATTTGTGACTCTGCATGTGGGTCTGGGCACATTTCGCCCGGTTAAGGCAGAGCAGATCACCGAGCATCATATGCATGCGGAGCTTTGCATGATCAGCGCTGAAACCGCCACTTTGCTCAACGTAACCAAGCAGCAGGGCGGACGGATCATCTGTGTGGGAACTACCTCTTGCCGAACGCTGGAATCTTTGGTCAAGGACGATGGTACGTTTGAGGAAAGCTTCAAGTGGAGGGAAATCTTCATTTATCGCGGTTATACTTTCAAGGCGATGGACGCGCTGGTGACCAATTTCCATCTGCCGGAAAGTACGTTGGTCATGCTGGTTTCCGCATTCGCAGGTCGTGAGCAGGTGCTCAATGCTTACCGGGAGGCTGTAAAGGAACGCTATCGTTTCTTCTCCTTTGGTGATGCAATGTTTATAGTAGGGAAGTGATTGCTTGTTTCGGTTAATTAAAACAGACGGCAAAGCTCGTCGTGGTGAATTTACCTGCGCCCACGGCACCGTGCAGACGCCGGTGTTCATGAATGTGGGCACCCAGGGTGCGATCAAAGGCGGTCTCAGCGCAGAGGATTTAAAGAATATTGGATGTCAGGTGGAGCTCTCCAATACCTACCATCTGCACCTTCGTCCCACGGACGAGGTGGTGCGGAAAATGGGTGGTCTGCATAAGTTTATGACATGGAACGGCCCGATTTTGACGGACTCCGGCGGATTCCAGGTGTTTTCCTTGTCTTCATTGAGAAAAATCAAGGAAGAGGGCGTTTATTTTTCTTCTCACATTGACGGTCATAAAATTTTTATGGGACCGGAAGAAAGTATGCAGATCCAGTCAAATTTGGGCTCGGATATTTGCATGGCCTTTGACGAGTGCGTGGAAAACCCCGCACCGAGAAAATATGTGCTGGAAAGCGCAGATCGTACCTATCGTTGGTTGGAGCGTTGTAAGGCGGAAAATGCGCGCTTAAACAGCCTCGACGATACGGTGAATAAACAGCAGATGCTTTGGGGCATCAATCAGGGTGGTATTTTCCCGGATATCCGCATGGATCATATGAAACGTATCGCAGATCTGGATCTGCCCGGTTATGCCATCGGTGGACTTGCCGTTGGCGAAACCGCTGAGCAGATGTACGATATCATTGATGCGGTGGAACCCTTTATGCCCAAGGAAAAGACTCGTTATCTCATGGGCGTGGGTACTCCGACCAATATTATTGAGGCGGTGGCGCGAGGCGTGGACTTTTTTTACTGTGTTATGCCCGCAAGAAATGCACGACATGCCCGCTTGTTTACTTGGCAGGGTGCGATCAATTTAAAAAATGCTAAGTATATCCTGGACGAGAGCCCTATTGACCCGGAGTGCGATTGTCCCGTGTGCCGTCGGTACAGTAAGGCGTATTTGCGCCACTTGTTTGTGGCTGAGGAAATGCTTGCCATGCGCCTGGCGGTTATGCACAACCTGTATTTTTACAATAAGCTTATGGAAAGAATCCGCGATGCCATTGATCGGGAAGAATTTGAGGCATTCCGGCAGGAGTATTCCGCCAAATTGGCGCAAAAAATATGATATTATACTTGCTTTTTCTTCCAGTTAAAGCTATAATAAGTAACGATCATAATGCAAAGGAGCTATTTTTATGTTGCAATTTCTTGAACAGACTACACAGCCCGGTGGCGACCTGCTTTCGACGATTTTGATGCTGGTCATCATGCTGGGTGTTTTCTACTTCCTGCTGATCCGTCCTGAGAACAAGCGGAAGAAAGAAGCAGAGAATATGCGTTCTTCCATCAAGACCGGTGATAAGATTACCACCATCGGTGGCATTATCGGCAATGTGGTTAGCGTTAAGGAAGACCGGATCGTGATCGAGACCAGTGCTGATCAGGTTCGTGTTGAGTTCGCCAAGTGGGCAGTTTCCTCCAATGAGTCTGCCGCTGAGCGCGCAGCTGAGGAAGCCAAGAAGGCTCAGGAAGCTAAGGCAAAGGCTAAGGCTGAAAAGAAAGCCAAGAAGGTCGAAAAGTAATAAGAAACAGGGCTTCGGGAATGTCCGAAGCCCTGTAATTTTATTTCTTGGAGTAGTCCAGTATTTCCTTGGCGATATAAATGGGGCGTTCCTTGCTCTGTTCAAAGATCTTGCCTACATATTCACCAATAATGCCGATGCAAAATAGTTGAATGCCTCCGAGGAGCAAGATCAGCACGATGATCGTTGCATAACCGGGAATGTCGATGCCATAGATCAGTTTTTCCAGAACTACCGCAACCAAGTAAATCAGTGCAACAAATGCTGTAATGCTTCCAAAATAGGTGGCGATGCGCAGTGGCTTGGTGGAGAAGCCGACGATTCCTTCAATGGCGTAGTTGGTCAGTTTTCTGAAACTCCATTTGCTCTTGCCGGAATTTCTGGGCGCAGCAGTGTAGGGAATATAGGTAGTGTTAAATCCGACCCATGCAAAGACACCCTTACTGAATCGATGATATTCGCCTAATTGGAGAATGCTTTCGGCAACGGCTCTGCGGAAGGTGCGAAAATCGCTGGAATCGGCACGCAGTCTTACATCGGAAAGCCGATTGATAATGCTGTAAAAGCATTTCTTGAAGAACGAAAGAATTTTACCTTCGCCACGCCGATCCTGGTAGGCAGCGACCATGTCACATTCCGGCTTTTCATCCAGCATTTGCACCATTTGCCGTACAATTTCCGGCCGCTGCTGCAAATCCGCATCGATCAGGGAAATGTATTCACCGGCAGCGTGCTGCAAGCCTGCATAAATGCCGGATTCCTTGCCGAAATTCCGGGAGAAGGAAACAACTTTAACCGGACAAGTCTGGGCAACGAATAGTTTTTTCAGTTGGTGCAATGTTGCGTCACGGCTGCCATCGTCGATAAAGACGATTTCATAGTCATAGCCGCAGCCGTCAAAGGCAGAGATCACCGCCTGCTGAAAAGCCGCAACATTATCCGCTTCATTGTAGCAGGGCACAATTAAAGATAGCTTCATAGTTTCACCGCCAGAGATTAATTTGCGTTAGTAAGGATCTGACCCACCACAGTACCGATCACCTGCGCCATTCGGTAGAATCCCAGGTCGTTGGGGTGGGTCCCGTCGACAGTGCAGTCATAGTGGTTTTCGTCACCGAACAGGGAATAACCGTCGATAAAATACACATTCTGATCATCGCTTGCCAATGCTTGTTCATATGTGCTGCGAATGATCTGCCGACGCTCTAAATCCTCTTGATGATCCAGCCGGATATCCGGTTTTGAAATCATAATTATAGGAAGTTGGGGCTTACATTCGCGAATGATCCGGTATGCCCGGGGGTGGGTCTGCCGCAGATGCTCCACTGAATAAGCGTTGTGGTCATAATCCAGAACGAACACGGAGGTGTCCAGTTCGGCTAAATAATGAAGGATATTTTCTTCACCGCAGCCACCGCTGGAATATCCGAAATTCAAAAAATCGGTGTCGAACATTCTGGAAATCATGGCGGGGTAGCAGTTACCGGGACGGGAGGCGCAGCCGCCCTGGGTGATGGAAGAACCATAGTAAAGTACCGGTTTTTCATAAGTGTAAGAAGATCCGCTGAGAATCTGTGCATCATCTTCCAAGCCGATGTACAAATCTGTCAGATCGTTGTACAGAGGAAAATTGATTACAATATCCTTCATTTCCCGGTTTCCAAAGTGACGAATGGACTCGAATTCGTCCTGCATCTGCATGGGCGGAATGAAAGAATTATTGTATATCTGCTTTCCGTCCTTGTAAATGTACAGATCAAATCCGGTACTTCCGGTAAAAGGCATATGAGAAAAATGGGTGATCGTAGGCATAATTGCTTTGATCGCCACGTATTCGGAATCTGTTTTAAAACGCACCCGTGCACCGGAGGTGTTGGTTGACAAACTGCTGACCTGAATGTTCACTGCATCAGATAGTTCTTTCGGCAGCCTGCGAAAGGGTTTCTCCGTCGGATCGACCAGTCCATAAATTTGGAACGGTGCTTTGCGTACATCGTAAAATGTAAGGTTTTCCGCCTCGATTTTTGTTTCTACAGAAAGACGCTTATCCAGCGCTCCAATGTCTTTTTTCATGGCAATTCACCCTTCTCGTTGGTAGGTTAACGATAGCATAGAAATGACCCATTTGCAAGCAGAATATTTACCGGTTTGCGGGTTTTTATACGGAATTCACTTGACAAAATGTTTAAGTTTCGTTAGAATAACACTCGATAACGCATAGATGGCGAGGTTTTACTGTAAGCGCCTTACAGAGAGCATGCGGTGGTGCGAGCATGCAGGCTTGGCAGTAAATGGTCGCGCCGGAGTGGATTGCTTGAAAGTGAAGTAGAGCAGTACGGGTAAGCCCGTTATAGCGAAAGAGTGTCCGGCTTGTCCGGAAATTCAGGTGGTACCGCGGATTTTTTCGCCCTGAGTCATGGGACTCAGGGCGTTTTTTCATGAAAGGAGAATGATTATGGCAAGAGAACTTCCGAAGGTGTATGAACCCCAACAAGTGGAATCTGAAATTTATAAAATGTGGCAAGACGGTGGCTATTTCCGTCCTCAGGGTAAGGAGGGCGCAAAGCCCTTTACCATTGTTATGCCGCCTCCCAATGTTACCGGCCAGCTGCACATGGGTCATGCCATGGACGCAACCTTACAGGATACTTTGATTCGTTTCAAGCGGATGCAGGGTTATGATGCTTTGTGGGTGCCCGGTGTGGACCATGCAGGTATCGCAACGCAGATCAAGGTGGAAGAGGAACTTCGTAAAGAGGGTTTGACCCGTTACGATCTGGGTCGTGAAAAGTTCCTGGAACGGGTCTGGGACTGGAAGCATAAGTATGGCAACCGCATTGTGGAACAGCAGAAAAAGCTGGGCGCGTCCTGCGATTGGGACCGTGCTGCTTTTACTATGGACGAAGGTTGTTCCAAGGCTGTGCGCGAGGTGTTCGTTTCTTTGTATGAAAAGGGCTTGATCTATAAGGGCAGTCGTATTATCAACTGGTGCCCTCACTGTGTGACTGCTCTTTCCGATGCAGAGGTGGAATATGTGGACAAGCCGGGTCATCTGTGGCATATCCGTTATCCCTTGGCAGACGGCAGCGGTGAAGTGGTGGTAGCCACTACGCGTCCTGAAACCATGCTGGGTGATACCGGTGTTTGCGTCAACCCCAACGATGAGCGTTACCAGTCTATTGTTGGCAAGACGGTAATCCTGCCGCTGGTGAACAAGGAAATCCCCATCGTTGCCGATGATTATGCGGAGATGGAATTTGGCACCGGCTGCGTGAAGATGACACCTGCTCATGACCCTAACGACTTTGAAGTGGGCTTGCGGCACAATCTTGAAGTGATCCGCGTGCTGGACGACAATGGTGTTGTCAATGCCCTTGGCGGCAAGTATGAGGGACTGGATCGCTACGACGCCAGAAAGCAGATCGTTGCCGATCTGGAAGATGGCGGCTATCTGGTCAAGATCGAAGATCATGCCCATAACGTGGGTACTTGCTACCGCTGCCATAATGACGTGGAGCCGATCATCTCTGCCCAGTGGTTTGTGAAGATGAAGACCTTGGCAGACGAGGCAATCGCCTGCGTGAACGAGGGCAAGACCAAGTTTGTGCCCGAGCGTTTTACCAAGAATTATATGAACTGGATGAGCAACATCCGTGATTGGTGCATTTCCCGTCAGCTTTGGTGGGGTCACCAGATCCCGGTCTGGTACTGCGACGACTGCGGTCACATGACCTGCTCCCGGGAAGATCCCACCGTCTGTGAAAAGTGCGGCAGCGCGCACATTCAGAGAGATCCGGACGTGTTGGATACCTGGTTCAGCTCCGCATTGTGGCCCTTTGAGACCCTTGGCTGGCCCAATGAGGAAGCTGCCGACTTAAAGCGCTATTATCCCACAGATGTGCTGGTTACGGGTTATGATATTATCACTTTCTGGGTCTCCAGAATGATCGTTTCCGGCCTTGAACATACAGATAAAGCGCCTTTCCACACGGTTTTGATCCATGGCCTTGTGCGCGATAACCAGGGACGGAAGATGAGTAAGTCATTGGGCAACGGCATCGATCCTCTTGAAATGATCGAAAAGTACGGCTGCGATGCGCTGCGCATGAACATGGTTACCGGCAATTCTCCCGGAAACGATATGCGTTTTTATGTGGAGCGCTGCGAGGCAATGCGTAACTTTGCCAATAAACTGTGGAACGCCAGCCGTTATGTGCTGATGAATCTTGCCCCCGAGGCGAAGAATGAATTGCCCGGCTTGGAATCTTTGGAAATTGCGGATAAATGGGTGCTTTCCAAGCTCAACACTTTGATCGCCGAGGTCACAGAGAATCTGGAAAAATATGAGCTTGGTGTTGCTGTGCAGAAGATCTATGATTTCGTTTGGGATATCTACTGCGACTGGTATATTGAAATGACAAAGGCAAGACTCTTCTCCGATGATGAGAGCCGGAAGCAGACTGCCATTGGCGTTCTTGTGTATGTGCTGGATCAGATCCTGCGGCTGCTGCATCCGTTCATGCCCTTCATCACGGAGGAAATCTGGCAGTCCATTCCCCATGAGGGTGATGCGCTGATCGTAGCCAAGTGGCCGGAGACTTCTGAAAGATTGTCCTTTAAGACCGAGTGTGACCAGATGGAGTCTGTTATGAACGCCATTCGCGCCATTCGGAATCGTCGTACGGAAATGAACGTGCCTCCGTCCAAAAAGGCGGCGCTGTATGTGCTCACTGCAAAGCCCCAGATCTTCAAAGAAGGCGAGGGCTTCCTGCAACGGCTTGCTTATGCGGACGAAGTTACTTTGCTGGACGCAGAGCCGGAAAGCCTGGACGGTGTAGTTACCATCAACACCGCTGACGCAAAGCTTTATATCCCCATGGGTCAGCTGGTTGACGTGGAAAAGGAAATGACCAGAATTTCCAAGGAGTTGGACAGCAACCGTAAATTCCTTGCTTCCTTGGAAGGAAAGCTTTCCAATGAAAACTTTGTTTCTCGTGCGCCCGAAGCTGTCGTCAATGCGGAAAAGGAGAAAGCTGCAAAGACCAGAGAATTGATCGCACAGTTGGAACAGAGTCTGGATGCTCTGAAAAAGCTGTAATAATTTGCGGTGCAGGTAGTTTTGCCTGCACCGCATTTCTATGTAAAAGGGCCTGCTGAAATTCAGCAGGCCCTTTTTGTTAACTCTCTCTTGTGTGAGATTCAATCATGAATCCGTTTTCGGTCAGCACAAGATAAATATTGTTGTAGTTGAGCGGTACCATGTCGTAATCAGATACAAAATAACGAAGCTTGTAGTGGGTGTCGTCGATCTTTTCGTAGCTGTCCATGATCTTCATGTAGTCGCCGCCGTATGCGCCGATTTTGAGTACCAGCTGGTGATTTTCCTCTACATAATATATTTCCTCATGATATTCAAGCAGATCCAGATAATTAAAGGTTTTGCCCAAATATGTAGAAGTGAACGCATCAAGGTCATCAATGTTGTAAATCTTGGTAACCATACCGGTTTCCGGATCCCAGTGGAAGAATACAGATCCTGCGCCATTACAAGCCCATTCAAAGATCTGGTCAACGGTTAGTTCGTCCACAGATTCAAAACGGGGAAGTCCGTTAATAATCAGTTCGCTCAGTCGCGCCATTTCCTGATCTACGGTGAGTTTATCCAGCCATTTGCCATCTGTATCATCACAATTTTTACATTCACGCGTAGCGGTTCCTTTGGTGGTGAATGTGGACTCTACCAGCGTTACCCATTCGTTCCAGTCATGACCTGTGGCATCAATACTTTCGCTGTACCTGTCACCGCATTCACACTCGAAAATTTTCTCGCCCTTTTGCTTACATTTAGGCGCGATGGTTTCCACAATGTTATAGACATGATCGTGCGGATCAGAAGGCTCAGAAGGATCGGAAGGCTCAGAAGGATCAGAAGGATCGGAAGGATCAGAAGGATCGGAAGGATCGGAAGGATCGGATGGATTGGAGTTGCCGGTGGGATCGGAATTGACCGAGGACCCGGTGGGATCGGATGTTGCAGAATTATCGGTACCGGGCAGGTCGCAGGCGGCGAGACAGAGCGTCAGCGCCAGGATCAAAGAAAATACGATAATCTTTTTCATAACGAAGCTCCTTTTATGAGTGTTGTATCAATTTTAACACGTAATTGTTATGAAATCAAGGAAATAATCTGTGATCGCATACGGATTCCGACAGACATTTTAACAAATAGAAAATTATACTGATATACAGTTTTATACCAAGGAGGGGTAATATGCAATTTACCAGCTTTCTGGAAAATGGCAGGTTAACGGTGGTTTTAACCGGGGAGATCGATCACCATTGCGCCAGAAATTACATTCAAGGCATTGCAGGAAAAATCGAAGCTTATACACCGGAGGTGTGCGTTCTGGATTTCGGAGAGGTTGGTTTTGTGGATTCTTCCGGAGTCGCTGTGGTCATTAATGCCTTGCGCTATATGACCCAGATCGGGGGCAAATTGATGCTTTCCAGAATTTCTGAGCAGCCGATGCGGGTGTTCAGAACGGCCGGAATTGATAAATTGGTGGAAATTAAGGAGGCGGTTTCATGAAATTCAACAACTACATGATTTTGGAGTTTCCCAGTAAATCCTGTAACGAGGCATTTGCCCGTTCTGCGGTGGCGTGTTTTGCAGCCCAGCTAGATCCTACGTTAGAAGAACTGGGAGATATCAGAACTGCCGTATCCGAAGCGGTGACGAACTGCATCGTCCATGCTTATCCCAATGATTATGGGGTCGTTACGGTTCGCTGTCGGATTCTGAAAGACCAGGTGCTGGATATCGTGATCAAGGATACCGGCGTGGGCATCGGTGACATTGAGCAAGCCCGTCGCCCAATGTTTACCACCGGAGGCTCTGAGCGCAGCGGTATGGGCATTACCATTATGGAAAGCTTCATGACAACTTTTGATATTTCTTCCACTCCGGGCAAGGGTACGACGGTACATATGCGCCGGAAAATTCAGCGAAGAAAATGACGAAGCAGGAGGAGCTGATCCGACGGTCACAGTCCGGAGACAAAGAAGCAGGGGAAAGACTTCTGACGGAAAATTCCGGTTTGATCTGGTCGGTTGCAAAGCGTTTTATCGGTCGCGGTACGGATACAGATGATCTGTTTCAACTGGGTTGCCTTGGCTTCTTAAAGGCGGTTGAAGGTTTTGATCCGGAATATGGCACGATGTTTTCGACCTATGCAGTGCCGAAGATCGCAGGGGAGATCCGACGTTTTTTGCGCGATGATGGCACGATTAAAGTGTCCCGGACGCTGAAAGAGCAATCTGCGACCATTAAGGCGGTGAGAAGTCAGCTGACCCATAAGTTGGGCAGAGAGCCGACTGTGAATGAGATCTCGGAGCAGATCGGCATTTCCCCGGAAGAAATTGCAGTAGCCGAAACGGCAACTGCCGCCACAGAATCCATTCAGCGGGAAAACGGGGACGACGGTTTCAGCTTGGAAAATGTGTTGTCAGATACAGAATCAGAGGAACTTTTAGTGGAGAAAATTTCCTTACGGCAAGCCATAGACAAGCTGCCGGAACGAGAATGCCTTGTGATCAAACTTCGCTATTTCCACGGACTGACTCAGGAACGTGTCTCAAAGGTTTTGAATGTCAGCCAGGTGCAGGTCTCGCGAATCGAGAAAAAGGCACTGCAAAGTTTGAAAAGCTTTCTGCAATAAAAATATCGGTAGGAAATCCTACCGATATTTTCGTTATCTGGATTTTCTCGGAGAGCATTGACTCAAAAGTACAGCGATAAACACCAATACGCAACCGATACCTTCCCATTGGCTGAGGCTTTCGCCCAGAAGCAGCCAACCAAACAATACCGCAAAAACAGATTCCATGCTCATCAGAAGTGATGCGGTGGTGGGCTCTAAATGCTTCTGTCCGATCACTTGCAGGGAATATGCCACACCGGTGGAAAGAATACCCGCATAGCACAGCGGCAGCCAGCAGTCCAAAATATTGGGCAGTTTCGGTGTTTCCGTAAAGATCATGAAAATAGCGGAAAGAACGGCTGCAACAAGGCTCTGGATACAGTTAAATCGCAGGCAATCCACCTTTGAAGCGTTTTGATCCACAATTGTGATCTGGAAGGAAAAAGCAACAGCGCAGCCGATCAGCAGAATATCACCGGAGTTGATGCTGTCGACACCTACACAGCTGAGTAAGTATAGGCCGATCACTGCGACAAACACGCTGATGATTGGTGCGATACCCGGCTTTTTGCCATAAAACAGACCGATAAACGGAACGATGACGATGTACATTGCTGTGATAAAACCGGCTTTTCCCGCTGATGTGTCAACCAGGCCGATCTGCTGTAAGGCGGTCGCAATGAATAGAAAAATTCCGCACAAAATGCCGGATCGCCAAAGCTGGGAATCGCGCCATTTCATTATAAAATCTCCCCGTTCGTTTCTGTCCAGCAGATAGATCATGGGAATCATGAATAAAATCGCCAGCAGTCCGCGTACCGCCAGGAATGTAAAGGGCTGAATATAGTCCATGCCGGCGCTTTGCGCAACAAACGTGCTGCCCCAAATCACCGTGGCGAGCAGAATATATATGGTTCCTTTTGCTTTGCTTCTCATAATATCACCGAGGGTTACTTTATCATAGCAATGTTTGAAAAGCAACATTGATTTTTTGATTGTGTGTGTTATAATAAAACAAAAAACTTGGAGGTACTATCATGGAAACTGCAAAGAAAATTCCCCAGCGCAGCGAAATTCCCGTTGAGGATCGTTGGGCAACGGAAGACCTTTACATCAGCGACGAAGCTTGGGAAGCCGAATTGGCAACCCTGGAAGAAGATAAGGCAAAGCTTGCCGCCTATGCCGGAAAGCTGGGTCAGTCCGGTGAGACATTGTATGGTTATCTTCGCTATGTGGAAGATCTTGGCGTGAAGTTCTCCCGCCTTGCCAATTACTGCATGCGTAAGGCTGACGAGGATACCCGTAATTCCACCTATCAAGGCATGTCCGGTAAATTTATGGGCGTCGCTGTTGGTATCAGCGCTGTTCGCAGCTTTGAAACGCCGGAGATCATGTCCATTTCTGACGAGACCTTGGACGGCTTCTATGCGGAGTATCCGGATCTGGAACGGTTCCGTCGTTACCTGTCTGATATGCGCCGTCAGCGCTCTCACGTGCTCTCTGCGGCAGAAGAAAAGCTTTTGGCTGCTGCCGGTGAGATGGCAAATGCACCCGATGATATCTACGGTATGCTGGCAGATGCGGATATGACCTTTGAGGATGCACAGGATGCCCAGGGTAACCGCCATCCTCTGCGCCAGGGCAACTTCGTTTCCTACGAGGAAAGCCCCGACCGTCAGCTGCGTAAGAGCGCTTATGAGAATCTGTACGGCAGCTTTGCAAAGTTCAAGAATACTGCTGCTGCGTTGCTGAATGCCCAGAATAAGCAGCTGAAATTCTACGCAGAGGCAAGAAAGTACAATTCTGCCTTTGAAGCTGCGCTGGATGGTACAAATGTTCCCACCTCTGTGTATCTGAATCTGATCGATGCAGTGCATAAGAACATGGATAAAATGCACCGCTATGTTCGTCTTCGCAAAAAACTTCTGAATGTTGACGAACTGCATTTTTATGATATCTATGCACCGCTTCTTTCCGATGTGGACAAGCACATTCCCTTTGCTGATGCAAAGCAGACTGTCTACGATTCTCTTGCGCCTTTGGGTGAGAAGTACCGTGGAATCCTGAAAGAGGGCTTTGAAAATCGCTGGATCGACGTCTACACCAATGAGGGCAAGCGCAGCGGCGCATATTCTGCCGGCGCAGAGGTACACCCCTTTGTTCTTTTGAATTATACCGGTACTCTGGACAGCCAGTTTACCCTTGCCCATGAAATGGGTCACGCACTTCATTCCTATCTTTCCAACAAGACCCAGAACCCGGTGGACAGCCGTTATGTGATCTTTGTTGCGGAAGTAGCATCTACCTGCAACGAAGCGCTGTTGATGGAATATCTGCTTTCAAAGACCACAGATAAGAAGGAGCGGGCATTCCTGATCAATCACTTCCTGGAACAGTTTAAGGGCACTCTTTTCCGCCAGACTATGTTTGCGGAATTTGAATTAAACATCGGCAAGATGGTCGCCGAGGGCAAGACACTGACTGCTGACGTGCTTTGCGCAGAATATAAGCGCTTGAACGAGCTTTATTTCGGACCTGACATGGTGGTAGACGACCAGATCGCAGTGGAATGGGCGCGGATTCCTCATTTCTACATGGACTACTATGTATTCCAGTATGCCACCGGTTATTCTGCTGCCATCGCGTTGTCCCGCAAGATCCTCTCTGAGGGCGAGAGCGCTGTCAATGACTATCTGACCTTCTTGTCCGGTGGCTGCTCCAAGAGCCCCATCGATCTTTTGAAGGGTGCGGGCGTGGACATGACCAGTCCCGAGCCGGTGGATCAGGCATTGCAGTTGTTTGGCGAATTGCTTGATGAGATGGAAGCTCTGACGGAGGAGTAATGGACGAAAAGATTTTTCTGCCGGTGCTCCATTGGTTTGATGCCAGCAATGAATTTACCGGTTCTTGCGGTGAATTCCGGTTTAAGGTTACGCCCAATGTGGTCATGGCGACCGGCAAGGAAGTGGACTTTGCCAGCAGTACTTTGGTCGCTGAGTTTTGGCACGGACCTTTCTGCTACGAACTGAGTCAGGTGGAAGGGAAAAAGGAATTTCCCATGAGCGAAACCGGAAAAGGGGAACTTCGCCTTTGGCTGGAAGAAAATATCTAAACTTTTTCCGGAAAACGGGAAAAACCATTGACAATTTCCAAGTTTGTGGTAAAATACTGTCGATATGTAAAGACTATAAGCAAACCAAACAGAGCACGGCTTATTCTAGCGAGAGGGGAATGGTGAAAGCCCTTATAAGCATGCCTGCCCGCCACTTGCTTCGTCGCCCGGGAGGACCGGGACGGGCGCTCCCGTTACAGAGCATCTAAGATGTCCGTTTTCGGATAAATTAGGGTGGTACCGCGATTAACCTCGCCCCTAAAATAGGGGCGAGGTGTTTATTTTTATGATGGAGGTCATAGTATGAATCCGAAACCTTATGGCGTAAACGAATTACGCGAAATGTATCTGCATTTTTTTGAAACGAAGAACCACCTTCGCTTGCCCAGCTTTTCTCTGATCCCGCAGAACGATGCTTCGCTGCTGCTGATCAACTCCGGAATGGCGCCTATGAAGCCTTACTTTACCGGTGAAGTTGAACCTCCTCGGAGAAGAGTCTGCACTTGCCAGAAGTGTATTCGTACCGGTGATATCGAGAATATCGGCAAGACTGCCCGCCACGGCACATATTTTGAGATGCTGGGCAACTTCTCCTTTGGCGATTACTTTAAGCACGAAGCGATCGCTTGGAGCTGGGAGTTTTTGACCAAAGTGGTCGGTCTGGACGAGAACAGACTCTATCCTTCTATTTATGAGAACGATGATGAGGCGTTTAACATCTGGAACAAAGAAGTTGGCGTTCCCGCTGAACGGATTTTCCGCTTCGGCAAGAAGGACAATTTCTGGGAACATGGCTCCGGTCCCTGCGGTCCTTGCTCTGAGATCTATTATGATCGCGGCGAGAAGTACGGCTGCGGTCAGCCTGGCTGCACTGTTGGCTGCGATTGTGACCGGTATATGGAAGTTTGGAATAACGTGTTCTCTCAGTTCAATAACGATGGTCAGGGCAACTACACCGAGCTTGCCCAGAAGAATATCGATACCGGTATGGGCCTGGAACGTCTGGCGGTTGTTTGTCAGGACGTAAACAGCCTGTTCGATGTGGACACGGTAATGAATATCACCAATAAAGTTACCGAACTGACCGGTGCATCTTATGGTCAGAGCGTGAAGAACGACGTTTCTCTGCGTGTCATTACAGACCATATTCGTGCATCTACCTTTATGATCGCCGATGGCGTTCTGCCTTCCAACGAGGGACGTGGATATGTGCTTCGAAGATTGCTGCGTCGTGCTGCCCGCCACGGCAAGCTTTTGGGTGTGAACAATCCATTCCTGTACCAAGTGGTGGAAGTGGTTGTTCATGAGAACGAGAGCCATTATACCTATCTGCGTGAGCGTATGGAATATATCACCAAGGTAGTGAAGGTGGAAGAGGAAAACTTTGCCCGCACCATTGATGGCGGTATGCGCATTTTTGCGGAAAAAATGGCTGAGCATAAGGCAAAGGGCTGCACTGTTTTCTCCGGTGAAGATGCATTCCTGCTTAGTGATACCTACGGCTTCCCTGTGGACATTACCGTGGAAATGGTGGAAGACGAGGGTATGACGCTGGATATGGACAAGTTTATGGCTTGCCGTGAGGAGCAGCGTGTTCGTGCCCGTGAGGCTCGTAAAGCCCTTGGTGATCTGGCCTGGGCTGGCATTGATCTGGGTCTGGACAATACTCCCACAACCTTTGTCGGCTATACTGAGTATAACTGCGAGGCTAAGGTTCTAGCAGTTTGCGTTGGCGAGGAAGTTTCCGGCTCCATTGCCGGTGGCGAAAAGGGCATTTTGGTTCTGGATCGGACTCCTTTCTATGCGGAAATGGGCGGTCAGGTTGCGGATACCGGTGTGATTCTGGTTGGTGATTGCCGCTTTGAAGTGACCAATGTGCAGAAGGATAAGTCCGGCAAGTATTTGCACTACGGTGCGCTGAACAACGGTACCATCAAGGTAGACGATGTGGTTCTTGCCGCGATCGATGTGGAGCGGCGTAAGGCAATTATGCGCGCTCACTCTGCCACTCACTTGCTCCAAAAGGCGCTCACTTCTGTTCTGGGTGACCATGTGCACCAAGCCGGTTCTTATGTAGAGCCCGATCATCTGCGTTTCGACTTTACCCATTACTCTGCCATGACCTCCGATGAGATTGAGAAGGTCAATGCAATCGTTCAGGACGCTGTTCTGGAGGGTTATGGCGTGGATGTTCGTGAAATGTCCATTGAAGATGCAAAGAAAATGGGTGCTACCGCTTTGTTCAGTGAAAAGTATGGCGACACCGTACGTGTGGTCAATATGGGCGGCTATTCCATCGAACTTTGCGGTGGTACGCATCTGGATAATACCTCTAAGGTCGGCCCCTTCTGCGTGATCTCCGAAAACTCCGTTGCCGCGGGTGTTCGCAGAATCGAAGCCATTACCGGCAAGGGTTATGTACGCAGAGCAAGAACCAATGAAGAGCAGTTGATGGAAGCAGCGGCCAAGCTGAAAGTCAAGCCTGTGGATCTTTTGAACCGCATTCAGGGTTCCTTGGACGAGATCAAGGAATTGAAACGGATGATCGACGTGTATAAGTCCAAGGAAGCAGCCGGTGAAGTGGATCGTTTTCTATTCGGCTCTCGGAATGTGAACGGCTTGAAGGTTCTGACAGTCACAGTGCCCGATGCAGATGCCAATAAGCTGCGTCAGATGGGCGATATGCTCCGTGACAAGGATCCGGATGTGGCAGCGGTGCTGGCTTCCTGCAATGGTGACAAGCTGACATTCCTGGCAGTTTGCGGCAAGAATGCCATTGCTAAGGGTGTTAAGGCCGGTGATCTGGTGAAGCATGTGTGCACCTTCTGTGGTGGCAGCGGCGGTGGCAAGCCGGATTCCGCAATGGGCGGCGGCAAGGATGTAAATCTCTTGGATAATGCCTTGGCTACTGTGGACGATTTCGTTACCGCAAAATTGAACGGCTAATTAAAATGCGCCGCCAGGATCGTTCTTGGCGGCGCTTCTTGTCTGGTGGGTCTTATGCGAAAACTTTTGTATATTACCATAGGTTTTGCTGCATCTTGTGCGCTGGCGGCATACGGGGATTCTTCCGTCATCTGGATCCTCGGCCTGATTTTCTTCGCTCTTTTTGCCATCTCGTTATTTCTGGTGCGCAAGTGGAACAAGTTCAAAGTTGCTGCATCCTTACTTCTTGGTTTATGGTTAGGCGCTTGTTGGTTTGCAGGTTACGACAGTTTTCTGCTGGAACCGGCAAGAGCCTTAGACGGGAAAGCTGTTCTGGCCACAATTACCTTGTCGGATTATTCCGAGGAGAGTTCTTATGGCATCAGTGTAAACGGTGATTTTCAACACCAAGGCAGAACCTACCGGGTGCTGATCTATTTGAACGATCCGGCTGAGTTCCGACCCGGAGATCGGATCTCCGGTTATTTTCGCTTCCGTTATACGTCAGTGGGTGGTGAGCGGGAAGTGAATTACCGGCAGGGAGAGGGGATATTCCTGTTTGCGTCGCAGATCGGGCGCTATACATGGGAGAAATGCGACCAAGTACCTCTGCGCTATTATGGCGCTTACTTGCGGCATTTGATCAGCAGCAAAATCGATGAACTGTTTGATTCAGATGCGGCTGGATTTGCTAAGGCATTGGTGTTGGGCGACCGCTCCGACCTTGACTATGAAATCTCAACCAATTTCAAGATCAGCGGTATCAGCCACATTGTCGCAGTGTCCGGTTTGCATGTGTCGATGGTTTTTGCGTTGGTATATTTACTGTCTATCAGACGGCGCTGGTTGCTGTTTCTCCTGGGAATCCCATCTTTGGTGCTGTTTTCTGCCATAGCGGGCTTTACTCCATCTGTCACCAGAGCCTGCATCATGCAGGCCATGATGATCCTTGCTATGCTCACAAACCGGGAATATGACCCGCCAACCGCATTGGCCTTTTCCGCTTTGGTAATGCTATGCGTCAATCCAATGGTCATTACATCGGTGAGTTTCCAGCTGACTGTCAGTTGCATGATCGGTATTTTCTTATTCTATCGACGGATTCATGCCTGGCTTTTGCAGCGCAAGTGGATGGGAAATGTACAGGGAAATGGAATCCTTTCTCGGATTAAACGTGGTTTTGCCGCATCCATTTGCGTCAGTATCAGCGCAACTTTGTGCACAACGCCGTTTGTGGCGTTTTATTTTGGCACCGTCAGTTTGATCGGTGTTGTGACAAATCTGCTGGCGGTGTGGTTGGTCACATATATTTTTTATGGCATCGCACTCGCCTGTGCGATCAGTACTTTTAGTGGAATCATTGCTGCATTCTTGACCGTGTTGACTACTGGGGCAATTCGTTTCTTGCTTTGGATCGTAGAAGTGCTTGCTGAATTTCCTCTTGCCGCAGTATATACCAAAAGTATCTATGTTGTTTGTTGGCTGATTTTTGCCTATGTTATGCTTGGTGCGTTCTTATTGATGAAGAAGAAACCCTTGGTGTTAACCAGTGGACTGGTGACGATGGGTCTGTGTCTTTCTCTGCTTCTTTCGTGGGTAGAGCCAATGCTGGACGATACCAGAATCACGCTGATCGATGTGGGTCAGGGACAATGCGTATTGATTCAAAGTCAGGGAAGATCTTATCTGGTAGACTGCGGTGGATATAGTGAAACCTCATCTGCTGATGCAGCAGCAGAATCGTTGCTTAGCCAAGGCATTTCTCGTTTGGATGGTATCATCGTGACCCATTATGATGAAGACCACGCAGGCGGTATCGCAAATCTGCTTACTCGCATTTCGGCTGACCGGGTATATTTACCAAACCTTTCAGACGAAGACGGTGTTGGCTGCGAGATCCGCAAATTGGTGAATGGCGCAGCCGTTTTGGTGGCTGAGGATCTGCAACTGACTTTCGGATCATCCAATATGCAGTTATTTGCACCGGAAATGGTCGAAATGGGAAACGAAAGTAGTATCTGTGTCTTGTTCAGCGGTAAAAACTGTGATATACTGATTACAGGTGACCGGGGTACATTGGGCGAGGCGCTTTTAATGCAGCGTGTAGTTTTGCCTAAATTGGATCTTTTGATCGCGGGTCACCATGGCTCCGGTGGTTCGACGGGTGAGAAATTGCTGGCCAAAACTGAGCCGGATTATGTATTTATTTCTGTGGGTGAAAACAACCGATACGGTCATCCGTCGGATGAGCTTCTTGCTCGCTTGGCAAAGTACGGTTGCATCGTATATCGCACAGATCAAAACGGAACGATCCTATTCAGGGGGTGAAATCATGGCGGATAAAAGCATTGCAGACGAATCTTTGCAGGTGTTAAAATCGGATCTTCGTGAGAAAATGCCCAGAAGACTTTATGTGTTTTTCGGTGAAGAGCAGTTCCTGCTGAATCATTATCTGAGTATGTTGAAGAAACTTTTGGTTGACCCTCTGACCGAATCCTTCAATTTTCATCGATTTACCTCTGAAAATTTCGATTTGCAGTCTTTTGCTGATTCTGTGGAGAATCTTCCTATGATGGCTGAATCCACCATGGTCCAAGTGGACGATGTGGATCTATTTAAGCAGGACGAATCCGGCAGAGCCAGACTTTGCGAGATTTTTGCGGATATTCCGCCTTACTGCACAGTGGTGCTTACCTATAACACGGTGGAATGGAAATCGGATAAGCGTTACGCAAAGCTTTGTGAAGCGGTGAACCATTTTGCTTTTCCGGTTCAGTTCCCTAAGCAGAGCCAGCGGGATCTGATCAGTTGGATCACCCGGCATTTTTCTGCAAGACAAAAGAAGATCGCACCCGAACTGTGCGCATATTTGATTGAGATCACAGATGGAACCATGACCTCTCTCGCAGGCGAGATTTCTAAGATTTGCGCCTATTCCGGTGCGGATACCATTACTCGTTCTGATATCGATGCGGTGGTTGAGCCGGTGCTGGATGCGGTGGTTTTCGATATGACCAATTTGCTTGGAAACGGCAAATATGGCGAGGCTTTGGTCAGTTTACAAAAGCTACTAAAAATGCAGGAAGAACCTATTATGCTTCTGGGCGCCATTGGCGGACATTTTCGCAATATTGCAGCTGCAAGAACCTTGCTTGACAATGGCAAAGGCGTATCCGATCTGATGAAGCTGCGGGGTATGCGTGACTTTGCTGCCCGAAAGACGATGGATTGCGCAAAGCTGTTCTCCCGGGAATCCTGCCGTAAGGCTATGGAGCTGATCCTGGAGACGGACTACGCCATGAAGACCTCTTTTGATGATAAAAAGCGGCTTCTGGAAATGCTGATTTTGCAGTTTGGGCAGGTATCTGCAAATGATTAAGATTCGAGAAGCGATCGTGGTCGAGGGACGGTACGATAAAAACACCCTCTCCCAAGTAGTGGACGCAAATATCTTTGTTACCGATGGGTTTGCCATTTTTCATGATTCTAAACAGATGGCGTTTCTTCGCAATGTTGCGCAAAAGTGTGGCTTGATTGTGTTTACCGATTCAGATGGTGCCGGTTTCGTGATCCGCAATCATCTGAAAGGGTGTATTGACCCGAAGTATTTGAAGCATGCCTATATTCCAGATGTTCCCGGAAAGGAACACCGGAAGTCCGCTCCTGGTAAGGAAGGGAAACTGGGCGTTGAAGGGATGACACCGGAAGTGATCGTGAGGGCTCTGCGTAACGCAGGCGCGACGATTGACGGTGAGGGTGCTGCGACTACCATATCCATTACAAAGCAGGATTTGGTTGAGCTGGGGCTCTCTGGCGGTGCGGGCAGCGCTCAAAAGCGAGCAAAATTGCTGAAACTGCTGGATCTGCCTGATAAAATGAGCTCAAATGCTATGTTGCAGGCGCTGAATTTACTGTATGGCTTAGATGAACTGAAAGAGCAGGTGGAGAAACTGTAACATCTGCCGAGGAGAGGAATATGGTTGACATTTCTGTTAAAAACTTAACAAAGTTCTTCGTCATCGGCGAAAACCTGTTGGAAGACCTTTCCTTTGACATTCAGGAAGGGGAGTGCGTTGCGGTTTTGGGACGCAACGGTTGCGGCAAGACCACGCTTTTGCGAATTTTGACCGGACAAATGGAGTTTGACAGCGGTGAGGTCTTTGTAAATCCTGATAAGCGCATTGGCCTTATATCTCAGATCCCGGTGTTTCCTGAGGGATATTCGGTTGAAAATGTTTTACGCACAGCCTATTCCGAGGTCGTACAGATCCAGAAGAAGATGGAGGAACTTGAACGGCAAATGGGCACCGGCGCTTCCCCGGAGCAGTTGAAAGAATATGATAATCTTACCAACCGTTTTCAGTTGGGCGGCGGCTATGAGATGGATGTGGAGGTGGACAAGGTCTGTAACGGCCTTGGCATCAGCCCTGAGCAGCGGTCGCAGAATTTCGATGACCTTTCCGGCGGAGAGAAAACCCGTGTGAATCTTGGCCGATTATTGCTGGAAAAGACGGACATTCTATTACTGGACGAGCCTACAAACCATCTTGACCTTCGCAGTGTGGAATGGCTGGAAGCATATATTAATGCTTTTAAGGGAACGGTTCTGGTGATCTCCCATGATCGTTACTTTTTGGATCGAGTTGTTGATCGTGTCATTGAGATCACAGATGGCCATGCGGAGTTTTACTCCGGTAATTATTCGTTCTACATGGACGAAAAGCAGCGTCGCTTTGACCTGCAAATGAAACAGTATGAGCAGGAACAGGCGAAACTGAAACAGCTGGGTTATACTGTTGAACGAATGAAGGGCTGGGGTATCAACAACCGCACACTCTATCGCAGAGCTATGTCCATTCAGCATAGAATGGAACGAATCAAAAAAACTGAAAAACCCAAGACGGAAAAGACTATGAAGGCAACTTTTCATGAGCAGGATTTTTCCGGTGATGTGGTTTTTAAAATGAAAAACGTGGCGAAAGCATTTGGTGACCGAGTGCTGTTTTCCGATGTGAATTTGCAGGTGCAGGGCGGTGAGCGGATCGCCATTTTGGGCGATAACGGTACGGGGAAGACCACCTTTTTGCAATGCCTGCTGGATCTGGAAGATTGCAGCGGAAAGATTCAGTTTGGTCCGACAGTTAAATCCGGATATCTTCCCCAGATCGTTCGCTTTTCTCATCCGGAACGCACATTGTATGATACAATGCTGTATGAAAAGAACTGCACTCCTCAGACGGCTCGTGACCGTCTGGGCGCGTTTTTGTTTCAAGGTGAAAATGTGTTCAAAAGCGTGGGAAGCCTCTCCGGAGGCGAGCAGAGCCGTCTGAGACTGTGCATGCTCATGGATGAGAAGATCAACCTGCTGATACTTGACGAGCCTACCAACCATTTAGACATTGCGTCCAGAGAGTGGATCGAGGCCGCCATAGAGGAATTTGAAGGAACGTTGATTTTTGTTTCCCACGACCGCTACTTTATCGAGCGGTTTGCGGAACGCATCTGGTTGATTGATGATGGAAAGATCAGAGATTTTCCCTGCGGATATACCAAGTATCGATCCATTATAGACCATGAAGCCCAGTCCAAAGTGCCCACTGCTGTTGCCCCAGTCCGAAAGGAGAAGCCCAAAGGCGGAACGAAGGAAGTAGACAAGCTGGTTCGCCGTTTGGAACGGGAGATCGAAAAGCAGGAGCAAAAGATTGCGGATTTGGATCAGCAAATGGAAGCGGCCGCATCAGATTATCAGGAATTGACCCGCATTTTGCAGGAAAAAGAAAACGAGGAAGCTGTGCTTCTGGCCTTAATGGAACAATGGGAGCTGGCGCAAGAAAATCTGTAACGAATTGAGGAATATTTATGAGTTCATGTAACGGTAATTGCAGCAGCTGCGGCAGTACTTCCTGCGGTGATCGGAAGCAGGAGAGCCTGCGCATTCTGCCGAATGAAAAATCGAACATCAAGAAGGTGATCGCAGTTGTGTCCGGTAAGGGTGGTGTTGGCAAATCCACAGTTACCACCCAGCTGGCGGTTGCCATGGCCAACCAGGGTTACCGGGTCGGTGTCCTGGATGCGGACATTACCGGTCCTTCTATGCCTAAGGCTTTTGGTGTCACCGAGTGCCAAGGCGCATCGGAGGAAGGACTTTATCCTGCTTTGAGCAGTAAAGGAATCCAAATCATGTCCATTAATCTGCTCTTGGATAACGAAACAGATCCGGTTGTTTGGCGCGGACCTGTGATTGCTGGTGCGGTGAAGCAATTCTGGACGGACGTGATCTGGGAAGATGTGGATTATATGTTTGTAGATATGCCTCCCGGAACGGGTGATGTGCCCCTGACTGTGTTCCAGAGCCTTCCGGTGGATGGCATCGTGATTGTAACAAGTCCCCAGGATCTGGTGTCCATGATCGTTGCAAAAGCTTTGAATATGGCGAATATGATGCATATTCCCGTTCTGGGCTTCGTGGAGAATTACAGCTATCTGACATGCCCCGATTGCGGCAAAAAGCTTTATGTCTTTGGCGAAAGCAAGTTGGATCAGGTTGCGCAGCAGTATGGTTTGCCGGTGCTTGCCCGGTTGCCCATAGATCCCAATGTGGCAGCTGCTTTTGATAATGGCAAAGTGGAAGATCTCAATGTTGATCATCTTACTGATGCGGTAAACGCAGTTAAAAATGCATAACAAAAACACCCGACGGTAAAGTCGGGTGTTTTTGTTATTAAAGAATGTGTCCGATGAGATACCACAGCACCAAAAGCACAACCAGCAGGGGAATGTATGCGGGCAAGGCGGAAACGCCAATGAAAACCGCTACCATTCCGAATTGATTCAGAGCATAGATCAGTACAGTCATCAAAAGGGCAGTGAGCATAGCTTTGCTGAGCATTTTGCCAATGATATTGGCAAAAAAGAATGTGTAAAGAAATGCGATAATGGGGTTAACCGTGGTCAAAATTGCGCCTACAACGAATTTCAGCGCGCCAACTGCCAGCATGGCTACCAAAATGCCAAGTAGGATCGACGGCGCGTAGGTGAGCAGTCCTTCGGGCAGATATGCGTTCAAAACAAAATTGACGACAGCATGAAGGATCATTGCCAACGCAACACTTGTACATCTGCTGAGCAGCCATGTGATGAATTTCTTGCCCTTGGGAATCCAGCTGTTAGCCAGATTTACCAAGAATGCAAGAATTACCGCATTTAACAATTCGTTGGCTAAAACCGTGTATTCTGCTTCCAGAATATTGAATATGTTCAGATATTCATCACTGATTGTGATAAACGGCAAGGGAGAGATGAGAAATTTCAGATCCGAAACCCCGTAACTGTAAATTACTACGGTGATCGCATAAATGAACAAAATGCCGATCACAGAGGAAATACTCTGGTTCAGCACGGAACGTTTGCCGAATATCAAGCGAGCCAGAGCGCCCACAACGATGAAAGCGCCTACAATGATCAGCGCACCTTGGAGCATGGTTTCAATGGGAAAATTCTCCGGAAAAAGAGATTGGATTGCTTGCAGAATTGTTTCCATAGGCAACCTCCTTAATAGGAAAACAGCCGCCAATATTGGCGGCTGTATATGTTTAAGAGTAAGCTCTTACTTCAGCTCAGCGTCAGCGCCAGCTTCCTTCAGCTCGGCGACCATCTTCTCAGCCTCTTCCTTGGAGACAGCTTCCTTCAAGGTCTTGGGGCAGTTGTCAACCAGGTCCTTAGCGTCCTTCAGACCCAGACCGGTGATAGCGCGAACAACCTTGATAACGTTCAGCTTGGAGTCGCCGGCAGCCTTCAGGATGACGTCGAACTCGGTCTTCTCCTCAACCTCAGCAGCAGCAGCGCCGGCAGCAGGAGCAGCAACAGCGGCAGCAGCGGCAGAAACGCCGAAAACTTCTTCCAAAGTGTGGACCAGTTCGGACAACTCCAGGACGGTCAGACCCTTAACTTCCTCTACGAGAGCAGTGACTTTTTCACTAGCCATTGTAATAATCCTCCTAAATAAATGTTTTTGTAATGATTTGTTGATTTACGAACAGATTAACCCTCTGCTGCATCTGCAACAGGAGCGCCGCCTTCTTTCTGAATCCGGATCTGGTCCAGGACGAAAGCCAGGCTGGAAATAGGTGCCAAGAAGGTACCCAGGACAGAAGCAACCAGAGCATTCTTGCTGGGGAGTTCGCCGAAGCCGTTCAGCTGCGCAGCGGTCAGGACAGAGCCTTCCACGACGCCGCCCTTGATGGACAGCTTGACGCCTTTGTTCTTCTTGGTGAACTCGCAGGCAACGCGAGCGGGGGCCATGGGATCGCCGGTGGTGTAAGCCATTGCGGTAGTGCCGTTGAGAACCTCGTCGAAATCGTAGCCAATGTTCTTGGCAGCGAAACGGGTCAAGGTGTTCTTAACAACGGTGTACTCCACTCCGGCTTCACGGAACTGCTTACGCAGTTCGGTATCCTGAGCAACAGTAATACCCTTGTAATCCAGGAAAACCACGGAAGAGGATTCCTTGATCTTACCGGTCAGAGTTTCAACAACTGCCTTTTTGTTCTCAAGAACCTTTGCGTTGGGCATGAATTTTCACCTCCGAAAATAAAAAAGTGTCTTCCTGCCAGAAGACAGAAAGACACGCAGTTAATCCATAGAGATTTGGCGCACCTCGGCAGGATTTACGCTCCGTGAGCACCTGCTGTCTTTGGCAACTATGATAATATAGCAAAAACCCCCTGACTTGTCAAGGGGTTTTTGAAAAAATTGTAATAAAATTACAGATAACGGCTGGTGTTCACCTTAACGCCGGGACCCATGGTGGAAACCACGGTGCAGGAACGGATATACTGACCCTTTGCTGCGGCGGGCTTAGCCTTCACAACAGCGTTGACCAGAGTATCCATGTTCTCCAGCAGCTTCTCAGCGCCGAAGGAAACCTTGCCGATGGGGCAGTGAATGATGTTGGTTTTGTCCAGACGGTACTCAACCTTACCGGCTTTGATTTCCTGAACAGCAGCGCCAACGTTGGGGGTCACGGTGCCGGCCTTGGGGGAAGGCATCAAACCCTTGGGACCCAAAACCTTACCCAGACGGCCAACCAGGCCCATCATGTCGGGGGAAGCAACAACAACATCGAAGTCAAACCAGTTTTCCTTGGTGATCTTCTCAACCAGTTCCATGCCGCCTGCGTAGTCGGCGCCGGCTGCCAGAGCCTCGTCCAACTTAGCGTCCTTAGCGAAAACCAGAACGCGGCGGGTCTTGCCGGTACCGTTGGGCAGAACAACTGCGCCACGAACCTGCTGATCGGCGTGACGGGAGTCAACACCCAGCTTGATGTGCAGCTCGACAGTCTCGTCGAACTTTGCGGAAGCACCCTTCACAACCAGATTCAGGGCTTCGTTGGGATCGTATTGAACAGAGCGATCAACCAGTTTTGCGCTCTCTTGGTATTTTTTACCTCTAAACAATGTAATTATCCTCCTTAAAGTGGTAATGCGGAAAAAATCCTCCCACATTTTCCGAGGCGGTTAGCCCCGGTCAGCAAAAATCAGTCGACAACAGTGATACCCATGGAACGGCAAGTGCCACGAACCTGGCTCTCAGCGGCTTCCAGGGAGTTAACGTTCAAGTCAGGCAGCTTGGTCTTGGCGATCTCGGTAACCTGAGCAGCGGTCAGAGAACCGACCTTGGTCTTGTTGGGAACGCCGGAACCGCTCTCCAAACCTGCGGCTTTCAGAACCAGCAGGGGGGTCGGAGGGGTCTTGGTGATGAAAGTGAAGCTGCGGTCTGCATAAACAGTGATGACGACAGGAATCTTGTAGCCTTCCATAGCCTGGGTGCGGGCGTTGAATTCCTTAATAAAAGCGGCGATGTTAACGCCGTGCTGACCCAAAGCGGGACCAACAGGGGGGGAAGCGGGTGCCTTAGCGGCATTGATTTGCAATTTAATAATACCGGTAACTTTTTGTGCCATAATAAGCACCTCCAAAATATAATGTGGTAATATGCGCTTTGCGCATTTCTTGCGGGGTGAATACCCCTCCCACGTTCCGACCGGATAATCCGGCTAGATGCGTTATTGGGATACGACCTCAATCTGATCCAACTCGAATTCAACGGAAGTTTCCCGACCAAACATAGACACGATAACATTGACTGCATTCTTGTCCAGTTCGATGGACTCCACCGTGCCGGTGAAGGAGGAAAGGGGACCGTCGAGGATCCGAACTGTATCACCCACTTCGTAGTTGACGATGATTTCTTTCTTTTCAACGCCCATGGCGTAAACTTCGTCATCAGTCAGGGGAGTGGGGTCGTTGCTGGATGTACCGACGAAGCCGGTAACACCGCGAATGTTGCGGATGACATGCCAGGTGTCATCACTGTAAACCATCTTGACCAGAACATAACCGGGGAATACTTTCCGGTCGTAGGTCTTGCTGACGCCGGAATCAGTGATCTCCGTGACAGTCTCCATAGGGATGGAGATGGCAACGATCCGATCCTGAAGTTGGCGGCTTTCGATGGTTTTCTCGATGGTTGCTTTTACTGTGTTCTCATACCCGGAATAGGTATGAACAACATACCATTTTGCATTATCGGCCATAGCTTAGCACCCTTAAAACAGATTGATCAAACCGGTGATGAGGGTTTGAGCTACGAAGTCGAACAGCCAAATGAATACGCCGACAATCAGAACACAGGCCACAACGATCAAGGCGTTTTTCAGAACCTGCTGAGGAGTGGACCAGACGACCTTTTTCAGCTCGCTTTTCAGCTCGCGGAAGTATCTGGCAACTGCGCCCCAGGCTCTTTTGGACCAGTTTTCCTTTTTGTCTTCTGCCATTGTGGGGCCTCCTTACTTGGTCTCGTTATGAACCGTGTGTTTCTTGCAGAATCTGCAATACTTCTTCATTTCAAGACGGTCGGGGTCATTCTTCTTGTTCTTCATGGTGTTGTAGTTTCTCTGCTTGCACTCGGAGCATCTCAAAGTGACTTTAACGCGCATTACGGCACCTCCTTAATCATTGCCTCCCTGTATCACCCCGGCTAGTAAGATTTAGACTGCGGCCACTACAATGCCGCCCGAGGCTGAAAATAGGGCATAAAAACAAGCCCGTTTTTTCACAGGTAGAGCCATTCTACCACAGATTCACATGCTAGTCAACAATTTTTTCTCATTTTTTCCATGTTTTTTCTTAAAAAATAATATGGTCTTCATATACTTTGAATCTGCGGCATAATGATATGGTGAGGTGAGGAAATTGAATAAGAATAACTGGAAAACCTTTGTTATATGGATCGTAATTTGTAATGCAGTGGGCGCCTTATCCGGCTGGCTTTCCATGGAAGGAACTGAACTGTATACGAAATATGTGCAGCAGCCGCCTTTTTCACCCCCTGGTTGGGTCTTTCCCATTGTGTGGACAATCCTTTATACACTCATGGGAATCAGCGCTGCCCGCGCGATGTCAAATGGGCAGAATGTGTCCTGCAAGACTGGAGTGCTGTTGTTTCTCGCTCAGCTGGCTGTAAATTTCTTCTGGCCGTTGATCTTCTTTAATGCACAGGCTTATGGCGCGGCTTTGGTGTGGCTGCTGCTGTTGTGGGCGTTGGTTTTGCTGACGGTTCTTCAATTTCGTAAATGTGATAAGCTCGCTGCCGCATTGCTGATTCCGTATTTGGTGTGGCTGACATTTGCCGTATATCTGAATGCTGCCGTATGGCTGATCAATCGTTAAAATTAGTCTTTTCATTTTCGGAATGCTGGTGTATAATAGCCCTATAAAGAAAAAGGAGTGGTATCATGCATCGGATTATGGCAATCGATTTCGGTGATGCGCGCACCGGCGTTGCAATATCGGATCTGCTTTGTTCCATTGTTGGATCTACCGCAGTTGTAAATAGTCACAATACGGAAAAAGCCATTGAGGATATTGCGCAGATGGCACATAATAATCAAGTCGGTTGTATCGTTGTGGGCTTGCCCAAAAACATGGACGGCACCGAGGGCCCCCGGGCTGCATTATGCCGGGAGTTTGCGGATCAGTTGGCTAAACGAACAGGCCTGGAAATTAAAATGTGGGATGAACGTCGTACCACGGTAGAGGCGCATAATATCCTTTCTCAACACAATTATCACGGAAAAAAGCGGAAAAACACGGTGGATGCGGTAGCGGCATCCTTGATTTTAGAGGGCTACTTGGCATTTCTTGGGCGGTAAGATAATTCGCGAAAGCCGGTGATCAACAGCAGCACGCCAAATAGTTTTTTCGTCAGTTCCGGGTCGGCTTTATTTCCGATCCAGGAAAATAAAACAGCTGTAACGCTTCCTGCCAGGATTCCTGGCAGGATCTTTTTTGTGTCGATTTTACCGTTTTTGATTCTGAAAATACTGACAAAGGCTGCAACGATAATGAAGAACATCAAGTTGATGCTTCTTGCTTCCAAAGGTGTTGCACCGATAACCTCAGTCAGCCATAGGACTAGGATTGTGCCGCCGCCTACGCCCAGTCCTGCCAATGCTCCCAAAATGATACCAATAAATATATCTATCATAGCAGAGTACGGATCGCGCCAAAGACGATCAAACCTCCGAATATTTTGTGCAGCCAAATGGTTGGCAGATGTTTCTCAACGATTACGCAAAGCATTCCACCCAAAAGACCGCCAATCAGATAGGGAAGTGCCTTTGTGATCGGCAAAGGTCCTGTAAATGCGCTGAATGAAAGAGAAACAACACAAATTGGCGATATGATTGAGACGGAAGTGGGGAAAATTTCAGAGTCGTCAAGGTCTGTAAGTGTGCTTAGCAGCGGAACAAGCAGCATACCGCCACCTGCACCAAAGAAACCGTTTGCCGCACCGGCGATGGTACCGGCGATCCAATATCCGTATTTTCTAGCGATCTTCATAAAGATACCCCCTATGGAGATCCTTTCCATGAGGGTGCTGAATTATACTGAATATAAAAAAACGGGCGTGCAATCTGCACGCCCGTTTGATATTTTACTGTACGATGAAGTCCCACTCAATGCCGGAGAGGTTTACTTTTTCAGTGGTGACCTTCTCTTTCAGGGCATCAACCCACTTCTCGGAGTCTTCGTCACGCATGGTTTCCTTAACCAGATAATCACGGTAGGTTTCGGTGAGCTGCTCCTGATAGTAGATCACATGGCAGCCATACTCGGTTTCCACAATGCCGGTGTCGCCGGGCTTACGCTCAGCATCAAAGCACCAGGCGTCGAATGCGTCAACCATCTGACCGGGATATACCCGCTCGTAGAGTCCGCCATCGGTGCCGTCACTGTCGTCGCTGTTTTCGTTTGCCAGAACGCCAAAGCTTTCGGCGGTAGCTTCACCGTCTTTCCACTGCTGCAAAATCTTCTCAGCGTTTTCTTTGGCTTCCTTTTTCTTTGATTCGGCAAATTTCAGTTCGCCGTCTTCGTAGTAGGCGCCGGTGTACTCAAAGAGAATATGACGCACATTCACCAGCTGAGTCAGATTGTCATCTCTGCCCAGGAACAGAACAACTGCAAAACCGGTGATGTCTTCATCCTTGATTTCTTCTTCGGTCTTATCTTCGGTGTTCTCGTCGTTGGTCTCGCCATCTTCATGGTCATGTTCGTCATCGGTAGTGCTGGAACTGTCGTCAGTTGCGGTCAGAATGCCGATATCGTTGACCTTACGATCTGCATCTGCTACCCAGTCGCGAATATCTACATAGGTGATGTCTTCGTAGAAAACCTTCTCACTCAGGGTCGCGGAAACACTGGAATTATCTTTGTTGATTTCCAGAGCCTTAATGGCTTCGTCCAGAAGCAGCTTGGTGGTAGCTCCACTGTTTTGAAGGGCTTCGGCATCTTTGCGCGCAGCAGCCAGTGCAGCAGCTTTTTCTTCGTCGGTATAGGTTACCTTACCGTCTTCACCCTTGGTGCCTTCACCCAGGTAGCTGGAAACGGAGATTGCATAATAAGCAAAGGAGAATGTGGAGAAGTTGTTGTACTTGTCACCATTCTGATATTCCTTGATTTGCTCGTCGGTGAATTCCAATGCATCTCTATATTTATTGAAGTAGGAAGATGCATAATGCTTGGCAGCGCAGTAGTTTCTGTAAGTCTCCTCGTTTGCGCCGAAGCCGTAGCTGCTGCGCAGATAGCTCTCGGTGCTGGAATAACCGTAATAGGTTGCTTCATATGCCTTGTTGGTAACGGCGTTTTCCAGGGAGGTCTTCTCGCTGTCTGTCATTTCGTGATTGTTCTTAACACCTTCATCGTAAATGGCGTAAATCGTGGTGATATCGGCAATTGCTTGATCTACGAAGTAATCAGCCCAAGTGGTGTTCTTTTCTTCGTCAAAGATCTGTTCGTTCAGGGGAGAGTCCAGATTAAAGCCCAGCATCATCGCCCAGTAGCTGCCGAAAGTCTCATAGTACTGGTCATAGATGTTCTTATAATAAGTGTTGATTGCGTCCACATAGTAGTAGTTAAAGTCTGTGGTGCTCAGCTGGTGCTCGCCAACCGTAAATGCATGGGTGTTGCGGTTGATCAGGCTGGCGATGGGGGTACGAACAGTAGCACCGATGACAACAGCAACTACAAGAATCATAATCACCGCAAAGGTGACCGTATATTTTTTCAGTTCTTTTGCTTGCTTGGCCTCTTTTTTCTGCTTTTCGGTCATAGCAGCCATATTTTGCTCTTTGCGGAGCTTTTTCTTATCTGATGCGCTCATGTAAAATCCATTCCTCTCATGTCCTAATTGGGTACAATACACAGCTTCGTGTGCATATTCCGGGATATTATAACCTAAAATTTCCTATGTTGCAAGTATAATATTTTTCTAAACTGTAAATTTTAGTCTTTGCAATAAAAAACATGGGGAAAACTCCCCATGTTACAATCCCGCTTTGGCCGTGTGTATCCGATTATGACCTGCACCAAAAGGCAGGTGGGTCGCCGCTCCCGGTCTTAACTGCTCCCAACGTCCGCTGTACGTCAAGCGTATAGCGGGAGGTCTGCAAAACGACGGGGAAGTCAAACATCCCTATAAATAAATGTGGGTCCAAAAGGACACATCACGCACCAAGCAGGAGAAGATCAATCCTCTTCCTGTTGGGCATAAAGCTGATCCATGATCAGATTGTACACAGCTTCATGCTCGTTTTCATCTTCAATGGCGATCAGGATATCCTCACCGTTTTCCTCCACAGATTTGAGCAAACTTACTTGCAGCTGCTCGTCAGCATGATCATCATCGTCAGCCGGAATCACCGCAAGGAAAGTAGCACCGTTATATTCAACGGTGGTAAGCACCTCTAATTCATACTCAGTGCCGTCTTCATCCACGATGGTCATAAAATCAGAACCGTAAAGATCACTCATAGCGCAACCTCCTATGTGTTTTCGTCACCTGTATTTTACGAAAAATCCGGTTAAAAATCAAGAGGAAGCGCATGATTTTTTACGACAGATAATCCGCAATCATTTGCCGCAGCTCGTCCATTGAGTTAAACCGGATCCCTTCTTCCAGCATAAGCCGCTCAGTCGAGGGAAGGGAATTAACTGAGTAGGGGAATACCATCATGGGGCTTTTCTGATCATCCTTCCAGATGGCAATACGCCCCTCGTAAACGCTCAGTAAAAAACCAAGCATCAGGATTGAGTAAAAAATTCTCTTTTTCATTGTGCGTAACCTCCTGCTTTACTAGTATATTAGCATTTGGCTGCACTATTACATTTTATTCAAAAATCATCAGACCAAATTCGTTGGGGCAGTGGAAATCCTCCTGAGCAATCACGATGGGATTCCAGGTGATGTAGTGAGGGACTACGGTGCAGTCACCGCATTTGTAACAGTTTGCCCGAATGCATTTACCGGAAGTGGGCGTGAATTCTGGGAAAAAACGCCAGACAAACTCCCAGGGGATCGAATATTCCACCTGCCAGCCATCGCTTGTTCGGGAAACCTTGGGATCAATGGGGGACTTTTTGGGAATGAAACGGATCGTATTGTGTCTGTTCGTGCCGTAACCCAGGTAATAACTGCCGTTGGGGTTGACTTCGATATTGAAATATCTCAGGTCACCTGGGATCGGAGAGAAAAAGAATTCGAGGCAGCTGTCTTCGTAAACTGCCGCCAAGGGGCCGCAGTTTTCCGCACGGATATGTTCTTCCTTTGCGGAAAGAAGAACATAAAGGGCATTTTCATCGTAGCAAAGCTTTGCTTCGGCAGTGATATCTACCGGCTCGCACCAGTGCTGGTTGTTGATATAGAGGGCGGGGACATTCTGCCAATTCGGCACGCCCTTAGTCTTGCAGATCGTATATTCTTTCATGTTGCGGGCTCCTTTGTTCTTGATAGCTCTATTTTAGCACATCCGAATGGGTAGCGCAACGGTAAATTGGAGATAATAGAATTGTCTAAATTGTTAAATCTTTTTTTATTTTAAAATAAGTCTTTCGTTTTTAGGATAGATATGCTATAATTATACGAGTGATACTATGCAATGAAGTTGATCGCGGGAATTTCCCGGTTTTTTACGCCTTGTTTCAGGAGGTTATTTCATGGAAAACCAAAGAAGAAACTATAAAATCCGTGTCTTTCGGCAGAACTGGAAACCCGGTAGTTGGCTGCTGTTTTTAAAAGCTTTGTGGAATACTGTATATTCTGCGATCAAGATCGCGTTGGCCGCAGTTGCCACTGTAGTTGCAATCGTAGGCATTTGCCTCGTGGTGTTTGTTGGCGCGTTGGGTGATTATCTGGAAAATGAGGTGCTCCCCAATGCGGATGCTGACTTGAATACCATTTCATTGGATCAGACCTCGTATGTATACTATCTGGATTCTGACGGTAATATTCAGGTGTTGCAGCGTCTTTACGCAAACGTCCGTCAGGAGTGGGTGGATTACGAGGATATCCCCAAGAATCTGATCAATGCCGCGGTAGCCATTGAAGACAAGCGTTTCTTTGAGCACCAGGGTGTTGACTGGATCACTACGGTAAAGGCTTGCGCCAATATGTTTGTTGGTGCGACCGGTCAGTTTGGCGGATCGTCCATTACCCAGCAGCTGGTCAAAAACTATTTCCAGGCAGACGATGTGACAGTGCAGCGTAAGGTGCTTGAAATTTTCCGGGCAACGGAGCTGGAAAAGCGTTACGATAAATCGGTGATTTTGGAATATTACCTGAACATCATTTATCTGGGTGAGCGCTGCAATGGCGTTAAGGCTGCGGCAGCCACTTATTTTGGCAAGGAATTGGAGCATTTGACGGCTGCGGAATGTGCCAGCCTGATCAGTATTACGAATAACCCTTCTCTTTACAATCCCTACCGCACGTCTCTGGATGCATCCGGAAAGACCGGTATGGAGCAGAATTTGGAACGCAGAACCAATACCCTTTGGATGATGCGTAACGAAGGATATCTGACCGAGGAGGAGTATCGGGAAGCCCTGGATGAGCCCATCGTTTTGAAACGGGGTATCGATGCCATGGATAAGGTTGGCGATTGTCCCAACGAAGATTGCGCTTATCATGGCAAAGTGGGGACCTTTGTAAAGAAAGAAAACGGCAAGTATTATTGCCCTGTCTGCGATTCTTTGACGACCATTGGCGACAATGCGTCCCAGGATGTGTATTCTTATTTCGTTGATACGGTTATTGAGGATGTAGCCAAGGAGCTGGCTGCAAAGTATGGCGTTCAGTGGAACAGCGAGACAAAGAAGGCCTATATTGAACTGATCGGCAGATCCGGCTATCATATCTATTCCACCTTGAATATGGATGTTCAAAATCAGGTGGACAAGATCTATACGGATCTGAAACAGATCCCAACGGCCCAGTCCTTGCAGCAGCTGCAATCGGGCATGGTAATCATCGATAATCGCACCGGTGATATTGTCGCCATGGCGGGCGGTGTTGGCGAAAAGGATACCCATGACGGCTTGAACCGTGCAACGGATTCCAAGCTGCAACCCGGTTCTTCCATGAAACCCTTGACTGTGTATGCACCTGCCTTTGAATTAGGCTTAATTACTCCCGCAAGTGTGGCAAAGGATATGCCCGTTAAGTTTATCGAAGATCGTCCTTTCCCGTACAATAATACACGTACCTATTCTTATTCCGGTACGGTTTTGGCGGGTGTGAAATCTTCTGTCAACGCTTTGGCTGTTAATGTGTTGGATACCATTGGTACGGAATACAGTTTCAGATTCGCTAAAGAAAAGTTTGGCCTTTCCCATCTGGTGGAGAGCTATGAAACTTCCCAAGGCACGATTTTGACAGATATGGATCTGTCGCCTCTTGGACTGGGTGCACCTACCGTAGGTGTTACAGTTCGGGAAATGGCGCAGGCCTATGCTGCCTTTGCCAATAACGGCGTGATCCGTGAAGCCAGAACCTTTACTACGGTCTACAATTCTCAGGGTGAAATGGTGCTGAACAATACCCAGGATTCGGAGCAGATCTTGTCTACCAATACGGTCAATTATATGAATTACTGTATGGACGTTGCTGTTGATACCGGTACCGGTCGCCATGCGGACTTGGATAATATGGACGTTGCGGGCAAGACAGGTTCTACTTCCAGTAACCGCGACCGTTGGTTCTGTGGCTTTACCGGTTACTATACCGGTGCAACCTGGGTCGGTTATGACAGCCCGGAAGTGATCACACTCACCGGCAGCACCGCGAACCCTGCCAGCCGCTTGTGGAAAAAGGTCATGGCACCGATTCACGAGGGATTGGAAACCATACCGCTATACAGCACTCTTGGCATGGTTGAAGTGGAGGTTTGCTTAGATTGCGGCAATCTGGCAACAGATGCTTGTAAAATGGACGTTCGTGATACTTCCCGGATCGCAAAAGCTCTTGTTTATCAAGAGGATATGCCCACGGAAGACTGCGATTGCCATGTGGTGGTGGATTTCTGCGACAGCTGTAACGCAGTTGCCAATGAATTTTGCAAGAAGCTGGAGAGCGTGGGTCAGTGCACATTGTCCAAGCGGTCTCTTGTAAAGGTGACCCAGAACGAATTGCGGGATATTGCGGCTGTTTATACCCATGGCTTGGAAGAAGATTATTTACAGGATAATTATATTTATCTTGTGGATATCAATGGTTATCCAGTAAATAATTTCAAGGGTATTTTAGGCGATAAGAATTATGGCGTTGCCGTTCCTTATCTTGTTTGTACGATTCATAATCAATCGTCCTGGCAGGAGTATTTGAACGCGCACCCGGGAGTACAGGATCCGGATGTTCCCCTGGAATATTCTGACTAACGGATCTGCAGGAGGCTACTATGATTTGGATTTCCGACGCATGGGAAGATTATGAGGTTTTAGATGCATCTGACGGAGAACGGTTGGAGCGGTGGGGCAAGTACCTGTTGGTCAGACCCGATCCTCAGGTGATCTGGAATACACCCAAGATCCACCCCGGCTGGGAAAAATATGATGCTTGCTATATGCGCTCCAATACCGGCGGTGGGCACTGGTCTGATCACCGTCTGCCGGAGCGCTGGCAGATCAAATATAAGGATTATTTGACCTTTAATGTCAAACCCATGAACTTTAAGCATACCGGTGTGTTCCCTGAGCAGGCTGCTAACTGGGATTTTATTCGGGAAAAGGTTGCCGGGGCAAATCGGCCGGTTCGTGTACTGAACCTGTTTGCTTATTCCGGAGGCGCTACTTTGGCTGCGGCTGCCGGCGGTGCGGAAGTTTATCATGTGGACGCTTCCAAGGGCATGGTGGCATGGGCAAAGGAAAATGCCGCTGCCAGCGGCCTTGCGGATCGGCCCATTCATTGGATTGTGGACGATTGCGGCAAGTTTATTCAGCGGGAAATCCGCAGAGGTCGGCGTTATGACGGTATCATCATGGATCCTCCCAGCTATGGCAGAGGCCCCAGCGGAGAAATCTGGAAGATGGAAACCAGCTTTTTTCCATTTTTGCAGGAAACTGCAAAATTACTTACCGATAATCCACTGTTTGTAATCATCAATTCCTATACCACAGGACTTGCGCCTTCTGCCGTGGGCTATGCATCTGATGTGGTATTTACAGAAAAATTTGGCGGCTCCACACAGGTAGGAGAACTGGGTCTGCCGGTTCAGTCTACCGGCATTATGCTGCCCTGCGGCGCGACCGGAAGGTGGACGCCCTGATAGGAGTGGAATACCTTTGAGTATTGCAATTTCAGTTGAACATCTGGCTTTTTCTTATCCGGGCGTAGATGATACGCCCGGTGTCAGCGTTTTTAACGATATGAACCTTGCTATTGAGGAAGGTTCGTTTGTTGCTGTTTTAGGCGGTAACGGCTGCGGAAAATCCACACTAGCCAAGCACTTTAACTCCATTTTGCTTCCCATGGGCGGCAAGGTTCATGTGTTCGGCATGGACACGACCGACGAGGAGCTTCTGATTGCCATTCGACGAACCGTGGGTATGGTTTTCCAAAATCCGGACAACCAGATCGTTGCCAATGTGGTAGATGAGGATGTGGCCTTTGGACCGGAAAATCTGGGTGTTGCCAGTCCTGAGATCCGCAATCGTGTGGATCGTGCATTGAAGCAGGTGGGCATGTACGAATATCGGGAACACGCCCCACATTTGCTGTCCGGCGGACAAAAACAGCGCATTGCCATTGCTGGCATTATTGCCATGGAACCCAAGTGCATTATTCTGGACGAACCCACCGCAATGCTGGATCCCAAGGGTCGCCGGGAAGTGATGCAGACCATCTCCCGACTGAATCGGGAAAAAGGGATCACCATTGTTTTGATCACCCACCACATGGATGAAGCTGCACAAGCCCAGCGGGTGGTTGTGCTTCATAAAGGCGTAGTTGCCGCTGACGGCACGCCTGAAAGGGTGTTCTCAAATGTGCAGTTGATGCACGAAGTTGGTCTGGCTTCCCCGGAAACGGTGGAGCTATGCTATCAGTTGAATGAAGCCGGGTGGAATTTGCCGTTGGACAAATTGACATCTGATGAATGCGTAGATACGATCATCGCAGCGTTGAAGGAGTAAACCGTAGGAGGAAGAGACATTGGCACCGTTATTAGAGGTTCAGGATCTCACATATGTATATAGTGCCGGCACGCCGTTTGAGCATAAAGCTCTGGACAGCGTGAGTTTTACCGTGGAACGGGGAGAGTTTATCGGTGTCATCGGACATACCGGCTCTGGAAAATCTACCCTCATGCAGCATCTGAACGGACTACTCAAACCCACCTCCGGAAAAGTCATGATTGATGGAAAAGACATTTGGGCCGATAAAACCTTGACCCGGCAGGCTCGTTTCCGAGTTGGATTGGTTTTTCAGTATCCGGAGTACCAGCTTTTTGATGAAACGGTTTATAAGGACATCAGCTTCGGCCCGAAAAATATGGGGTTATCTGCTGAGGAAATCGATTTTCGTGTCCGGGAGGCTGCTCGTTTTGTTGGTATCACCGAGGAGCAGATGGAATCTTCGCCCTTTGACCTTTCCGGTGGACAAAAACGTCGCGTTGCAATCGCCGGTGTGATCGCAATGCAGCCAGATGTGCTGATTCTGGACGAACCGACTGCCGGTTTAGACCCTGTGGGTCGCGAGGAGATCCTTGGGAATATCAACGCCTATCGCCAGGCGAAAAATGCGACTGTGATCATGGTCAGCCATTCTATGAATGATGTAGCCCGTCTGACCGATCGATTGATCGTAATGAACGGTGCCTGCCTGGAAATGGACGGCACTCCGGAGCAGGTCTTTTCCAGAGCCCAGGATCTGCTGGAAATGGGACTGGACATTCCCGAAGTGACGGATCTTTTTCTGCGCTTGCGGGCAAAAGGTCTGGATCTGCCTGCTGTATATACCTTGGAACAAGCAGTCAGCGCTTTGAACAACCTGAAAAGGGGGGCGCGAAATGCTTAAAGATATTACATTGGGCCAGTTTTTCCCCGGAAATTCGGTGATCCATCGTATGGATCCCAGAACAAAGCTCATTCTTTTAGTCGTTTATATCGTTACTTTGTTCGTAGCGTCCAATTGGGTGTCGTATGGTGTATTGCTTGCAGTGCTGCTTGCTTGCATCGGTGTGTCCAAGATTCCTGCAAAATCCTTCGTCCGGGGTATGAAGCCGCTGCTGTTCATTTTGGTGTTCACGGCGATTTTGAATTTGTTCTTTACTCCCGGTGAGCATGTGATCTTCGCATTTTTCGGTGTGAGCATTACAACAGAGGGTGTAGTCCGCGCGATCTTCATGTTGGCTCGGATTTTAATGCTGATTTCCTGCACATTTTTGCTCACCTATACCACATCGCCCATCTCTCTGACAGACGGTTTGGAATCACTGTTGAGTCCTTTGAATCGGGTCCATGTTCCGGTTCATGAGCTGTCCATGATGATGTGCATCGCCCTTCGTTTTATCCCCACCTTGATCGAGGAAACGGATAAAATCATGTCTGCACAGAAAGCTCGCGGTGCAGATTTTGAGACCGGAAATTTACTTGCCCGCGTCAAAGCATTGATCCCCGTACTCGTGCCGTTGTTCGTCAGTGCGTTCCGCCGTGCCGATGAGCTGGCAACCGCTATGGAGTGCCGCTGTTATCATGGCGGTACCGGCAGAACAAAGATGAAGCTACTGCGCTATAAACGCCTGGATTATCAAGGCTTTTTGCTGGGTGCAGGCTTGGTCGCAGTTGTAGTTTTGCTTGTAAATTTTGGCTTGTGAGGTTATCCATGCGTAACATCGCTCTGTTTCTAACCTATCTGGGAACCGACTATCACGGTTGGCAAATACAGAAAAATCTGCCCACGATCCAGGAGTCTATGGAAAAGGCTATTTCTATGGTTGTGGGGCATGATGTTCATGTAACCGGCTGCGGACGTACTGATGCGGGCGTTCATGCCAAGTGCTATGTGGCGAATTTCCGCACGGATTCCACGATACCGGCTGATCGGATCCCTTATGCGCTGAATACCCATTTGCCGGGTGATATTGTGGTGACAAAAGCCTTTGATGTCCATGAGGACTTCAATGCAATCGGATCCTGCGCAAAAAAAGAGTATACCTACATCATTTATAATTCCCGGGTGAGAGATCCCTTTTATGAGAATCGGGCGTGGTTTTACCCCAAGCATCTGGATGAAAAGGTGCTGCAAGCTGCTGCGGATCAATTTGTCGGCACCCATGATTTTGCCGCAGTTCGTTCTGTTGGAACAGATGTAAAGTCCACCGTCAGAACGGTATATTATTATAACGTGGAGCGTCAGGGCAACCTGATCTATCTGCGGGTTTGTGCCAACGGATTTTTGTATAATATGGCGCGGGCAATGGCCGGAACCATCGTGTATGCGGCTGAGGGTAAATTTCCTCCGGAAGAGATTGGAAATATTTTGCGCAGTGGAAATCGCACTGCCGCAGGCCCAACCGTGCCGCCCGGTGGTTTGTATATGACGCACCTTTGGTATGACGATGGTGTTGAGACTTTTGAGTGTACACCGGTTTAAGAATATCGTAACATTTTCCCATGGATTGGAGTGAACAACATGCAACCGAAACTTTGCACAAAATGTAAGAAAAATATCGCTGTTGTCTTCATCACGAAGGTTGAAAACGGCGTTACTATGAATGAGGGCTATTGCTTAAAGTGCGCCAGGAGTCTTGGCGTTCCGCAGATCGATGAGGCTGTGAAGCAAATGGGATTTTCCGAAGATGACCTGGATAATCTGTCCGACGAGATGAGCAGTATGTTCGGCCAGATCGACCCTAGTGAGTCTGATGATGAGACAGAGAGCCGCACAGCGACATTTCCTCTGATCAATCAGCTTTTTAATTCCTCCTCGAAGCCTGCGCCAAAGAAGGAAGAACCCACCGAGTCCGAGGAAACCACAGAGGGCAAGAAGCACAAAAAGCATAAATTCCTGGACGCATATTGCATGGATCTGACCGGCCGTGCCCGGGAAGGAAAACTGGATAAGGTAATTGGCAGAGATGTGGAAACGGAGCGTTTGATTCAGATTCTGAATCGTCGCCAGAAGAATAATCCCTGTCTGATTGGTGAGCCCGGTGTTGGTAAGACTGCCATTGCCGAAGGCCTTGCTCAGCGAATCGTAGCAGGGGAGGTGCCCTATAAGCTTCGGGATAAGGAAGTCTTCCTGTTGGATCTGACCGCATTGGTTGCGGGCACTCAGTTCCGCGGCCAGTTTGAAAGCCGTATGAAGAGCCTGATTGGTGAGATCAAGTCCTGCGGTAACATCATTCTGGTGATCGACGAGGTGCACAACTTGGTTGGTGCCGGTGATGCGGAGGGCTCTATGAATGCCGCTAACATCCTGAAACCCGCCCTTTCCAGAGGTGAGATCCAGCTGATTGGTGCTACCACTTACAACGAATATCGCAAGCATATCGAAAAAGATGCTGCGTTGGAGCGTCGTTTCCAGCCGGTTTCTGTTTCAGAGCCGTCCATTGAGGAAGCCTGTCAGATTATGCAGGGCATTGCGCATACTTATGCACAGTTTCATGGTGTGCAGATCTCTCCGGAGATCGCTCGTCAATGCGTTGTGCTTTCCGAGCGTTATATTACCGACCGTTTCCTGCCGGATAAGGCGATTGACCTTTTGGACGAGGCTTGTTCTGATGTGAATCTTCGCTGTAAGGAGATTTCTGAGTTGGCAGCGCTTCGCAAGGAACGTGACGATTATGAAATGGAGCTTCAAGTGCTCACCGAGGACACGGAAAACGAGCATTTTGAGCGACTTGCCCATATCCGCAGCCGTCTGTGCCAGATCGCTGAGAACATTGAGCGATTGGAAAAAATCCCCGCACCTGCGGTGACAATTGAGAATCTCGCCCGCATCATTGAACTTTGGACAAAGATTCCCGCATCGAAAATCAAGGCGCAGGAATATCAACAGATCAGCGGTTTGGCTGACCGGCTGAAAAAGCATATTGTGGGTCAGGATGAAGCGGTGGATGCGGTTTCCCGGGCAATTCGTCGCCATCGGGTGGGTATTTCCCCAAAAAAGCGGCCTGCTTCGTTTATTTTTGTAGGTCCTACCGGTGTAGGTAAGACCGAGTTGGTGAAACGCCTTGCAGACGATTTGTTTGACAGCGTGGATAGTCTGATCCGTCTGGATATGTCCGAGTATATGGAGAAACATACGGTTTCCAAGTTGATCGGTTCTCCTCCGGGCTATGTGGGCTATGACGAAGCCGGTCAGCTGACTGAGAAGATTCGTCGCAGACCGTACAGCGTAGTTCTTTTTGATGAGATTGAGAAGGCGCACCCGGATGTGCTGAATATTCTTTTGCAAGTGCTGGATGACGGCCGTATCACAGACGCCCAGGGACGCCAGGTCAACTTTGAAAATACCGTGGTTATTATGACGTCCAATGCCGGAAGCGAGGGGAGAGTCGCATCTATGGGCTTTGGCCGCACAGATCGCCAGATGGTCAGCGAGAAGACCATGAAGGCTCTTTCCGAGTTCCTGCGTCCGGAGTTTATCAACCGTGTGGATGAGATCATCACCTTTAATCATTTGACGGAAGAAAACTTTATGGGCATCGCCCAGATTATGCTGGACGAACTGAAACAATGTCTGCTGGATCGTGGTTTGCAGATTTCCTGGAACGAATCCATCAAGGATTATCTGGTGAAGAAGGCTTATTCCGTAACCTACGGTGCAAGAAACCTTCGGCGCACCATTCAGCGGGATCTGGAAGACTCCATTTCTGTGAAGATTATTGACTCTTTTGAATATCCCATTTCGTCTATTTATGTGGACGTTTGTGATGATCAGATCGTTCTGAATGCAGAATAAAAAAAGCCGGAAAGTTCGTACTTTCCGGCTTTTTGTTACATCATGCTGGATTTTCCGCTGATTTTATCACCCATCATAACCACGGCGTCCTCAACTGCATCGGCAGTCTTTTGAATGGCTTTGTGGGCAGTGGAGTTTTTAGGCAGCATCAGCGCAGTCACTGCGCCGGCAGCCAGACCAACGCCCATAGAAACTGCGAAACCGGTCCACTTCATTTTCCTCACTCCTTTCGTTGTTAGTATGCCCGGATACCGAAGCAATGCAGGTGGAAAGGTGTGTATTTTTGTCGAATTTATTGTTTTACTGGGTATTGTTTTCTGCCAGGGTCTTGTGATATAATAATAAAAAAAGGGAGGGATATTATGGCATTGGATGTATTGCATGAACGGATCCGTAAGGTTAAAAATCCGTTAGTTGTGGACTTTATGGTCAGCCGCGATCAGATTCCCCAGCAGATCATTGAGGAATCTGTGGATTTTACCGCTGCTTATGAGCGGTTCTGCATGGAACTGCTAACCGGATTAAAAGATGTGGCAGCGGGCGTTCGTTTCCCGTTCAGCGCCTTTTCCGCGCTGGGTGAAGCAGGAATTTGCAGTCTGAAAAGATTGCTTGCAGATGCAAAAGCTTCCGGCTATTATTTGATCCTCGACGCGCCGGAAATTCTTTCTCCCCAGGCGGCTGAGTGGATCGCTGATGGCTTTTTTGGCGGCGAGCAGTATCCATGTGACGCCCTGGTGATCAGCCCTTATATTGGCTCTGATGCCCTCAAACCCTTTATTTCTTACTGCCAAAAAGGGGAGAAAGACCTGTTTGTTACGGTTCGCTCCGGCAATAAGAGCGCATCGGAGTTGCAGGAATTGCTCACCGGCACCCGTCATGTTTACACTGCTACTGCGGAGATGGTCAGCCGTTTGGGAGAAAATATTTTGGCAAAATGCGGTTATTCCAAGGTTTGTGCTGTTGCAAGCGCCGGTTCCGGTGATGCGCTGCGGATTCTGCGCATGAAACATAACCGCTTATTCCTGCTGATCGACGGACTGGAATATCCCAGCGGCAATATCAAAAATTGTGCCAACGGCTTTGACCGATTTGGTCATGGCGCTGTCCTTTGTGCCGGTGCGTCTGTGACCGCAGCCTGGAAGGAAGCCCAGGAGGGAGACCATGTCACCAACGCGCTTGCTGCGGCAGAGCGGATCAAGAAGAACATCAGCCGTTATATCACGATCCTTTAACTATGTAGGTCAGGAAGATTCCTGACTTAGCCGTGCTTTCTCGGCTGATGACGATGAGCACCATTGTCGGTGCTTCTGGTTCCGGTGGTGTCCTCTGTTGCATTTCCGGTCATACCATCCATGGGGTTGGTGGTGTTTCTCGTGCTGGACGTGCTGGGATACATGGAACTGGAAGGAGTCAGATTTTCGCCACCGGGAATGGTGGTCTCCGGCTCGTTGCCGTTTCGACAGCCGGTGAGCGCGCAAATGCACATGGTTAAAATCAGTATCAGACCTGCAATTTTCTTCATATTTACCTCCTTAATCGGGAATTCGATGCTAGTTTGTGCGTCTTGTTTTGTTTTAATCTGGTAATTTTTGCGTAAAAGAGAAATATTTTTAAGAAAATAAATTTTTATCATTGCTATTTGCGAAATTTTGCATTATAATGTCCAAGATAACATATACATAAAGGAGAACCCTTTTTATGAAAAAGTTGATGGTGAAAAAAGATGCAGAGTGCATGGCTTGCTTAGAGTGTGTCCGTGCTTGCTCTGTGGCGTTTTACAAGGAATTTCATCAGGATTATTCCTGCATCCGCATTGCACCCAAGGGCGCTGGCGCAAAGCCTATGACTTGCATTCAGTGCGGTAAGTGTATGCGTTCCTGCGAGCATGATGCCATTACCCAGAACCCCAAGACCGGTGTCTACATGATCAATAAGAAGAACTGTGTCGGCTGTGGCAAGTGTGTGGAGGCGTGCCCCATGAAGGTCATGGTGCTCAAACCCGAAAATCCCGCCAGCAAGTGTATTTCCTGCGGCATTTGCGCAAAGGTTTGCCCCATGGGTATTTTGGAGATCGTGGAAAAATAAAAATATTTGAAATCGGCCGCAAAAGCGGCCGATTTTTTTATTCTTTGAATTGCATATTGTTAATAGATATGTTATAGTAATATCGAGATTTTACACCCGGAGGCGTTTATTATGGAAATTACCCCTTTACAAGGGAAAATCCTTGGATTTTCACCCTGCTGTACTATAAAAATGAACGAATCCTTGGGTAAGCATACATCTTTTCGCATCGGTGGCGATGCGGAGGTTATGGCTTTTCCGAAAAATCCGGAAGAATTGGCAGAAATTTTGAAAATATCCAATTTATTGGACTGCAATTGTCGCATACTAGGCGCTGGTACAAATGTGCTGGCACCGGACGAGGGTGTGCAGGGGATCGTTGTATGCTTGAAAGACGGATTGAACGCCATGGAAGCTCTTGACGGCAATCGGATCCTGGTCTCCGCCGGTGTAACCATGACCCGGGCAGCGATGTTTGCAGCAAATCTGGGACTTTCCGGTCTGGAATTTGCTCATGGCATTCCCGGCACGGTGGGCGGTGGTGTTTATATGAACGCCGGCGCTTATGGCGGTGAGATCTCTCAGGTTTGCCAGAGCGTAACCGTAATGTCCCGGGACGGAAAGATGCGTACAGTTTCCGGTGAGCAGATGGATTTTTCCTACCGCCACAGTATGCTGGAAGACACGGACGATATTGTGATCAGCGCGGTATTTCAGTTAACACCGCAACCTCAGGAGCAGATCAAAGATCGCATGAAGGATCTCATGGCACGTCGCAGCGCGTCGCAGCCACTGGATCTGCCCTCTGCCGGCTCTGCCTTTAAGCGCCCGACCGGTCATTATGCTGCAGCGCTTATCGAGCAGGCGGGACTGAAAGGCTACCGGGTTGGTAATGCGGCGATCTCTGAGAAGCACGCAGGCTTTGCGGTGAATTTAGGCGGTGCCACCGCCGTGGACGTTCGTAATCTGCTTTCGCAGGTTTCGGATCTGGTTTTTGTTAAATTTGATGTTCGGTTAGAACCGGAGGTTAGAATCTGGTAATGGAGTAAAGAGAAAGGAGACCGAAATGGCTGGTTCATTTTCCGGTAGCGCAAAGGCAGAAATGTGCCGCGTCGTACCCCAAAAGCATTGCTGCGCATTGGCAGAGTGTTTCGGTATCCTTTTGTTTTGCAACAGCTTTGGCGGTGATGGTATCCGAATCGTCACAGAATCCAAGGAGTTTGCGATGATTTTGCCTAAATTGTTCAAAAAAGCATTTGGTGTAACCTTTGATGTGCATCCCGATCTGCATCAGCAGGGCAAACTGGCTTTTATGATCAATCAACCGGAAAAACTTTCCGGTATCATGAACGCTTACGGCTTTGATGTGAAGGATACACTGGCGCTGCATGTGAATATGCCAATTGTGGAAGAGGAGTGCTGTAAAGCATCGTTCTTGCGTGGCGCATACCTTTCCGGCGGCAGCGTTACAGATCCATCCAAGGGCTATCACGTAGAGATCACTACCACCCATGCCAGCGTCGCTAAGGAGACCTATATGCTCATGGGTGAACTGGTGGGCTTCTATCCAAAAACAGCGAACCGAGGCGGCAGCTATGTTTTGTATTTGAAGCAAAGCGAGCTGATCTCCGATTTTCTAATCCATCTGGGTGCGCCCGTGGCATCTATGGGCATTATGGAAGCACGATTGGAAAAGGAATTGAACAACAAAGTGAACCGTCGCTGCAACTGTGACGATGCCAACACCTCAAAAGTGGTGGAGGCCGCGCAGGATCAGTTGAATGCGATCCGTATTTTGCAGGAGCGGGGCATGATGGAGTCTGTTCCGGCTAAATTGCAGCAGGCCGCTGCCGCTCGATTGGAAAACCCGGAAGCATCTTTAACGGAATTGGCTTCTTTGATGGAGCCGCCGATTTCCAAGCCGGCCATGAATCATCGGCTGAAAAAACTCACAGAATTGGCAAAGGAGGCTGTAAAATGAGTTTTGTTCATCTTCATGTGCATACGGAATACAGCCTGCTTGACGGTGCATGCCGCATCAGTGGCATGATGGATCGTGTCAAGGAGCTTGGTCAGAGCGCCATTGCTATTACAGATCATGGTGTGATGTATGGCTGTATCGATTTCTATAAGGCAGCCAAGGCTGCCGGCGTGAAGCCGATCATCGGCTGCGAAGTTTATGTATCCCGACGCACTATGGACGATCGGGTGCACGGCATTGATAACGATCCTTACCATTTGGTGCTCCTTTGCGAAAATCAAAAGGGTTATGAAAATCTGTGTTACTTGGTTTCCCAGGCGTTTATCCGTGGCTTTTACGGAAAACCAAGGGTCGACCTTGCGCTCTTGCAGGCGCACCACGAGGGCTTGATCGCCTTGTCTGCCTGTCTTGCCGGTGCGATTCCTCAGTATTTGTTGGACGAGAATTATCAGGAGGCGAAAGACTATGCGCTGCGCCTGGCGGATATTTTCGGCAATGATCATTTCTACTTGGAATTGCAGGATCATGGAATTGAAGAGCAGATTCCTGTGAACCAGGGGGTCATGCGTCTTGCCCGAGAAACGGGACTTCCTTTGGTGATCACCAATGATGCTCACTATCTGCGCAAAGAGGACGCTACCATGCAGGACGTGCTCCTTTGCGTCCAGACCGGCAAGACGGTGGACGATGAAAATCGCATGAAATTCCAGACCAAGGAATTCTACTTAAAGAGCGAGGAAGAGCTGCGTCAGCTTTTCCACAACTGTGAGGAAGCCTTTGAAAATACAGTGAAGATTGCCGATATGTGCAATCTGGAATTCGTGTTTAATCAGTACCATCTGCCCACATTCCCGATCCCGGACGGTTTTACCAATGAAAGCTATTTCAGAAAGCTTTGCTACGACGGGTTCCGGGAGCGCTATCCCGATGCGTCTCAGGAGTATGTGGATCGGTTGGAGTATGAGATCGGCGTCATCAGCCGCATGGGCTATGTTAACTACTATCTGATCGTGTGGGATTTCATTCGGTTTGCAAAAGAATCCGGAATTCCCGTTGGCCCGGGCAGAGGATCGGGCGCAGCTTCTATTGTAGCCTACTGTATGCATATCACAGAAGTTGACCCCATGTAGTATGCCCTCATTTTCGAGCGTTTTTTGAATCCGGAACGTGTCAGTATGCCGGATTTTGATACGGATTTCTGCCAGGAGCGCCGTGGCGAGGTCATTGACTACGTCATGGAAAAATACGGCAAGGACCATGTTGCCCAGATCGCTACTTTTGGTACTATGGCCGCAAGAGGCGCCATTCGTGACGTGGGTCGTGCGCTGAATTTCAGCTACGCGGAGACCGATGTGGTGGCGAAATTGGTTCCCACCATGCCGCTGCATATTACCCTGAAAGAAGCTTTGGAAATCAGTCCCAAGCTAAAAGAAATGTACGATGCTGACGATCGGGTGAAACTGCTTATTGATACCGCAATGCAGTTGGAAGGCATGCCCCGAAATACTTCTACCCATGCTGCCGGAGTTGTGATCACGGCTGAACCGGTGTCTAATTATGTGCCCCTTTCCTGCAACGATGAGACCATCGTAACCCAGTATACCATGACCACCATCGAGGAACTGGGCCTTTTGAAGATGGACTTTTTGGGTCTTCGCAACCTGACGGTTATCAAGGATGCGGAGATGCAGATCCAGAAGTTTGAGCCGGATTTTTCCATGGATAACATTCCAGACGATGATCCGGAGACCTTCGCCATGGTAGCGGATGGTAAGACACAGGGCGTGTTTCAGTTGGAGTCTGCCGGTATGACCGGTGTCTGCGTGGGCATGAAGTCCTCGTCCATTGAAGACTTTACTGCTGTGGTCGCATTGTACCGACCCGGCCCGATGGATTCCATACCCCGTTTCATCTCCAATAAGCTGAATCCCAGTAAGGTTACCTACAAAACGCCCCTTTTAGAGCCAATCTTGAAGGTCACCTATGGCTGTATTGTCTATCAGGAGCAGGTTATTGAGATTTTTAAATCCTTAGCCGGTTATTCTATGGGACAGGCGGACAATATCCGTCGCGCTATTTCCAAGAAAAAGCAGAAGATCATCGACGCTGAGCGTAAAACCTTCGTTTACGGTGATCCGGAGCAGGGGATACCCGGCTGTATTTCCCGTGGCGTACCCGAGGCGGTGGCGCAGTCCATTTATGATGAGATCGTAGATTTCGCCAATTACGCCTTTAATAAGGCTCATGCGGTTTGTTATGCGGTGGTGGCTTACCAGACTGCGTATCTGAAATGCCATTATCCCAAGCAGTACATGGCCGCGCTGATGACCTCCGTGCTGGATTCGGCTACGAAAATTTCCGGCTATATTGCTGAATGTAAAGAACTTGGTATTCCGGTTTTGCCCCCGGATATTAACCACTCTGACGACCCCTTTACTGTGGAGGGCGAAGCCATTCGCTTTGGTCTTGGCGCTGTCAAGAATGTGGGTCACGGTTTGATCCGCTCCATGGTGGCAAAACGAAACGAGGGCGGAGCGTTCACTTCGTTGGAAGACTTCCTGCAACGAATGGGCGAGGGTGAATTGAATAAGCGTGCGGTCGAGAATTTCATCAAGTGCGGCGCTATGGATTGTTTCGGACATCACAGAAGCGAGCTTCTTGCGGTGTACGACAGCATGATGGACAATGTATCCGCTTCCCGGAAGAAGAATTTAGATGGTCAGATGGGTCTGTTCTCTCTGTTGGACGACGATGATCCTGCCGGTCAAATTCCAATCCCTAGGCTTGCGGAACTGAAAAAGGCAGATCTGATGGCCATGGAAAAGGAAACCACCGGTATTTACATTTCCGGTCACCCCATGGATGATTACAGACCGTACCTCAAAGGCACCCAGGTGGTCTCCATCGGATTGCTTATGGGTGAGGAATGTCCGTATCAGGACGATGCCATTGTCAGTGTTGCGGGCATTGTGCAAAGCGTGAAGATGAAGACCACACGTAACAATTCCATGATGTCATATGTGACCGTGGAGGACGATACCGCATCGATTGAAATGATCGCTTTTTCCAATACGCTGAACCAATATGGTGGTTACCTGCGGGAAAACAGTCCCGTGGTTGTAACCGGACGGTTGTCCATGCGCGACGAGAAAGAGCCCCAGATCGTGATCAATCGGGTTCGTCCCATTTCGGACTTTGCCGATGAAGCGTCCGATCAGATCCTTACAGGTACGCTCTACATTCAGCTGCCTAGCGAAAACAGTCCCCAGTATCCCAAGGTGCGGGATATTGTCAGTGCATATCCCGGTGAGAGTACCGTGAAGGTATTCTTTTCGGATATTCGGAAAATGCGCGGCACCCAGGCAACCATTCGGGAGTCTATGCTCCGGGAACTGATGAACCTGCTTGGTGAGCAAAATGTGGTACTGAAATAATATGCTTTGACGAGTAAAGGAGTGAGCTGCATGAAACGAAAAAGAATACTTTTGTGCCCTCTGCTTCTTGCGGCAACACTCCTGACCGGCTGCAATATTCGTGCGATCAACGAGCTTTATTGCTTGCCCAGCCGTTCTGAGTCTTATCGGAATCTCCAATCACAGATCAATCAAGTGATGGTCGGTTTGGAATATTGTGCTCCTATCGTGGGCGAAAATCGTCAAACCGTACAGACCGTAGATCTGAACGGTGACGGTGAGAATGAGTATGTGCTCTTTGCCCGTGGTACGGCTGAAAATCCTCTTCGACTGTTCGTGTTTTCTCTGGTTGACGAGGAATTTATTCTGCTGGATACCATTTACAGTACCGGAGATGCCTTTGATCAGGTGGAATATGTGCAGATGGACGACCGTCCCGGAATGGAGATCGTCCTAGGTCGGCAGATCAGCAACCAGGTGGTACGAAATGTAAGTGTTTATACCCTTGTAAGTGACCAGTTGGAGCAGATCGTAACAGCCAGCTATACCAAATTCGTCTGCGCCGACATTGATCAGGACACTCGTTCCGAGTTAATGATTCTCCGCTCCGATCCTGCCGAAAACGGTATTGCCGAGCTGTTCGGTGTGGAAAATGGTGTGGTGGAACGGTCCCAGGAAGTGAATATGTCTGAGCCTGCCGATGCGATCAAGCGAATTATGGTTGGCAAGCTGAACGACGGCATTCATGCGGTGTATGTTGCCAGCAGTATCAACAACAAAGCGATCATTACCGATATTTTCGCAATGGTCAGCGGTGTGTTTACCAATGTTTCCTTTTCCAATGAATCTGGCACCAGCGTCCAGACGCTGCGCAATTACTATGTGTATGCGGACGATATTGATGAGGACGGAGTTCTGGAATTGCCGGATCTGATCACGCTGCGCGCACCGGAGGATCAGACCTCTCCGGAAAGTCAGTATCTGATTCGTTGGTATGCAATGACCTCCACCGGCGCTGAGGTGGATAAGCTTTACACCTACCACAACTTTGTTGGCGGTTGGTATTTGCAGCTAAATGGCAACCTCGTGAATAAAATTTACGTTTCTCAGCAGGGTAATGCTTATGTTTTCGGTGTTTGGAACGATGATGGTGAATCTGTTCAACGATTAATGACGGTATTTGCCTTAACGGGACAAAAACGGGAGGAGCAGGCGACCATTGATAACCGTTTTGTGCTGAAACGAACGGAATCGACGGTCTACGCAGCAAATCTTGACGTGGCCTCCGCCACTTACGGAATTACAAAAGAGGAATTATTGAAAAGTTTTCACCTGATTCTTCAAGATTGGAACACAGGTGAGACATAAGGGGTAGTGTCAGATGAAAAAGGTTTTGATTCTGGAAGACGAAGAGAATATTCGCAGTTTTATCGTGGTCAATCTGAAACGGGCAGGTTATCAGGTTCTGGAAGCCGGCACAGGTGAGGAAGCCCTGAACAAATTGCACCACAATCCTGATGTTGGTGTTGCGATCCTGGATATCATGCTGCCGGACATTGACGGCTTTGAAGTATGCCGCCGGATCCGTGCCACCAGCAAGCAGATCGGAGTGATCATGCTCACCGCCAGAACCCAGGAATTGGACAAGGTGACCGGCCTTATGACCGGTGCCGATGATTACGTGACCAAGCCTTTTTCTCCTGCGGAACTGACTGCGAGAATCGATGCGCTGTTTCGTCGCCTGGGCGGTGACAATCAGGCCAGCAGCGAACTTCTGGTGCAGGGACCATTTGTGATGAATACCCGCAATCATACTCTGGAAAAGAACGGCAATCGGATCCGATTGACTCAGGTGGAGTATGCTGTGCTGAAATTGTTTATGCAAAACCCCGGCAGAGCACTGTCAAGAGAAGATATTCTGGCTGCTGTTTGGGGTTCTGAATATGATGGGGAGTTGAAGATCGTCGATGTGAATATCCGTCGCCTTCGCATCAAGGTGGAAGACGACGCAACCTCGCCGACTTATATTACAACCGTTTGGGGATTTGGATACAAATGGGGAAATTGACCGAAGTATTTCGTATGAAAGGCTTACCCAGGAAGAAGTTCGGTGGCCTGCAAAAGCGCTGGCTGAGAAACACTTTGGGTATCGTGTTTGCTTTGGGAATGGTCTGTGTTCTGGCGGTTACCTTTGTGTTTTCGGCTTACTACTATTCCGGTGTGGAGTCGGATATGCGCTACCGAGCACAGACAACGGCAAACTTCTTTTCGGATTATATCAATCAAAATTATAAGGTTTTCTATCAATCCTGTATTGATTACGCCAATAATTTCGATGAGAAAAATTCTATCGAACTGCAATTTATCGATGCCAAGGGTCGACTGGTTGCTTCTTCATATGGTACCTGGCCCGGTGTGATTGCCGTAACCCAGGATATCGTTGACGCTACACAGACCCAAAATATCCGTTCCTTTGTGGGCAACGATCCGGTAACGGGTGAGCGGATTCTGGCAGTTTCCAGTCCGATGATTTATAGCAATGGTGAAGTGATCGGTGTTTTGCGCTATGTCACTTCTACCCGGATTCTGGATATGCAGATTTTGAAAGTACTTCTTTCTGCTATGGCTGTTTTGGCCGTGGTTTTGATCGTGATTGGTGTCAGCAGCAATTACTATCTGCGTTCTATTCTGATCCCGGTCAAAGAAATTACTGAGAAAGCAAAGCGCATTGCCGGCGGCAGCTATGGTATCCAGCTGAAATCCAAGTATAACGACGAGATCGGTGACCTGGTGGACAGTATCAACGAGTTGTCTGCCCAGATTAACCAGAACGAGATCATTCAGCGTGACTTTATTTCTTCGTTGTCCCACGAATTGCGCACTCCATTGACCGCAATCAACGGTTGGAGCGAAACGCTGCTTTCCTATGAGGACCTGGACAGAGAAACTCGTCGCGGCATGAAGATCATTCGCAAGGAGACCAAGCGCCTGACCGAAATGGTGGTGGATCTGCTGGATTTCACCCGGATCCAGGACGGCCGCATGACGCTCAACATTCAACCGACTGACATACGAGGCGAGTTTGAAGATACTGTTTATATGTATTCCAGCCGCCTTTCTCAGGACGGAATCGTGCTGCATTACGAGGAAACAGATCAAGATATTCCGGAGATCCCTTGCGATCCGGAGCGTATTCGTCAGGTGTTTTTGAATATTCTGAACAATGCTGCAAAGCATGGCGGTGAGGGCAAGCGTATCGAGGCCGCTATTCAATGCGATGGTCAGTATGTAATTGTTCAGTTCCGGGACTATGGACCGGGCATTCCCGAGGACGAGCTTCCTCTTGTAAAGAAGAAATTTTATAAAGGCAGTTCCAAGGCTCGCGGTACGGGTATCGGACTTGCGGTTTGTGATGAGATCATATCCATGCTCGACGGCACATTGGAGCTTTCCAATGCAGATGGTGGGGGAACGCTGGTAACGGTTCGTTTGCCCATTTCTCAGTAAGAGAGGACTTTCATGAGTAAACAATGTTGCGAAAAATTTAAGACAACCATTGGTGGCCAGGCGCTCATTGAGGGAATCATGATGCGTGGGCCGGAGGCCGATGCCATTGCACTGCGCACAAATGACGGCATAAAACTTACCGTTACCCCACGGAAGATCCGACCCAAGAAATCCTTGTGGTCGCTGCCGTTTTTCCGGGGCTGTGCCAATTTCTTTGATGCCCAGTTGACCGGTGTGAAAGCATTGATGTACTCTGCCGATCAGATTCCGGAGGAAAAAACCGAGGAGATTCCGGAAGATAGCTGGCTGGAAAAGAAAATCGGAAAAGAAAATGTTCAAAAGATCGTGGTTGGATTTGGCGTGGTGCTGGGAATTGGTTTTTCCATATTGCTGTTTTTTCTGATACCGATGATTGTATCCGGTTTTTTCGACCGATTCCTGCAAAGCAACCTTCTTCTGCACCTTTTTGAAGGCTTGATCCGTATGATCATTTTTCTGCTGTATATGATTCTGGTTTCCAGAATGAAGGAAATGAAGCGTGTCTTTGCCTATCACGGTGCAGAGCATAAAACCATTCGCTGCTATGAAGCAGATCTGCCTTTGACAGTGGAAAACGTTCGGGAACAGACCCGGCTGCACCCCAGATGCGGAACCAGTTTTTTGCTGGTGGTGATGGTGGTTTCTATCTTGATCTTTTCTGCTGCATCGTCGCTTTTGCTGTCGGTATTTCCGGCACTGGATGCTATGCGTGGCGAGCCGCTGTATCGGATCGTCATGATAGGGTTTAAACTATTGCTTTTGCCGCTGATCGTTTCCGTTACTTATGAAATTAACCGCTGGGCAGGCCGCCACAACAACTGGTTCACTCGGATCCTTACCTCTCCCGGAATGTGGATGCAGAATTTTACCACGCAGGAACCGGGTGACGATATGATCCAAGTTGCGATCACCGCTGTGGAAGCAGTGCTTCCGTCTGAGAAAGGTGCGGATCAATGGTAATGAATCTGCACGACTTGTACGAAATGGCTCGTAAGCGCTTGCTTCAAACAGAAGAAGAGCATTATGCGGTATTTCTTGCACGGGAGCTGACCCGTTTTGCCTCAGGTTTTGAACAATTTCCTTTGTTCGCAAGGGATATTCAGGTTTCGAAGGAAACTTATGAGGCGATGGATGCCGCTGTAAGCCGCGTTGAAAAAGGCGAACCGCTGGCATATATACTGGGAAATTGGCCGTTTTACGGTTTGCAGTTGACGGTAGACAGCCGTGTATTGATTCCAAGAGACGACACCTGCGCGGTAACAGATCTTGCGATCCAATATGCCGGAGCAATTTCAAAACCGAAAATTTTGGATCTTTGCACAGGTTCCGGTTGTATCGGACTGGCCATCGCCAGCCGGATTCCGGATGCTACCGTAACCCTTGCGGATATTTCTTTTGACGCATTGGCTGTTGCTAATGAAAATATTCGCAATAATCACATGGCAGACCGGGTCTGCGCAGTTCAGGCTGACGCTTTTTCTTTGCCGTCGGAATTTTTTGGAAGATTTGATCTGATCGTCTCAAACCCGCCATATATCACTACTGATGAAATGGCTGATTTATCAGACAGTGTGAAAAACTTTGAACCGCATCTGGCGCTGCATGGCGGTGTTGACGGTCTGGATTTTTATCGCGGGATCATCGAAAACTACACACCTGCCTTAAAGCAAGGTGGTTATCTTTGTTTTGAATTTGGCATGGGGCAGGGGGACGATGTTTGTCAGCTCCTGCAAAATAAAGGGTATACCATTCTGGAACGTTCCAGAGATTATAATCAAGTACAACGGTGCTGTATAGCACAATATACCAGGGAGGAATAGAGATTATGGCTACGAAAAAGACATCTTATGAAGCACCCACTCCTGCATCGGACAAGAAGAAGGCACTGCAAACCGCGATTTCTCAGATTGAGAAGAATTTTGGCAAGGGCACAGTTATGCGCTTGGGCGACCGTCCCGAGATGAATGTGGATGCTATTCCCACCGGCTCTTTGGCGTTGGATGCCGCATTGGGCATTGGCGGCGTACCCAAGGGTCGCATTATCGAGATTTACGGACCGGAATCTTCCGGTAAGACCACGCTTGCGCTGCACATTCTGGCTGAGGCCCAGAAAATGGGCGGCGAGGTGGCTTTTGTGGACGCTGAGCATGCCCTTGACCCGGTGTATGCCGCTGCTTTGGGTGTAGATATTGATAATATGCTGGTTTCTCAGCCGGATACCGGTGAGCAGGCATTGGAGATCACCGATGCACTGGTTCGCTCCGGAGCGGTGGACGCCGTGGTTGTGGACTCTGTGGCAGCCCTTGTTCCCAAGCAGGAGATCGAAGGTGAAATGGGCGATACCTTCGTTGGCTTGCAGGCACGTTTGATGAGCCAGGCGCTGCGTAAACTGGCTGGTACCATTTCCAAGACCAACTGTGTGGTCATTTTCATCAACCAGCTTCGTATGAAGATCGGTGTGATGTACGGCAATCCCGAAACCACCACCGGCGGCAACGCATTGAAGTTCTATTCCTCCGTCCGTTTGGATGTACGACGCGTTGAGGCTATTAAGGATGGCGGTAATGTGGTCGGTAATAAGACCCGTGTTAAGGTGGTCAAGAACAAGGTCGCACCTCCGTTCCGTGAGGCGCACTTTGACATCATGTACGGTCAGGGTATCAGCAAGTGGAGCGAATTGGTTGACCTGGCTCTGGAAATGGATATCATTCAGAAGAGCGGCAGTTGGTTCAGTATGGGTGATGAGCGGATCGGCCAGGGCAAGGATAGTGTGAAGACTTATCTGCTGGCAAATCCCGAGATCGCAGAGCAGGTGGAAGCAACCGTTCGTGAAAATCTGCTGAAAAACAGCGGTATCCACGCAGCAAATCCGGCTGTTGCCGCAAATCGTCCCGTGATCGTTAGCGCAGATGACTTCGATGGTGAAGATTGATCGCTTATCTTCCTCTCCGGATCGGGCCGGAAGATATCGTGTAGATTTTTCCGACGGAAGCGTAATGCGGCTATACCGACAGACGGTGGAAGACTTTGCTTTGTACACCGGCATGGAATTGGACCTTGAAAACCTTGCCAAGCTGAACACAGCGGCAGGGGAGATGTCCGCAAAAATGCGTGCTGTTCGCATTGTTTCGGCTAGCAATGTATCACGCAATGAGCTGCGCCATCGCTTGATCCAGAAGGGTGAAGACGCTGTCCAGGCGGAAAATGCTGTGAAGTGGATGTCGGAACTTTCCTTGGTAGATGATGCAAAAACCGCTGAACTGATCGTTCAGCGGTGCATTGCTAAGGGCTATGGCTTGGCTCGGGCCAAGCAGATGCTTTATGAGAAGCGAATTCCTAAGGCTTATTGGGATGCCGCTTTGTCCGATTACCCGGATCTTGAAGATTCGGTTTCGGAGTTTTTGCGTTCAAAGCTCGGTAAGAACCGGGACGAGAAGGCCATAAAGCGTGCAATCGATGCGGCCATTCGCCGTGGTCACAGTTATTCCACGGTTCGCAATGCCCTTCGTAAATTAAATGCGGATATAGATCCGGAGGATTAATTATGGCAAACATTGGATTTATCAGTCTTGGCTGCGCAAAGAACCAGGTGGACTGCGAGCGCATGATGTATCGGGTGCAGGAGGCAGGACATCAGGTCTTGTCCGGCGTTGCCGGTGCGGATGTGGTGGTCATTAACACCTGCGGCTTCATTGATTCTGCCAAGGCAGAGGCCATTGATTATATTTTGCAGACTGCTGCACTGAAAGAGCAGGATTATGTAGGTAAGATCCTGGTTACCGGCTGCCTTTCCCAGCGCTATCAGCAGCAGATCATGGAGGAAATGCCCGAGGTTGACGGTGTTTTGGGCACCGGAAGCTACACGCAGATCGTTTCCGCTATTGATGATTTGCTGGCTGGCAAAAAAGTGTATGAGTTTGCATCCATCGACGCACCGGAGCAGGAAACCGGTCGTATATTGACCACACCTGAGCATTATGCCTACATTAAAATCGCTGAGGGTTGTGATAATCGCTGCGCGTACTGCATTATTCCGTATCTGCGGGGCAAATTCCGCAGCCGCCAGATGGACGATGTGCTCTATGAAGCTCGACTGTTGGCTGAATCCGGAGTCAAGGAACTGATCGTGGTTGCCCAGGATACCAGTCGTTACGGCGTGGATCTTCCCGGCAATCAACGTCGCCTTCCGGAACTTCTGCGTGAGCTTTGCAAGATCGAGGAGCTCCATTGGATCCGGATCCATTATGTTTATCCGGATGAGATCGATGACGAGCTGATTCAAGTGATCGCCCAAGAGGATAAGATTGTTAAGTATCTGGATATCCCCATTCAGCACTGTAACAGTAAGATTCTGCGTCTTATGAACCGTCGCGGTGATGGTGCATTCCTTCGACAATTGTTTGATAAACTTCGTCGGCAGATCCCCGGTCTTGTGCTGCGCACCAGCGTTATCACCGGCTTGCCCGGTGAAGGGGAAGAAGAGTTCGAGGAATTGTGCAAATTCCTGCAAGAGCAGAAATTGCCCCGGGTGGGCGCTTTCGCATTCTCTCCGGAAGATGGCACACCCGCTGCTCAAATGGAGTACCCGGATTCTTCCGTTGCTCAGTCCCGTGCGGAGATCATTGAGATGATCCAATCCAAGATCATGGACGAGTTCTGCGAGAATATGCTTGGAAAGACCTTGGAAGTGCTGATCGATGGCTTTGATACGGAGCAGGAGCAGTATTTCGGAAGAACCTACGGTGATTCCCCTGAGATCGACAGTCGTGTCTGGATCGCCACCGATGAACCTTTGAATGAAGGCCAGTTCGTTTCTGTGGTGATTGATAATATTATTGACGGAGATCTCTCCGGCTATATTGCGGAGGCTACGATATGACAACTGCAACCAAAGTAACATTGATTCGGATCGCGTTTATTCCGTTACTGATGCTGACGCTTCATTTGAGCGGTGGCCAATCCGGCTTGTTTATGTATATTTCCTTGGGTATTTTTATTGCGGCAAGCATTACTGATTACATCGACGGCATGATTGCTCGTCATTATAAGCAGATCACCGATTTTGGCAAATTTCTGGATCCTCTTGCGGATAAACTGTTGGTCATTGCGGTGATGGTCATGTTCTGCCAATGGCAGATGATCCCCGCTTGGGCGCTGATGGTCGTTCTGACGAGAGAATTTGCGGTAACCGGACTTCGTCTGGTCGCGGTGGGCAAGGGCAAGGTGATCGCAGCTGCGTACAGCGGCAAGGTCAAAACCGCTTCGACCATGGTCGGTCTTTGCTTCTGGCTGGCGTTTCCCGGCAGTTCCTTGCTGGGCATCATCGTCACCTGGGTAATTGTGGTAACCACTGTTTACTCTGGCGTGGAGTATTTTGCAAAGAATTGGAAATGTTTCCTGGACTGAAAAGAGGTGTCTTTTGTGAATCTGAAACAGTATTACCGTTATCAAATGGATTTTTCCGGTAAGTGGGCAAAAGCATCTGCCGGTCTTATGGGACTTTCCTTTTTTCTGAGAATCGTTTATTATTTTGGATTTCAGAATTTAATGGACATTTCTTTCGGTGAGATATTGGCCTTTATGCTCCTACCGTTACTGCTTTGCGGTGCATATCTGGTATTTATGTGCTACTTGCGCTATAATTCACCGGGTGTATTTGGCATGATCGCAGCAGGGCTTTGTGTGCTGATGCTGATATGGGGCTGTTGCACAGGAAATGCTCTTAGAATCGTCTTTGGTGTTGTGTTTTATGCAGCGGCCGGTATCGTGATTCTGGCGACCTCCGGTGGTTTCATGCCGGATCTGCTTCTCTCTAAGGTGCTTTTTGCGCTTCCTTTGGTCCTTCGTGTTTTGGTGTTCGGCATTGGAGATTTGACTGCCGGATTTACCGCTGCGCTGCATCTATCAACAACATTCTTGTTGGCATCTTTGTTCTGTTTGTCGGGTTGCTTTGTAAATGTTCGTAACAGATAATGAAAAATCCCGAAATGCGTTGGCATTTCGGGATTTTTGTTATCTTAGTCCTTTACAAGCGATAAGATGATCTGCGCTGCTTTTTCTACACCAATGGTGCTGGTGTTCAGGCAAATATCGTAGTTTTCCGGTGCACCCCAGATCTTGCCGGTGTAGTGCTGGTAATGGATCTTGCGGCGGTTATCTTTTTCCTGAATTCGCGCAGCCGGACTTTTTTCCGATTCACCGTAAAGCTGCACGATTCTTTTGGCACGAAAATCCATGTCCGCGTATATGTACGCGTGGAACGCGTCTTCGCGGTCTTTGAGAATGTAGTCAGAATTTCTTCCTACAATCACGCAAGGACCTTTCTCGGCCAACTGCAAAATAGCATTACATTGCACCTGCCACAGAAAATCTGCTGTGGAGAGGCCGTTCATGACGCCCGGAACACCGTGATGAGCAAAAGCGAAGGAAAATAGACTTTTACCGGGTGAATGTTCTCCGTGCTCCTCCACGAATTTCGGCGTAAATCCGGATTCCAGAGCCACATGTTCTACCAATTCTTTGTCGTAAAAGGGTATTCCCAGTTCCTGGGCGATGATGTGACCGATGGTGCGGCCACCGCTGCCAAACTGACGGCTGATCGTAATGATTTTATTTGTCATAAAAATACCTCCTTACTTTGTTGGTTTGATTATATCATCTTTTCTGAAAAAAGTCAAAAATTACTGCATGAATCTCGGTAACCCAGGCAGAATTGGCTGCTTTGCATATGCGCATGCAACTGTGGAATCTTCCAAAGAAATCCTACCGTAACTGCTTCATAGCGAACCGGGTCGGTCATATAGCAAAGTCCGTGACCCGCACCGGGGAAGATGTGTAACTGCACATCACTGGCGCAGGCAGCTGCGATCTGCTCACTCATTTCCTTTGGTACAAAATGATCTGCTTCTCCATGGATCAGGAGGATCGGTACTTTTGCGCGTTGCACTGCGTCCATGGCTGTGGTCTCTTCCAAGTCAAATCCGCCATAGATCTTCCCACCCAGCTTGATCAGCGGATATGCATATTTGTCCGGAATTCCATGATCCCGGCTGACTTTACAAATGATTTCAGCAGGGGAGGAATAGGGGCAGTCGGCAATAATCCCCACAACATTTTCCGGCAGATTCATACTCGATGCCATCAGCACCGTTGCTGCGCCCATGGATAGCCCGGACAGCACGATTTTTACATCATCACCAAATCGATCCAGGGCATATTCGATCCAACTGAGGCAATCTCTTCGCTCACAGATACCAAAGCTGATCACGTTTCCATCACTTTTTCCGTGGGCACGCTGATCAATGGATAAAACATTGAATCCCATTTTTTTGCCAAGCATGTGCCCGCCTGCGCAGTCCCGGACGGACATACTGCGATAGCCGTGAAATAAGATCAAAAGGGGTGCGTTGTCTGCTGTGTGATAGTAATAGCCTGCCAATTTCAGTCCGTCAAAGGCGTGGGTATAGACCTGCTCCCCGGGTGTTTTCTGAATAATTTTGGTGCAGGCGATGATGTTGTCGTATACCTCTGCATATTGCTTGCCAGGCATTCGAGCAAAGGGATCTTCGTTTCGTTTCGTGGGAGAATAGAAGCATTTGTGAAAGGTATAAAGCGCCAGCAACAGCACGATTCCAATTAAGCTCGCGATTGCCACAAGCAACCAAAGCATAATATCACTCCTTATCCTTTAAATAGCCAATTGCACAAGCGGCATAGGCTGAAGCACCGTAAATCAGCGCAGATTCGTCAAATTTTAGCTGTTGGTGGTGCAGCGGCAGATTATAGCCGCTGCGAGGCTCTCCGGCAGCCAGAGCCAGCATAACTGTTGGAACTTTGTGACTGATATAGGAAAAATCTTCCGAGCCGCCAGCGCTGTCAGAAGCGCTGCTGTCACCGCTCATATCTGCAACCATGTTTTCGTCAAAGTGGTTTGTTAAGGCAGAAAGAATGTCCCTGGTCAAATTATCGTCCGTGAGCAGGGTAGGGCAGCCACTGACAAATTTTACTTGAACCTGGCAGCGAAACGCTTCTCCAATACCGCAGCAAATCTGTTTGAATCTAGTTTTGATTTTCTCTCTGGTATCATCAGAAAATGCTCGTATAGAACCTTGAAGAATAGCTTTTTCAGCGATGACGTTGGGCGCAGATCCGGCTTCGATTTTCCCAATGGTGAGCACTGCTTTCTCGGTGATCCCCAATTCTCTTGCTGTGATCTCCTGCAAGCCAATTACCGCTTGGCATGCAGCAGTTATGGGATCGATTCCCTGTTGGGGCATTGATCCATGACAACCTTTCCCTTGAAATGTGACTGTGAAATAATCTGCAGCCGGCGCATTGACTCCTGATTTTGGCACGATCACCGTGCCCGGCTTCATGGGAAGTGCAGGAATCACATGAACCATCACCGCAGCGTCAACTGCCGGATCGTCAAGAACTCCTGCGTCGATCATATCCGCAGCGCCCTCGAGAATTTCTTCTGCCGGTTGGAACATCAGCTTTACCGTGCCGCTCAGCATGTCCGCCCGATCTGCCAATAGTTTTGCCGCACCCAGGAGCATTGCCGTGTGCATATCATGGCCGCAGGCATGCATATTTCCGGTCTTGCAAATAAAATCTACACCGGATTCCTCCCGGATTGGCAATGCGTCCATATCTGCTCGCAGTAAGATGGTCTTACCTGGTTTTCGCCCTTTTATAAGGGCAACGATCCCGCATTTCCCTAACAATTTCGGTTTTAAACCCATTGCTTTCAGTTGATTTAATACATACTTATGGGTTTGTTCCAGGTGAAAACCGATTTCAGCGTGTTCATGGAGATACCGTCGATGGGAAATCATGTTTTCTTCCAGTGTCTTTGCGTCGTCCAATAGTCTTTGCAAAGTGTCCGCTCCCTTTTGTTTATTGGTATTATACCACGATTTCTAATCTCATACATCAAAACGTTGAAAATCCTACCAATTTAGATGGAAATATTACCAAAGTCATGCTATAATGAAGAAAAACCAAGGAGGTAATGCTATGAAAAAGGAAATCAATGTGTTCGATTATGCCGGTGATATTTGCAAAGCCATGAGCAAGGGCATTTTGCTGACCACCAAAGCAGGCAACAAAATAAACACCATGACCATCGGTTGGGGTATGCTGGGCATTGAATGGGGCGAACCCATCTTTATCGCCTACGTACGCCAGACCCGCCATACCAAATCCATGCTGGACGAAAGCGGCGAGTTTACCGTCAACGTGCCGGTAGGGGAGATCGATAAACATATTCTTGGCTATTGCGGCACAAAATCCGGTGCGGATGTGGATAAATTTAAGGAGCTGGGACTGATTGAGGAAGAACCCGTTTCTATTTCCACACCCGGTATCCGTCAGTTACCTTTGACTTTGGAATGTAAGGTTCTTTATGCCCAGGATCAGGACATCAACGCCATTCCCCAGTACATTATTGACCGCTATTATCCCAAAATCAAGGAAGGTGTCCAGGATTACCATACCGCTTATTACGCAAAGATCCTAAGCGCATATATCATTCAGGAATAGTGGTATTTTCACTTTTTTAACACAAAATTTATAATTTGTTTAGATATCCCTTAGCTTATCGTGTTATATATTAGTTAAGCAGAGGGTGAAACATTGCTGCAAATATGAATGTTGCGAAAGGTGTGTGCGGTCATGAGCAGAAAATATCCGTTAATTTGCGTTATCCTGACGTTTGTTCTCATGTTCAGCGCATGTTCTGCGCCGGTTAATTCCGGCTCGCCCGACAATGGTCAGACAGCTCCACCTGTGCCCTTAAACAATGGCTGGGATCACGAGGCGGCGATTACCCGGTTCTTAACAGCCGTTAATGTTTCTGGTACGATCACCCCAGATGATGAACTTGTACCGCCCGGCACACTGCCTTCGGTTGAGAATATTCCTCAGCCGGACCAGTCGCTTATAGGCAGTGAGGTAGCAATTTTCTTTGCCGATAAGCAACAGCCGATTCCGTTTCACTATATTTATAACAGCACAACGGGTGAGGAGCGCCTTGCGGTTGTCATCCGGGGTGTTCACATTCCGATGCTCATTTTGTTTGAAACAAATCTCGGCGGTCCGAATGGACTGTTCCGGAAGATTGCGGATCAGGTTCCGTTTCATGCAACGATCCTCGCTATGATCAATACTTCCAATCAAGAGGGTATGTATACGTTAAATGCAACGCGGTACAATGATGGTGTTGATCCTAATGAAATGATCGTTCTTGATAATCTGACTGAAATGAGCAGCGGTGAATACTTGGGCGTTTTTGGTACTGCCTACGACGAGAATAACATTCTGATCAGCAATTTCAAGGGAACACTTTGTCCCACAGAGAGTGAATCCCTGCGTGATGATTTGGCAGTATTTTGGAGTATCTACGACCGATTCTCAATTACAGATCTTGCTGACATATGAATACAGTAAAAATTCCCCGGGAAATCCCGGGGAATTTCTTTTACATATCAAACGCAGGGTTCATTGCGTATACGTTCTTTTGATTTAATCTTTCCCGCAGCTGCTGCAAGGATTCACCAAATCTCTGGAAGTGAACGATTTCACGCTCCCGCAGGAACTTGATCACATCGTTCACATCCGGGTCGTCAGATAGCCGCAAAATGTTATCATAAGTGACCCGTGCCTTTTGCTCCGCTGCCAGATCTTCTGTCAGATCAGCGATGGGATCGCCTTTGACCTGCATGCTTGCCGCATTCCACGGGAAGCCGGACGCAGCGGTAGGAAAAACACCTGCGGTGTGATCCACAAAATACTGCTCCAAGGGCGTGCCCTCAATATCTTTTTCCTTTAAATTCCGTGTCAGCTGATGCACGATTGCGCCAATCATTTCCAGGTGGCCCAATTCTTCCACGCCCGTATCGTTTCGTTAGTTGGGCATCTTGACACACAATTTTGAGGTTGGTAGAATATACTTATAATACCAAAAGGAGAATTTTCGAAATGGAAATCATTCAGAAAATCAGTAAATATATTGTCGATACTTATGAATTAAATACTTTAGTCTTTCTTGATACAGAAGAGGATTTAGCCTATGTAATTGAAAAGGCATATTCTTATGTGTCAATCGGAGGTCCGTCATTGATTACCAATCAAACGGCATTCGAAAGAGGATATTATAAAGATATGAAGCCTGACCTCAAGAAGTTACAAGAGCAAATTAGAACAGAGATTTTGAATCAAATGTACACTAAGAATTTGATTACAGAAAGTGAGTACAAAAAAGCATGTCATACACAGTAAACTTTATTGAGGGCCAGAAGCGAAAACTATTAGTTGATGATGACTCTCAGATTATTAGTGTCTGTGCCTATTGTAGAGTTTCTACCGATAAACGGGACCAGCGAAACAGTTTGGCAGCACAGACAAGGTTCTTTGAAAAAGAATTTGCCAAGCATCCCAACTGGATAGGCAAACACATATTTAACGATGAGGGGATTTCGGGAACCTCACTCAAAAAGAGGGATGATTTCAATAAAATGATTGATGCCGCCAAAGCGGGGCAATATCAGCTTATCATCACTAAAGATGTATCTCGTTTCAGCCGTAATGTCGAGAATGCAATGAGTATCGTTGTTGACCTCCAAAAGCGAGGGGTCTACATTATTTTCCTGTCGGATGAAATAAACACACAACGACAGGAGGACCGTGAGCTTCTTACAGCCGCCATAAAGCAGGCAGAGGGAGAAAGTCTCAAGCTCTCCAATAAAGTCCGCTGGGGACAGCAGGAAAGCATGTTAGAGGGCGTTGTCTTTGGTCGCAAAGAAATGTTTGCCTATAACATTGTCCGTGACGAGAATACAGGAAAACAACGATTTGTGATTATCCCCGATGAAGCAGCTATCGTCAAAAGGATTTTCCATATGTATGCCAGCGGAATGGGTACATTCAAGATTGCTAAGCAGTTAGAACAGGAGGGTATAGCGACAAAACGGTTTGCTTCTGGATGGAGTAACACAGTCATCCTGAGGCTACTCCGCAATGAAAAATATGTCGGTGACCTATGTACAGGAAAAACATATACCCCAGACCCTCTCGACCATTCCAAAAGATATAATAGGGGAGAAAGTCCGCAAGTTTATATTCGTGACCATCATCCAGATGAAGCAATTATCGACCGTGAGTTGTGGGATAAGGTGCAGCAGCTTCTTTTGGAGAACACCACATCCGATGAAGCCAAAGCCAAACACAGCAATCGGTATTGGGTTAGTGGAAAGGTCGTCTGCGGCGAGTGTGGTGAACAGTTTGTATCTCGCAAGAAAAAGCTTAAAAACGGCACTACATACAAGGCTTGGGTTTGCTGGTCGGCACAGCAACGAGGAAGAATAAAGAACCTTACGCTCGATACTGGCGAGGTGATAACCGTTGGATGTAACTCCCATTGTGTCAATGACCGTGTTCTACAAGAAGCTATGTATGACATTGTAACTGGGTATATCCAGCCAAATTTCAGCACTATCCAGACAGAAGTAACCGAAATTTACGAAAGCCGTGTCAAAGCTGATAGCGCCGATGTTAAGAAAAGAATTGCCGAATTATCTGCCTTGGTAAACGAGAATAAGCAGGCAAAAGCCATTTTAGCAATCAAAAATGCAAAAGGAAAAACTGATGATGCTACCTATGAAGCTGCTTGTATAACCATTGATACCGAAAATGCTGAATTGGTGCAAGAGATTAGTAAACTCTCAGTATATGATAGTGCATCTGCAGAAGCGATTGCAGCATATAACCATAACATAGAGCAGTTAAGCCTTGTTGTAGACTTAAAAGACGACGACATTAACGAAGCTGTTTATAGTCGCATCCTTGACAAGATTGAGGTTTATAACGGCAATATATTGAAATTCTATTTTAATTTCTTGCCAAAACCTGTTATCATGAAATACGCTACAGTTGGCCGTGGTAAAAGCTTTAATGTTCTCTTTACGGTTCTGGAGGAATAATTGAATATGTGATTAGTGCCACCTACATTTTTGTAGGTGGCTTTAATCATTGATTTCATTAGCTCACCATTATTCAGCATAATTATGCCATCGTTCTTTGACATAAGGAAAAATATATGATATATTTCTTTTAAGAACACTTGAAACAAGGGGATATATCTATGGGTACACTAAATATAATTCGTGAGCGAAAATTTTGGGGTTGTGCTACTGCACTATATTGCTTTGTCAGCGACAGTTTTTTGGATGAAAATGCACTTTCTGTATGCAAATATTTTGAAAACGGAAAAACCGCCTCTATGACATTTGATAGCGATATTGTAGCAATTAAGTGTAGAGTCGGTGCTTTTCGCCAAGTGGATGCTCCTAAATTTGGTGAGGTCTATGTTGTTAATTTCAGAAAGCACAAAACTGTCAATGCTTATGTTAATTTGAAAAATGGCATTTCTTTTACAGATGAGAATGGCTATCCAGTAACTATGCAGACCTTGTTGGAGTATGCTAAGGAATGCCCATATATCGAGAATGCAGATTGGTTTGATATGATGACACTATATCAGACATTTGTTCCTACTGAAAATTTTGCTCCATCCAAGCAATACCACGGCAAACTGGCTGTTGACGATAAACGCCATAAGTGGGCGTACTTTGATGGCGGAAATACATTAGTAAACCACTTACCTCATAAAACATACTCTTTTTCCGATATTGTTTCTTTTGAGATTATTGAAAATGGTTCTTCTATTACCAAGGGTGGATTAGGTGCAGCTGCAGTTGGTGGTGCGTTGTTCGGTGACGCTGGAGCGATTGTAGGAGCAGTAACTGCTGCAAAAACCACTTCCACAATATGTAATAGCATGGAGATTGCAATAACTGTAAAGGACGAGGAATATCCTAACATTTACATTCCGATTGTAACAATTCCTGTTTCTACATTAGGCGAGGAATATAAACAGTACAGGAAAAATGCAAGAGATATTATGTCGGCACTTAACAGGATGTACGCTTCGGAAGATAAATCTATAAAACCTCAAGCTAACACAACCGACGGGATTGAGGACTTGCATAAGTATAAAGCACTACTTGACGAAGGATTAATTACCACAGAAGAGTATGATTCTCTCAAAAAAAGAATTTTGCAACTATAATAACAGGAATACAGATAATGATGGGGTAAGGAATGGAAGATATTATCAAACGTGAGGGATATACATTCAGAATTATAAAATCCACAAATGCACAACGACCCTTTAGAGTTCAGTGCATGGAAACTGGAACGCAAAACGATAGTGCATTAAGTTACGAAGATGCTGTGAATTTAATATTAGGAACAATTAATTTTGCCGAAAAATCATTAGATATTAACAGTAAAGATATAGCATATGTTGAAAAGGTGTTTTCAGAGCGCCTTTTAGGCAAGAAGAAATCTGCATGTGATACCATAGTAGACGAAATTATTGTTAGGCAAATTATTAAAGGCAATATTATCAAAGTTAAAGAAAGTGAAAAATATGAAAGAAAAGTGACATACCTAACAGAACACTTTTCTGTTGCTGTGCTTTTTGAAAATAGTATATTCGCTGGTGCAACAAATGTTATAGTAAAACAGCGAGAAGCATAAGCACAAAGAATATTGAAGATATTACATAAAAAAGGAGCACTATGATGAGCAATTATATGCCACCGAAACCTATATTGGCAAAAGGCATAAAAATTTACACCGTTATAGCACTGTGTTTTTGGCTACTTATGATGTGTGTTGGATTCAGCGCTGGAGATACTACCATCGATTATAATTACGATGGCATTGTAGATTATAAGGACAAGTTCATTCGTGCGGGTGATGATGTTGAAGAAGAGATGACATTCCTTTTTGTAGGATTGCCTTTGGTTATTTTTTGCCCAACATTAGGATTTGGACTTCGTTATTTTATTCAATTATATGATTACAAATTGGCTCAAAATAATTATCCTAAGTATTTAAAGCGATTAGAAAAACGGCAATCAATAGAACGGGAACGCCAGTTAGAAAAAGAAGACGAAATAAGAATTGAGCGAAATATTATTGAGAGGGAACGTCAGGAGGCTATCCAAAGCCAGGAGGCAGATGCCCCGTGGACTGTCCGATACAGCACATCCCCATGCCCGCATTGTGGACACTATAAAGTGCGTTACGCCAAATGGGAAGATAAGTCTATTTCGGTTGCCTTTTGGGGCGTTGCTTCTTCAAAGCTTGGAACGAACTATAAATGTGAACATTGTAAACGTATGTGGGAATAATTCCTCCCTTTGAGGTGCGCCGAATTTCGGCGCACTTTTCACTTTGTTGGAATATTTTTGTGTAGAGATTATATAATGTAATTATGATGCAGTTGGTACATTAACCACCAATAGCATTCGCTATTCTTCTTTTTAATCGCTCACCGAATGATTGGGTAACCTTCCTGTCATTCAACCCTGGGGCACTCTTCGTGCATTTACAAAGGTAACGGCCTTGTGCTGTTTTATTTATAGGTAATATCATTCATAGGTTTAATTAGTAGCTTGCTCACGGGACCATGCCAAAGTCCAAAACACCGCAGTTGTGTCTATGCTGGGAGCAAGTGAAGCAGCATAGGTATATCCCAAAAAGGGGGGGCAGACCGTTTTGTGTCTGTCCCCTTTTTGTCGTCCTTGAACCCCTGGAATATTTAAGAAGCTAAAAATCTATAATATGACATATTAAATTTAGGTATGTTCATAAGGACATTTTTCAACAGGCATGCCCGCAAGGTGCATTTATTTCGTAATATGTTTGTCTTTGACGACATTTTACATACAGGAGAAATTATAGAAAAGGAGAAAATCACATGGAGTACATAAGCATATACCTCGCAAACCTCGGTCGTTTCAATGAAAGTTGGGGCGGTCATTGTGGGGAATGGGTAAAGTTACCAGTACCCAAAGAAAATCTGGATGCTACCCTTAAAAGGATAGGCATCGGCAAGCGGTATGAGGAATATTTTGTGCCAGCTTTTGAAACAAGTTTCGCAAATCTGGAAATCAGCGAATATTCCAACATCTACGAGCTCAACAATTTGGCACAACGAATTGCGGAGCTCGACCCGCGGGATACGGAAAAGTTAGCAGCAGTTGTGGAGGTGGAATGCCCCCATTCAACCATCGCTCTGCTGGAAATACTGGACCAGTTGGATGACTTCGATTATCTGGCAGATATCGAAGATGCAGCCGATTTGGGACGGTATTATGCAGAAATGTGCGGAACCTTCCAAGTACTGCCAGACCATCTTCATAATTACATAGATTATGAAGCTTTTGGCAGGGATATCCATTTGGAAGGTTCAGGTACATTCTGCTCGTACGGGTATGTGGTCAGGAATTGAACCGCATACCAGTTCCGTGTTCTCTAAGGGTCAAAGTGTCGTGTGGCACATGATGCTTTGACCCAGCGGCATTTGGATGGCTTGTATGGGCCGTCCGAATGTCACCGCTGAAAAGCGGTTGTTGTTGGTTATGCCGAAATAAGATTTTCGGTTTAATAATCGAAAATCTATTAGGCATAACCAGTCTACAACTCCAAACAGGCCATATCGTGGCAAAGGTATGGCTTCATGCTCTAAGCTTTGTGCTGGAACGAAGCTGCCGCCAATCTAAACATTTGGGGAGCAGGTACACTCCAAACTATGTACCACTTTGCAGAGAAAGGGGTGCATTTAGATGGCAAGAGCAAAGTCAATCAAATTTGAAATGAAGCAAAAGCTTGGTAGTATGGAGTATTTCGGACATAGCAAGCACGAATTACAGCAGCTAACACGACAAGAACAGAACCGCTTGATGCAAGAGGGTGTTCCTTTTGACGAGCGGAGACGGGTTGATTACTGCAAGGACAAGGTGTTTTCCAGAAATACCATGCAGACCTACCAAGGCGAGGTTTCCCGATATGGTGATTATTTGGCATCTCAGGGCTTGGGCAAGTGCGGTATGGATGAAGCTTCCAAGCACATACAAGAATACTTGGATTATCAAAGCGGCAGGGGCTTGTCTCCGTACTCGGTGCATACCACAGCAGCGGCACTATGTAAGACCTTTGGCCATAATTTACAGGACTACAATGTGCCCAAGCGAGAGCTTGCCAGCATTACACGGGGCAGGTGTGGTGCGATACACGACAAGTACAACCAAGCCAATCCGTTGGTGCAGCAAGTCATGCAAGCCAATACTGTCCTTGGATTAAGACGAAACGAGCTTCGCACACTCACCGCTGGGTCGTTCACCGATAATGGAACTACCATCACTATGACGACTTTGGGAAAAGGCCATAAGGTCAATACCTGTGTGTTCCGAAATCCCGCTGACATAGCTACAGTTCGTGGCTTGATACAAGGGAAGCGAGCTGGGGATAGGGTTTTTTCAGCCGATGCATTCCGTAATGATGCCAACTACCATGCTTCAAGAGCAGCCGCATTCCAGCAGCGGTACCAGTATTATTGCGCCCAAATGGCACAGAACCCAGCAGCCACAGCAGAGTATCAGCAAATTATTAAGGACACGTTCGCTGCATCTGGCAGAGAGTGCAAGGAGGACTTAAACAAGCCTTACTATTGTAGGGGTTCCCATCGTGCAAGCATAGAAGCAAGAGGGGGAACGGTTGTATTTAACAGAACCAGCCTTCTCATGGTTGCCACAGAGAGCCATTTTCGTTCAGATGTTTTGGTTCAGCATTATATGACACGATAAATATACTTTGGGACTTTCTATTGAGAGTTTTTCTATAAAGGCGAGATTAAACAGAAAAAAGTTATTTTCTGTTAAACAGGCGATATTAGAAAGTTAAACTCGAAAATAGAAAGGATGTTGCATTATGCTTATTAATACAAAATTACCAAAAGATAACGAACGCGAACGTTCGTGGTTTATGGTATTAAATAACCCTGAGGAACATATTCCAGACTGCGAGAATATGACTCCAGAAGAAATAGTTGATTATCTTGCAGATAAGTGGATGGTAAAGAATGGAGACAATGCTTCATGTGCTTTTGCATATTGTGTCTCCGCCAATGGCCTAATACATATACACGGAATTGGAGAGAACCCAAACAAGGTTGCTTTTAAGGTAGTAAAGGAACTATTTCCAGGTGTACACCTGGAAGCAACCAAAGGCACAAAGAAGCAGGCAGAAGATTATATTTACAAAAGGGGAGCTTTTGCTGAAAAGGGCGAGAAAATTATCTGCACAAAGATAGTCGGAGAAATAGCAGGCTCACAAGGGAAGCGAAATGACCTGGATAAAATAGCGGATATGGTTCATTCAGGATTAAGTCTATTACAGATTCAGGACGAGCTTGGCTGCAATTACGAGAAATACGAGCATATCGTAAAAGGCTATTTCTTTCGCACAAAACAAAAGGAAATGCCCAGAATGAGAAATGTCAACGTTATTTGGCACGTTGGTGTATCTGGTAGTGGTAAATCATATTCATATGAAACTGACCCTCGTGGTGATGATGAAGTTACATTGGTTCTTGCAAGCAATCTGTCGCATCCTGGCTGTTTTGATAATTACATAGGTCAAAAAACATTGTATATTGACGAAATCAAACCAGGCGGGATTACTTTCGGCAAGCTAATTGAGCTTATCGGTGGTATCAAAAACAACAGTATTTGCCGTTATTCAACATTTGTCCCTATGTGGGAAGAAGTTCATTTTACATCAGTCTATACACCTACGGAGTTTTATAATGAACTGGTTCCTGCTGAAAAGCGAAAGATTGATACAAGCGACCAGTTAATAGGCCGCATATCAAAAACATACTTGCATTTCGTGACCGATAAACGAAACGGAAAGCTTGTAAATGAACCTCGTATTAGAAAGCAAAAAGACCCAGAAAATCTGGAATATCATCACATTGAATTTATCGGAGCACCAGAACGATATATGTTAGATAGAGCTTTAAGTAGTTATTTGTATAAGCTTAAATCAAAGCTTTCATAAGAGAACCAGAAGTCGCTGGTTAGGATTCCCCAGCGACTTCTGGGCAATGGGCAAAATCTGCCGATAGGCACGAAAAATCATAGTTTTATGTAGTAAATTCTATGATTGTCGAACTTTTAGTAAATTTTACATCAAATATCTGCCCACTTTAAGTATGGGCAAACATCTGGGCAAACTTAAAACAGATACCCAACTGGCATACCGATACACCAATGTCCGTAAGCAGACCTTTTTGATCATCAAAAGGCATGCTGTATCGCTGGGAAAGATACCGCAGCGACGCACCCAATTCACCGTCCGGGCCACCGTACTGGCTGATAATGATACTTGCCAGACGAGGATTCGGTCTGGCAATTTTTACCGGGTACTGCAACTTTTTGCTATAAATAAACATATCAACCCTCCATATTTCCGCTGTATTCCCATGGCCATGGGTCATTCAGCCAGGTGTACTGTTTGGCATCGGTCGGCATGCTGTGGGTCAGCGGGCCGCACATTTGCGTATATTCCATCTCGCCCTTGTGATACATCTTCTGGTAAGTCCGGTAAAGCTCCAATGCTTCTTCATCATTCGGGTGCGTGTCCAGATACAGTGCCAGCTCCTGAATGGCAAAAGAAAGCACCTGCAATTCACTTTTTGGCGTTACCGGAAGCTCATTTTCGTTGGCTTTGCCCATAAATGGCAGGTCAAGACCGGGGAATAAAGTGCCCTTGACCAATCCCTTTCGTGCTTCGTATTTTGGTGGGTTATCCAACTGAAAGGGGACATAGGGATTTGCCAGCGGTGCCATAGCCGGCAAGCGCCCTTCGCCATACCTTTGTAGGTTGTTTCGCTGTTCCAAGGTGATACCTCCGCAAATAATGTTTGGAACTGTCGTTCCTGCACATTCTATGACGGAAAATCTGTTTTTGTTCTTTGCTTTTGCTTTTTAACATACAGTTAGAGCGAGGTGTTGTCCATGAATCGGGAAAATTGGGTCGTGTTTCTGCCGTTTTATTTGTTGATATGCATTTTGCTGATCGGTGCTGCGGATTTTGGAAGTAAAGCAGTCACTGTTTACAGCGAAAATAAACCGGTGGAGCGCCAGCGTTGCATCGTGATCGATGCAGGCCACGGTGGGATCGATGGCGGTGCCACATCCTGCACCGGAGTATTAGAAAGTCAAATCAATCTGGAAATCGCAAAGCGTTTAAATGATTTGTTTCAGTTTCTTGGTTACAATACCCGCATGATCCGCACCACCGATACTTCCATACATACCCAGGGCAATACCATAGCCGCCCAGAAAATATCCGACTTAAAAGAACGGGTGAAAATCGGCAATGAAACCCCCGGCTCTTTGTATTTAAGTATCCATCAGAATACCTTTTCAGATAGTCGTTACGGTGGTGCACAGGTGTTTTACGGTGAATCGAAAGAGGGGCACGAATTGGCGGTTTTACTCCAATCCAAATTTCTGGAAACGGTCAATCCCGACAGCCATAGATCTGTTAAACATTCCAATGGAGTTTACTTGATGGAGAATTTAACTTGTCCGGCCGTCCTGATCGAATGTGGTTTTCTATCGAATCCTAAGGAGGAAGCACAATTGCGTGACAATGAATATCAGAAGAAATTTTCTGCGGTGATCGCATCGGTAGTGAGTAATTTCATTTCGTCTTGACGATGTGTCGATCCATGGTATAATGAAAGAAAAACGCAGAAACGGAGAGATGACAGTGGCAAAAGTGAAAACTGTGTTTTTCTGCACCGAATGTGGCAATGAAACCCCAAAATGGATGGGCAGATGCCCCGGCTGCGGTGCGTTTAATACCATGCAGGAACATATTGAAAAACTCACTCCCGTGGGTAAAACTGCAACATATACCGCTGATCGGAAACCTGTTCCCATCTCTCAGGTCGGTACAGACGCAGAGATCCGTTTTTATACCGGCATGGGTGAACTGGATCGGGTGCTGGGCGGCGGCGCCGTAGAGGGCTCTCTGGTTCTTGTGGGTGGTGCTCCTGGTATCGGCAAATCCACCTTGCTGCTGCAAATTTGCAAGGAACTTTGCAAACAGCGCTCTGTATTGTATATTTCCGGTGAGGAAAGTGAAAAGCAGCTGAAAATGCGAGCCCAACGCTTGGGTGTTCTGCCTGAAAAATTGCTGGTTTTGTCTGAAACCCGCCTTTCTTCGATTCTTGAAACAGTGAATGAGTGTAAGCCGGACATTTTGATCGTGGATTCTATTCAGACCTTGTATAATGACGACAGTGAGTCCACGCCAGGCAGTGTTTCCCAGGTCAAAGACTGCACTATGGCGCTGATGCAGATCAGCAAGCAGCAGGGAGTTACGGTTTATGTGGTAGGCCATATCAATAAGGACGGCAATATTGCCGGCCCCAAGGTGTTGGAACACATGGTAGACTGCGTTCTGTATTTTGAAGGCGATCCTAATTCTTCCTATCGTTTGCTCCGTGCCGCGAAAAACCGCTTTGGTTCTACCAATGAGATCGGTGTTTTTGAAATGGCAGAAACCGGTTTGATTGAAGTTCCAAATCCGTCACAGATGCTCCTGGAAGGCCGACCGGAGGGCGCAAACGGCACCTGCGTCGCCTGCGTCATGGAAGGCACAAGACCAATTTTGGCAGAAGTTCAGGCGTTGGTTACCAAGTCCAGTTTTAACGTTCCAAGACGCACTTCCGATGGCTTTGATTTCAACCGCGCAGCGCTGCTTCTAGCCGTTGCAGAAAAGCGCGGAAATTTGAAATTAAGCCTTTTTGATGCCTATATCAATGTGATCGGCGGGTTGCGGCTGGACGAGCCTGGTGCTGATTTGCCGGTGATTTTGGCGGTTGCATCGTCTTACCGGGATGTTCCGATTCCCAGCGATCTGGTTGCAATCGGTGAAGTGGGACTGACAGGGGAGATCCGCAGTGTATCGCACATGAACCAACGCCTTTCGGAAGTTGCAAGATTAGGGTTTAAAAAGTGCATTATTCCGAAAAATGGCTCGGAAAAGTTAGAAATCCCGAGGAATTTGGAAGTTTTTAGGGTTCGAAATTTGCGGGAAGCAATTGAAATTGCGCTGTAAAAAAGGGGAGAGGGGCAGAATTTTCTGCCCCTCTTTATGCTTAAATTATTCGGTTTCATCGGAAAAATCCAACTTTGAGATGGGATTTGCCTCTGCTGCGATTTTTAGTTCGGTGTTCTCAATATGGGTGTAGATCTGCGTAGTATTCAGATTTTCATGTCCCAAAACTTCCTGTACAGTTTTCACATCAACGCCACCGGATAGCATCATGGTAGCTGCTGTGTGCCGCAGTTTATGGGCAGAAAATTGGGTAGCATCCAAGCCGGCCATCAGCAGATATTTCTTGATCAACCGGTGCACAGCTGTTACGCTCAAACGGTTAGAATCTCGAGATCCAAACAGTGCGCGATTGTCAGATAATACTTTTTTGTTGCGTTCGGGCAAGTATGCGTCAATGGCTTTCCGACAGGGAGTGCCAAAGTAGACGAAGCGTTCTTTGTTGCCTTTACCAACCACACGAATCCGATCTTCATAAACATCAGTCAGATTCAGTCCTACCAGTTCACTGCGTCGAATTCCGCAGTTCAAAAAGAGCATCACGATCGCATAATCGCGTTTTTCATTCGGTCCGGAAACAGCCCGTAAAAGTGCCGCGGATTGCTCCAAAGTCAAGTATTTGGGTAAGCTTTTGCGCAGCTTTGGATATTCCAGATCTGCAACCGGATTCTCTGTAAGCTGCTTTGTGCGCACAGTAAGATATTTATAGAAGGATTTCAGTGCGGATAACTTTCTGGCGCGTGCTGTGGGAGAGATGCCGTAGTCCGGTACAGGAGAATCCGGATTTGGCGTGCGATCGTTTGCAAGATAAGAAAGAAAGTCGAATATATCCGATGATGTAATGGTGCGAATAAAATCTATATTGATGTCTTTAATATCAATATCATCTAAACGAGTATGAATCGGCATATCATTGCGCATAAGTTTCATAAAACGAAAGAACATTCGCAGATCTAAATAGTATTCGCTGATAGTTCTGGGAGACTGACCTTTAATGGTTTCGTGGTATGTAAGGAAATCCCGCAGAATATTGGGACAATCGGTATATCGCTGCATGAAAACACCTCCAAAAGCATTTCTTGTCCATATTATATCATATCTATTCTCTGAATGCAACAAAATTTTTATTTTGTTGCGTTCGTAAGATTTCAGGTGCAAAATGCAGCATACAAGTTCCCTGTATTTCCCTTTTAACCGTATTTTGAACAAACCAGGGACTTCGCGTTTACAAAGTCCCTGGTTATGTTATTCATAATTCAGATAATCCTCATCATCGTCGCTTGCGCTGTTTTCTTCAACTTGGATTGTTTTGTTTTGTATATAAGCCTTGTGATTCAAAATTTCTTTTACTGAGGAAACTACATACTTAGAAACAATGGAACAAATTATTGTTACAACCAAGATTAAAAATAAAAGATACAATAATAGCGCTAATATAATGAACAAAAATGATGTAGAAATACCGCCAACTAAAACGTTTAATATTGAATCCATATAGACCCTCCCCTATTAAATGCAAGATATAAATAAATTATACTACTATTATCAATAATTGCAACACACAAAATATCCTGTAAGCGCTGAATTTATTCTACAAAATCAAGGCTTTTTATATTGACTTCCACAAGCCGCACTATTATAATATTTGTGACTCAATGCACCAATTCGTTCCGCATATAGGAGGATTATGATATGAAATGGACGAAGAAAGGCTTCGAAGAATTTTCCAAAGGCACGATGGGCAATGGCGGCCAGAATCTCTATGTTTCCGCCAAAGGTACTCTGCAAAGAATCTTTAACTTTGACCTGAACGGCAATGGCTATCCCGATCTGCCTATTACCAACTCTCACAGCATGGATGAGAAACCCTACATCCATATTTACGACAAAATCGGTCAAAAAGAGCCCCTCTGCCTCCCTACCAACGGCTCTTTTGATGCCACTTTTGTGGACTTAAACGGTGACGGCACCGACGATCTGATCGTCGCCTGCCAGCACAATGGTGTCCACTCTGATGTCTCTGCACTTGTTTATTTCGGCAGCGAAATAGGTTTGACCGAAAAGTACAAAATGGAACTGCGTGTCCCCAATTCCACCGCAGTCACAGCCGGTGACTTCAATGGTGATGGCAAGAAGTCCCTGGTATTCAACTCCGGCAGTAAGCTGCGTGTTTTTAATCAGGGCGAATATGGTATTGAGGCTTCTGTCTACGACGAGCTGGATGTTGGCGCAATTTCCCTGGCCTGCGGCGACCTGGACGGTGACGGCTATGATGATCTGTACCTCGTTCGTGCTAAGACCTGCGAAGCATGCATCCTTTGGGGCGGCCCCGATGGTCTGAATCCCGATCGCATGACCGTGTTCAGCGCAGCCAACGAATCTGCTGAAAATAGCCGTGGTTCTTCCACCACTGCCGGCAGAAAGATGCTTCGTCACGTTACCTGGCGCTGCGATGTGCTGCAACTCAATGATCAGATCGTTACCTTCCGTGTGGAAGATAATTTTGCGGTGTTCGAGACCTTCGGTAAGGATCGTACACCCAAGGAACTGTTCCGCGTCGAGTGTAAAAAACCCGTGGAGTATAAAGAAAAATTCGATGCTTACTTCTTCGGTTTTGGTCCTTCCTGCGTTGCAGTGGGCGACCTGCGTAACGACGGCAATCAGGACATTATTATCGGTGTTGCTACGGATTTCGAGAACACAGAGGATGCCATTATCCTCTGGGGTAAGGAAAATTACGCTCTGGATAAGGCTACTTATATGCCCCTCACCTGCCCCCGTGTATTGAGTATCTGCCCCTTCGGCGATGAGGATAAAAACCATCTGTTTGTCGGCCGTTCCTGCCGTATGGACGAGTATGAGGTTGAGGTCGATACCTATCGCTTCAATGCTGACGGTACTTACGAAAAGATCTGGACTGTCATCGGCGCTGAGCCTGCGGCTGTCATGACTGGTAAGACCTTTAAAGATGGCAGACGGCAGCTTTTGGTTCTAAACCACGAAGGCGAACTGAAACAAGGTCAGGAAAACATCTATGTTTTCCTTGGCGATAAGGACGGTTATGATCCGGAGCGCCGCTTGGAGTTCCCCACTTCTGCCGGTGTCGACACCATCCTGGCTGACTTTAACGATGATGGCAAGGCGGACGTTCTGGTTGCGGGCTGCTCCGAAAATGCCGTTTATTGGACCAAGGGTCTGAGCCTTTATTGGCAGGATGAAAACGGAAAGTTCGATCCCGAAAACAATTATACTCGGCTCATGACTGCGCAGCTGCCTCACGGTGTTGCAGTTGGCGACTTCCGCAAGCGTGGCTATCTGGATTTGGTTTGCGGCGGTTTGGGCGGTCGTGACATTAAGATCTTCGAGGGCGGCCCTGACGGCTATAACTTTGATATGCCTACCAAAATGCTGGTTATGGGACCGGATAAGGAAGAATATCAGAAAGAATTTGCAAAGATGCCCTGGTCTCCCGAAAACCGCGAATACAAGTCGCATCACCCGAAATTCCTATCTCCCGAACTTACCCAGGAATATGGTCAAATCCGTTGGCAATTTGCTGCTGACTTTAACGGCGACGGCTATCTCGACTTGTTCGTCAGCCAGATTGTCGGTCATAAGTCCTTTATCTTCTGGGGCGGCCCGGACGGCTTTGATGAGAATAATTACACCCTTCTCGCCACCGACGGCATCTCCGGCGCTAACGCCGCTGACTTGGACGGTGACGGTTATCTGGATCTGGTGTGCTCCTGCCACCTTTCTTTGAAACATACCTATCCTCAGGAATATGGTAAAGTCGTGATCTACTGGGGCGGCCCGGACGGCTATCAGGAGCACAGAAAGACACAGCTTCCCACCTTCTGCGCCAATTCTTTGACTATTCACGACTTCAATAACGACGGCTTGCTGGATATCTATGCCACCGCTTACGCAAACGGTCGCTTCCGTGATATCGATTCGAAGATCTTCTTCCAGACCCCTGACCGGATGTTCCACCAAGAGAACTTCCAGAACATCTTCAACCACTCCGGTTGCGGCAGCTTGGCCGGTGACTTCAATGGCGACGGTTATGTGGATCTGGCGGTTGCCAGCCATAAGAACGACGGCCACCATGTAACTGACTCCTATGTGTTCTGGGGCGGCCCGGACGGCATCAACGAAAATCGCTACACTGCCCTCCCCGGCCGTGGACCTCACGGTATGTGCAGTGTTGACATTGGTAATCTGATGGACCGTGGTGATGAGGAATTCTACTACTCCGAGGCATACCAAGTTCCTGTTGACATGACGGCTACTAAGGCTTCTTGGGAGGCTACCATGACCTCCACCAACAACTGGGTCACTATGCAGGTTCGCTGCGCAGACAGCGTTGAAGAGCTTGAAAATGCACCCTGGGTCGGCAACATTCATAATGGCGACAGCCTGAATGAATTTGCCTTAAAGGGCTTTATGCAGTATAAGCTGGCACTTGGCGCAAGATGCGGCTGCGGTACTCCCAGAGTGACCGAAGTAACCGTTGATTTTGCATAATATTTAAGAGAAGAGGGTACTTCCCTCTTCTCTTTTTTCTTTACAATAATACCTTTTTAAGTTATAATCAAACTGATAATCATCGCATGGAGGCAATATCATGAGTGTAAAACGAATTGGCGTATTAACAAGCGGTGGCGACGCACCTGGCATGAATGCAGCGGTCCGCGCTGTTGTACGAACCAGCTTGTACCATGGCATTGAATGTTATGGTATTCGCAGGGGTTACAGCGGTCTGATCAACGGTGATGTGATCAAAATGGACGAATCCAGCGTTTCCCGGATCATCAACCGGGGCGGCACGATCCTCTATACTGCCAGAAGCGCTGAATTTATGACTGAGGAAGGTCAGAAGAAGGCGGTTTCTACCTGTAAATTCCTGGGCCTTGACAGTATTATTGCCATTGGCGGTGACGGCACGTTCCGTGGCGCTCGCGCCCTTTCTAAGTACGGCATTAATGTAATCTGTATTCCTGCCACCATTGATAATGATATCAGCTGCACCAATTACAGCATCGGCTTTGATACTGCTGCTAATACTGCCATTGAATGTATCGATAAACTTCGTGATACCATGCAATCCCACGAGCGCTGTTCTGTGGTGGAAGTAATGGGAAGAAATGCCGGTTATCTGGCTATGTATGTGGGACTTGCAGTTGGCGCTACATCTGTTCTGGTTCCTGAAAAGAAGATCGATTTTGATCGCGATGTGATTGAAAAACTCCGCCAAGCGCGCCTGCATGGCTTTACTCATTACATGATCGTGGTCGCTGAGGGTGCGGGCGAGGCTACCGATATTGCTAAAAAGATTCGGGAGGCGGTAGATTTGGACCCCCGCGTTACGGTTCTCGGACACATTCAGCGGGGCGGCTCCCCTACCGGTCGGGATCGTGTCAATGCAACAAAAATGGGTTACTTAGCCGTCGAACTTCTTCGTTCCGGCAAAACCAATCGTGTTATCTGCACACAAAACGGTCAATATACCGATATCGATATCGACGAAGGCTTGGAAATGTACCGGGATATTCAACAGATCGAGATGGATGTCCTGGCGGCCATGACTGGTTTACATTAAAATAAAATAAGAAAAAGGTCTGTCGGCACATGTTGTGCAGGACAGACCTTTTTATGCTCTGGGGTGGCATTTATCGTATACAGATTTCAGCTTTTGATTGACCATTTGGGTGTACATTTGCGTCGAGGAGATGTCACTGTGACCCATCAATTCCTGAACAGAACCCAGATCCGCACCATTCTCCAAAAGATGCACTGCAAAGCTGTGACGCAGCGTGTGAGGCGTGATCTCCTTTTCAATATGCGCAGATGCCTGGTAATATTTCAGGATCTTCCAGAAGCCCTGGCGGCTCATACGAACACCATTAACATTTACAAACAGCGCTCGCTCCTCCGGGTCGGAGATCATACCACGGCGAATATCGTTTAAGTACACTGTCAGCGCCTTTAACGCAGCGGGATACAGTGGAATCGAACGGGATTTCTTGGAACCTGCACATTTGATAATGCCAAGGTCCAGATTCACGTCGTCCACATCCAGATCGATCAACTCCGTGACACGAATACCGGTAGCGTACATCACTTCCAACATTGCCTTGTCCCGGAACCCTTTCGCGTCCAGACAAACCGGCTGCGCAAGGAGTAATTCGATTTCTCTGCCGGTTAGGATCTGAGGCAGCTTCTTCTCGCCACGCTCTACATGGATATCGGTGACCGGAGTAGATTCCAGGAAACCGGAGGAAACCACATAGTTAAAGAAATTCTTCAAACTGGCAAGGCTGCGGGAGACCGTAGCGCCGGAACGACCATCTAATTCCAGATGGGACAAATAGTCGCTGATATTCAGTTGTGTCGCATCCACGATATCCGCTTGCTCCGAAACGTGCAGCCACTCGGCAAACTGCCGAATGTCACGCATATAGGAGGCAACGGTGTTGGCGGATGCTTGCTTTACCTTTGTCAGGTAATTTTCATAAGCACCGATAAAGTCCAACATGAAACCAGCGAACCTTTCTTTAAATATCTATCAGCATCACCAAAAATGGTGAGACGATACAGAAATCAAATAATCCAGCCAGAATATATACAGCTGTACAAATGCCATAATCTGCCTTTCGCAGATCATTTGTCATGCAGCGGATACAAAACCAGCAGAAAAAGCCAAGCGTAGACAGATCGGAAAATTGAAATAAAATCCGGATCAACCAACCTGCTGAATCAAACAAGCGATATAGTGCTGCTGAGCAGTAGGAAACGCTCAACGCATTCAGAAAAGCCAGTACGATCAGTAGCCACTTCTTCCCTTTGCGTGCAGCAAGCATACAGAGTCCAAAAGGAACCCACAAACTGACAATAAGACCTGAAATGGTTAGATCAGAACCGGCGGCAAGGGATAGGGCTTGAAGATATGTAGCCGAAGCGTGTAAGCCTGCATAAGAGCCAAGGAGCAATCCAAAAGACCAGAAAAATGCAAGACAAATCGCAGCAAGCATGCAGGAACGACCTGTTCTTTTTCGTCGAAAATCGGGCGCTTTGTTGTGATCAGCAGATCGCTTCATATCAATTGCAACGCAGTGCCAAATTTTTCCCAAAAGGCGAAAAAAGCGCGTAAAAAACCGACGCAAAACAGAATGCATAAATACTATACCCCAAACACCTATAAATTTCAAGTTCTTTTGTATATTTTTACGATTTTTGTAAATTATGCCGATAATTTATGTAAACAATGTTATGTAAACTAGCGCAAGTACCTGCCCGATTCTTTTATCATTTTCAACTATCTTGCAACATATAGGGTGTGCGTATCACCGTAAGCACAAAATGTTGTTTTTGCAAGAAATCCTTCATATCTTTTCACGTGCCGCAAAATCCGTTTAAACACCTTGTTTTTTGTACAACTTAACAAGAGACGATTTTTTATGGTGACCAAAAGAAGCTTTCTCTCCTCTGCTTCCGAGCAGTGCAACCATTCCTGCTCCAAACAGTACAGAAAAAGCTGTAATTCCCATCGATTCGTAGTGTCCGCCAAAGAACAACCCAGTCATTGCCAGCAGTACTGCATAATAGCATAATCCGGTTATAACACACATCTGCATTTTCTTTCTTTTGAGTTTTCGCATTGCCGTCCACGCTCCTACCCCGGCACTGAGTATCAGAATCGCAATGGCAAAATATCCAATACTGCCCTCAGCCAAAATTTGCTTGTCCACAGCAATAGCTCCAATGATTGCGCTCACGATCGTAGTGATCAGACTTGCAAGCACACCCGCTGCAATGCCCATAGGAATTGTGGTCTCAACATTTCTGGTTTTCTTATTCATAAACCTCTCCCCTTTCTCTACAAGCTATTCATGTAAATAATAAAAAAGAACCGAAGCATGAACGCTTCGGTTCTTTTGAAACCATTATTATTCTGCCATCTGCGCTTGAATGGCATTAAAGAGTCTCTTTGCAGCTTCCTTGGTCTCGCCTACTGCAGTGTAGTAGAACTTCACTTTCGGCTCCGTTCCGGAAGGACGAACGATCACACTGCCCATGTCACCCAAAATGAATTCCAGCACATTGGACTTGGGAAGATCAATGGTTGTGATCTCGCCGGTCAGCGTGTTCTTGGAAATGCTGGCCTTGTAATCATTAAATACCGTGACAGCAGCGCCACCAATGGACTGAGGTGCGTTGCTGCGCAAATCCGCCATCATTGCAGCAGCCTTCTGCATGGCATCTGCACCGGTTAATTCTACGCTTTGAACATGTGCGAGATAATAGCCAAATCGCTCGTAAAGGCAATCCAGGGCGTCCAGAATAGTCATACCCCTGTGCTTTAACGATGCAGCCATTTCGCAGACCAGCATTGTGGCAACGATTGCATCTTTATCCCGCGCGTAGGTGCCCTTTAAATAGCCGCAGCTTTCTTCAAAACCGAACACAAATCGATCTTCCTCGCCCTTGTTTTCCAGTTCCAATATTTCGCCGCCGATATACTTAAAACCGGTCAGAACCGCCTTCATATCCACTGCGTAAGAAGCAGCGACCCGATCCGCCAAAGGCGTAGATACGATACTGCGCACCACAACCGGATCTTCCGGAAGCGTCCCCTTGCGCACCATAGCGCCAAGGATATAATCCAGCAGCAGGCATCCCAGCTCGTTGCCGCTGAGTTTCCGGTAGCTTCCTTCATAAGGAACAGCAATGGCAACCCGGTCAGCGTCCGGGTCCGTGCCCAGAATTAGATCGCACGGTACATTCCTGGCAACCTTGTAGCTTTCGTTCAGCGCTGCATCTGTTTCTGGGTTGGGATATTCGCAGGTTTTGAAATCACCGTCAGGCTTTTCTTGGCAGCTGACCACGCTCACGTTCACACCAAGCCGTCCAAGAACCTCACGCACCGGTTCATTTCCGGTACCGCAAAGAGGTGTATAAACCAGATTCAAGCCGGCAGACGGGATCAGTTCCGGTTCGATCGCCTCTGCAAGTACAGTTTTGTAATACTTCTCCCATACTTCCTGCCCGATATAACGGATCAGTCCATCGCTCATATAAGCTGCAAAGGACTTCTTTTCGGGAGCGAAATACGGAATCTGAGAGATTTTCTCAGTAACAACGGCAGCAGGCTCATCGGTCATCTGGCAGCCGTCCGGTCCATAACATTTTACACCATTGTACGCGCCGGCGTTGTGGCTTGCAGAAATTACGATTCCGCAGCCGCAGCCTAATTCCCGTACTGCAAAGCTGAGCATGGGAGTCGGCGCAAGCCGATCATACAGATAAGTTACAATACCGGATTCTGCAAATGCAACAGCGCAGACCTCAGCAAACAGCTTAGAATTATGTCTGGAATCGTACCCGATGGCAGCGATTTTTGGTAAATCTGTTTGGCTCAGCCATGCAGCCATACCCTGAGCAGCGCGACGTACCGTGTAACGATTTAATCGGTTGCTGCCTGCACCCATAATACCCCGCATACCGGCAGTGCCAAATTGCAGATCACAGCCAAACCGACCTTTCAATTCATCTTCATTGTTGGCGATTGCCGCCAATTCAGCCTTCACATCGTCGGGCAAGTCGGTTTCGCACCAAAATCGGTAATTCTCCAAATAATTCAAAGTGATATCCCTCCATAAAATTCAGAAAAAACAGCTCAAAATGAAATTTGAGCTGTTTTTATCTAGCAAATTAAACTTCCTCTTCTACCAGAGGTTCAGCCTTGCGGTTTTCCTGTGCTTCGGTCAGAGCGCGGAACTTAACACGGGTATCCCGAACTTCGCCCAAGGACAGTGCGATGGCTTCCTCAGTGCGACGCAGCGCATCGTCCATGTATTCGTTGCTTGCCTTGCGCAGTTCGGCAATTCTGGTCTGGGTCTTGTTGTACATTTCGTGGCACTGACGCTTTGCTTCCTGGTAAATGGATTCCTGAGCAATCAGGTCCTTGGCCTTCTGCTGAGCCTCACGCACAATGCTCTCAGCCTCACGGCGAGCCTGACCGATCAGTTCATTGCGGGACTCAACGATGGTGCGGGACTGCTTCAATTCAGCGGGCAGCTGAGCGATGATCTCGTCAAGCATATCCAGAACCTTGTCCCGTTCCAGAATGCACTTATCCGCACCCAAGGGCAGTGCACGTGCGTCCTGGACCATGTCATACAGAGCGCTGATAATATCTTCAATGTGTTGTTCGTTCATTTCTATATCCTCCTTAACGTATGGTAGACACACGCTTTTTAAAATCTTCAACGATCTCTGCGGGAACAAACTCAGAAAGATCTACGTCATAAGCGGCCAGTTCCTTAACGGTGCTGGAACTTAAATACATATACTGATGCTCCGCGGTGAGAAACATTGTGTCTAAATTGGGATTGATCTTGTGGTTGATCAGTGCCATTTGAAACTCGTTTTCAAAGTCCGAGCCGGCACGAAGACCTTTCAAGATCACGCAGCTGCCTTTACGTTTGGCATATTCTGCAAGTAATTCGTTTGAGTAATCCACTTCCACATTGGGAAGATCTTTGGTGACCCGCTTGATCATATCCACCCGTTCTTCTTGAGTGAACATAGGATTCTTGCCGGCATTGACCATCACGCAAACGATCAGCTTATCAAAAATGTTGGAAGCCCGGCGAATAATGTTCAGATGACCGCTGGTAACAGGGTCAAAGCTGCCGGGATAAATGGCAATTTTCATATCAAACTTCCTCGCTTTGCTTCTTCCGGTATACGGTAAGCAAAGTGTTCCCATATTTATAGTCCTTGGACCGGGAATAGCCCGAAAATTCCCACGGAAGATTCTTCCCGAGCGGGCGTTCTGCAACTATTATACCATTAGTTTCTAAAATGTCAATTTCTGTTATCTTTTTTAATGAATTTTCTAAAAAAACTTCTGCATACGGTGGATCCAGGAAAATGATGCCGTATTTTTCCCGGCAGGAAGACAAAAATGAGAGATAGTCGCTTCGTACTACCCTGCCGCTCTGCTCCATGTGTGTACGGCGCAGGTTCTCACGGATCAATGCACAGGCAGACTCGCTGGCGTCCACAAATACAGCCTCTTTTGCATCGCGGCTCAATGCTTCAATGCCCAACTGTCCGGTTCCTCCAAACAGGTCCAGAACACGCATACCCGGAATATCAAACTGAATGATGCTGAACATGGCTTCTTTCACCCGATCAGACGTAGGACGCGTTTGCATTCCTGCGGGAGTTTTCAATTGTACACCTCTTGCTTTTCCGGTAATTACTCGCATAGTTAACTCCCCTTTTTGTGAAAATGCATATGCACCGCGTTTGCCGCATCCTTTGGTAAATGCTGTTCCAGATCAGATATTGTTGCTTGGGAAATCGCCTGAATGGAACCGAATGTTTTCAGCAGTTGTGCCTTTCGTTTTGGTCCGATGCCGGCAATCTCATCCAACTGCGAATATTTTAGTCGCTTGCTCCGCAGTGTTCTGTGGTAACCGATCGCAAACCGATGGGCCTCCTCCTGTATATTGCCGATCAGTGAAAATACAGCAGGGTTGGTGTCGATGGCGATCTCCTTGCCGTCACAAGTCACCAGCGCCCGCGTGCGGTGCCGGTCGTCTTTGACCATGCCAAATATGGGTATGGATATTCCCAACTGCTGTAACGCACTGAGCGCAACCCGAGCGTGTCTGTCACCACCGTCTATTAAAATCATATCCGGCATTTCTGAGAAATTTTCATCACCGTCACAATAGTGGGTAAATGCCCGAGTAACGGTCTGCTCCATAGACGCATAGTCGTCCTGATTCTCCATATTGCGGATTTTGAATCGTTTATATTCGCTTTTCCTGGGCTTTCCGTCAACAAATACTACCATGCTGGAAACAATATCCGTTCCCGCAATATTCGAAATGTCAAATGCACAAATCCGTTTCGGTGCATCAACTGCAAGCATTTTAGTTAAGCAGACCAACGCACCGGCAATTTTGTCCTCCTTATCGGAAACCCGCTCCGCTTCCTCGGATGCGTTTCTGCAAGCGATCTCCACCAGGGCTGCTTTGTTTCCTCTTTGAGGAACGAACAATCTGGTTTTTTGATTTCGCTGGTTTTCGATAAGCCCCGGAATCCAATGGGCATCTTCAAGATGAAACGGCAGCAAAACCGTCTTAGGAACCACAGCGCAATTTAAATAATACTGCTTGATCAAGCTGCTGGCAGCCTCAGCAGGATCATCAGGCGCAGAGATCACCCAGTAGTCCTTGTCTACCAGATTGCCTTCTGCATAATGCAGCACCGCAAAACAGGCTTTCGTACCTGCTTGGCCGTAGCCGATCACATCAGTATCCGCACCGGATCCTGCGACCACCAATTGTTTCTTTCCCAAGGCTTCCACTGCCCGTAATCTGTCACGAAGCTCAGCAGCCCGCTCAAAATTCATCGCATCAGATGCTTCCAGCATTTCACTTCTGACCTGCTCAGCAATTACCCGATAATTGCCGGACAGTAGCTGGCGCACCTGGGCCATCATTGCCCGATATTCTTCCTGGGATCTTTCCGGACGGCACCAGCCGGCGCATTGGCGCATATGCAGATTCAGGCAGGGTCTTCCCTTCCCTATATCATTGGGAAAATGCTTCGAACACTCAGGCAGCTTCAATGCAAGGCGGATCGCATTCATTGCCTCGTGGGTCACATTTCTGCCCCCAAATGGACCAAAATACTCTGCGCCGTCCTGCTCCGGTTTTGCGGCAAGCTCCATTACAGGATAAGCTTGCCGCATATCCAGGCGGATATAAGGATATCCCTTGTCGTCTTTCAGCAGAATGTTGTATTTGGGCTTGTGGCGCTTGATCAAAGAGCATTCCAGGACCAGCGCCTCAAATTCCGAAGCTGCAATGATCACATCAAACTGATGGATCTTAGAGACCATCAGCCGGGTCTTGGGACTGTGGGACGCAGTTGCGTGGAAATATTGACTGACGCGATTTTTCAGTTTTTTCGCTTTGCCCACATATATAACCTTGTCGTTTTTGTCGCGCATGATATAAACACCTGGCGCTTGTGGCAACGACTGGGATTTGTCTTTTAATTCATCAAAAGTCATATGCACTCCAAAAAATCCGCCTCAATGCTGGGAATTCCGGCATCGAGGCGGTGGTTAAGCAATCATATCAATAAACGTCACGAAGAAGCAGGGGTTCCAGAGCTTCAATGGCGGCCTGCGCATCAGCGCCTTCGGCAGACACAGTAACTCTTGCGCCGGTAACAATGCCCAGAGACATGATACCCAGCAAGCTCTTGGCGTTCATTTTCCGGTTGCCCGATTCCAGCCAAATGCTGCAAACGAATTCGTTGGCTTTCTGTACAAAAAGTGTAGCCTGCTTATTATGAAGTCCGGACTCGCACTTCACAAGAACTTCCTTTACAACCATATTGCACTCCTAACCGGCAAGAGTGACCTCGCCATTTACTAAATCCTATGATAGCAAATTATACGAAAAAGTCAACCCGTTTTTGTGAATATCAAACAAAACAAGAAAAAAATTTCCAACCATTTCCAGTTTTATCTGAGCTCGGCAATGGTTACGCCATCCTCGCCTTCACCGTATACACCCAATCGATAGGATTTGACAAATTTGTGCTTTTTCAGTTCCTGATGCACGGCGGCACGTAGTGTGCCCGTTCCTTTTCCGTGAATGATCCGAACAGTGGACAGATTGGAGCGCATGGCGCTGTCCAGATACAGTCCCAAAGCGCAGATCGCTTCCACAGAGTCCATACCACGCAGATCTACCTCGTAAGACATGGCAGCGGTCTTCATTTCCCTGCCGGAATGCGCAGGTCTTGACTTGGTTTTGTTTTGCGCAGGATTTTCAATCAAATAGATCTCATCAGCGTTGGCATTCATTTTCAAGATACCCGCTTGCAACTGATAAGTGCCGTCCTTGTTTATGGCAATAACGCTCGCTTTTGCTCCCAGCTTGATCAGCTCCACCGTATCGCCGACCATAATATCGCGGCTGGGCTTCGGGCGCTCCACCTGAGCATGGCCGGCGTTGATCCTGCTCTCTGCTTCATTCAGATTCTTGCGAAGTTCTGCTTGGCGCTGATTCAGACCCGTGGTATCCGCGCTGTCTTGCAGCTGCTTGCGCAGCGCCTTCAATTCCTCGCTGGCAGCATTAGCAGCCAAGCGGGCGTCCGCAATGATCTGCTGCGCCTCACGGCGCGCCTCAGCCATTGCCTTTTCTTTTTCCTTTTGCAGCTGAATATTGTACTCTTCGCTTTGACGCTTGATGTTTTCTGTTTCCTGACGAAGCCGTTCTGCCTCCAACCGGGCAGCTTCCATCTGCTGCCGCTGCTGTTCCAGCTGAGAAAGTACATCTTCAAAATCCTTATCGTTTTTGCCCACCAGATCACTGGCTTCTTTTAAAATGTCCTCAAATAATCCCAACTTCCGGGAAATGGCAAAAGCGTTGGATTTACCGGGAATTCCGATCAGGAGCTTATAGGTCGGTTGCAGCGTCTCTACATTAAACTCGCAGGAGGCGTTGATGACACCCTTTGTACGCATTGCATAGAGTTTCAGCTCTGCATAATGGGTCGTCGCCACAACTGTACTTCCCGTTTTTCGGCAAAATTCGATCAGCGCAATGGCTAGGGCTGCACCCTCAGCAGGATCTGTACCAGCGCCCAATTCGTCAAACAGTACCAGCGTACGGTTATCACATTGCGCAACTACGTCAACGATGGTTCGCATGTGGCTGGAAAATATAGAAAGGCTTTGGGCAATTGACTGCTCATCGCCAATATCCGCCAGGATCGCATCAAATGTAGATAAGATACTTCCGTCCCCTGCTGGTATGTGCATGCCGCACTCAGCCATCAAAGTCATCAGGCCAATGGTTTCCAGCGTCACAGTCTTGCCGCCGGTATTCGGGCCGGTGATGATCATGGTATCAAAATCCTTGCCTAAATGCAGTGAGATCGGCACGACCGTTTTGCTGTCGATCAAAGGATGCCGCGCTTTACGTAGCTCCACAATACCGGAATCGTTCATCTGGGGCGCACTGCCGTTCATTCGGAAGGAAAGCTTCGCTTTGGCAAAGATCACGTCGAGGCGAACCAACAGTTCCACGTTTCGATTGATGGACTCCTGCCAGTCCGATGCATCAGCCGAGAGTTCCGCCAGGATCCGTTCAATTTCTTTCTTTTCTTTGATTTCCAGCTCTCTGAGGGCGTTGTTTGCATTGACAGCGGACATAGGCTCTACGAAGTAGGTAGAACCGGTAGAAGAAACATCGTGCACCAGACCCGGCAGATCCGCTTTGTGCTCGCTTTTAACCGGCACCACATATCTGCCTTGCCGAATGGTAATGATGGGCTCTCTGAGATATTTGGAAAAAGACGGCGAAGAAATGATCTTCTGCAAACTGTCTTTGATCTTAGCCGCTTGAATCCGCATATGGCGACGAATATCAAACAGCGTTGAAGATGCGTTGTCGGCAATTTCTTCCTCCGAAAGAATTGCACCGAAGATCTTATCTTCCAGGTATTTATTGGGCGTAATTCCCTGAAATAGCTCGTCAAGAACCGTTTTTTCGTCGTCCTCGGAAACATATCCCTTAATATTTCTGGCGCAGCGAAGCACACCGGCAATGCGTAAAAGCTCTACCGGTTGCAGACAGCCGCCCCTATGCGCTCGTTCCAACGATGCAGAAACGTCAGTAACGTCACCGAAAACCGGGTTGCCCTTTTTATAACACATACCCACCGCTGCGGTGGTTTCGCTTAAAAGATCATTCACATCGTCAAGATCGGAAACCGGAGATAACGCAAGACACGCAGCCTTGCCCTCTTGGCTTCCTGCGCATTGAGAAAGCAGTGCCAAGACCTGATCCAGTTCCAGCTTAATCATAGATTTTGCGTATAAATCAGACATGTTTGACTCCTAAATAAGTAAAGATTTATAAAAATCCAATGTAGAGAATCCTCGCTCCAATTGTGTGGTCAGATACGCCTCAGAAAGTTCGGATAGCTGCTGATAATTCTCCTCGTCCAAACTAAAACCAAATAGCCGCTTTGGCTCGCATTGGGTAATATACCGTACTGCTTCCAATATACCCGGCGTGATCGGATACCGGATACTCCCCTCACCCGATCTTCCGCAATGATAACATTCCAGCGCGCCGGCAGAAAGATCAAAGCGATCCGGAGTCTCGCACCCGCATACATGGCAGCCGCTCAGATCCGGCAAATAACCGGCAAGGGCAGCAATACGAAATTCAAATACACCCTTTACCTTCTGTTCTGGTAGATTTAGACTGGAAAGAGCGTGCAGACAGTTTAGTGTAAGACTTAGTATTTCCGGATTCGGCAGATCTTCCTGGCAGATCAGTTCCGCTACCTGGGCAAAATATGTTCCCAGAGAAAGTTTAGTCAGATCCCGTCGAAGCGGCTGAAACAGCTCCACAGACTCAGCTTCATTTATCGTATACATACCCTGGTAGAAAAAAAGCGTAAAATTGCCATAAGCCAAAAGCTGACAGGTAGCAGTCAAGGGACTGTTCTTCCGTCGTAAGCCTCTGGCTTTTGCGGTCAATTTTCCATTTTCCGGGGTGAGCAGCGTCAGCAGACAGTCCCGGTCATTGTAATCCGTGACTCTGAGTACCAGTGCCTGTGTTTTCAGATACATTCTGTTTCTCCATTTTGCGGGCTTGATTGTACAGAAGATATGCCGCCGGAGCGCCGGTCAGCAAAAAAAGATTCCAGTAATCATTGGCAGTCATGTTTCATCCCTCCACGCTTAGCTTTGCCAAAACGTGGAGAACTAGCCATGGAAATTATTCGCTGTAACCGAAGTTACGAACCAGGAAATCCGAGTCACGCCAGTTTTCCTTAACTTTAACCCAGGTGGTCAGGAAAACTTTCGTTCCCATAAAGCGCTCGCAATCGTTACGAGCCATCGTGGAGATTTTTTTGAGCATCTCTCCGTTTTTGCCGATAATAATGCCCTTGTGGCTTGCTTTTTCGCAGTAAATGGTGGCGTCGATGTCGATAATGCCGCTATCACGCTCGGAGAACTTAGTGATCTCCACCGCAGTACCATGGGGCACTTCCCGATCCAGATTCCAAAGGATCTTTTCCCGAATGATCTCCGCCATGACCTGCCGTTCCGGCTGATCCGTGGTGGTTTCAGTATCGAACAAGAAAGGCCCAGATACTGCGCATTCATTACAAATCGCTAAAAGTCTGTCCAAACCGTCGCCGTTTTTGGCGCTGATGGGAATAATCGCCTTGAAATCAAATGTCTCTGCGTAGGCGCTGATCACGGCGAGCAGGCTCTCTTTCTCTACTGTATCGATCTTATTGATGGCAAGAACAACCGGGCAGTTTTTGGAACGCAGCTGTTCCAAAAGAAGCTGCTCCTGATTGCCAACGGAATCAATGGGTTCTACCACCAGGATCGTCATATCTACATCCGCAATGGACTCGCGTGTCACATTGACCATGTAATCTCCAAGTTTCGTGCGAGGCTTGTGAAAGCCCGGTGTATCCACAAAAACAAACTGGGTGTCATTCTTAGTTAGTACGCCGCAGATCCGATTCCGGGTCGTCTGAGGCTTGTTGGAAACAATGGCGATCTTCTCGCCAACCAAGTGATTTACAAGCGTTGATTTGCCCACATTGGGACGACCCGCAATGGTGATCATAGCTGTCTTCGTTTTCATCCTGTATATCTCCTAATCTTATTCTCGGCTCAGTCCAGGAATGGTGGCAGCGATCGCCTCTTCCCGGGTACGCATCATTGCTTTCTGCTCAGCTTCGTCCAAATGGTCATAGCCCAATAAATGTAACATGGAATGTATAGTTAGATAACCGACCTCTCGCTTCACACTATGTCCGTATTCCTTTGCCTGCTTGATCGCCCGTTCCAAGCTGATGCACATATCGCCCAGAGGGCATAGATCCGTCTCAGCGTCCAAAAATTCTGTCCAGTCCTCCGGAGGATTACCTGGTTCTAACGAAAACATGGGAAAACTGAGTACATCTGTGGGCGCATCAATACTCCGGCTTGCTTTGTTGATCGCACGAATTCCCCGATCGTTGGTGATCAGTACATTGATCTCGCAATCCGTTTCGATTTTTTCTGCTGCAAGCACCGCTTCCACACATTTTCCAATGATGTACGAGATCATCGGCTGACGCAATGTCAGGATCTCGAAGGTCATATTCACTTTATTTCCCATTGTCTTTTCTCCCCTTGTATTCGGGTTTCTTTTGTTCCTGCTTTTTGTTGGCCCGATCATACGCATCGATAATCTGCTGCACCAGTGCATGACGCACCACATCGGCAGAAGTCAACCGGCAAATTGCGATATCTTTGATTCCGTCCAGAACCCGTACCGCATCTTTCAGTCCGGATACCTTATCGTCGGGCAGATCGATCTGGGTAACGTCACCGGTAATGACCACCTTAGAACCAAAGCCAAGGCGCGTCAGAAACATTTTCATCTGCTCCCGCGTTGTGTTTTGTGCTTCGTCCAGAATAATGAAGCTGTCATCTAGGGTTCGGCCTCTCATGTACGCCAGAGGCGCCACTTCAATAGAACCACGCTCTTGATACTTCTGAAAAGTTTCTGCCCCCAGCATGTCATAAAGAGCATCATAAAGGGGTCTCAGGTAAGGATCTACCTTGTTTTGCAAATCACCGGGCAGGAATCCCAGGCGCTCTCCCGCTTCAACCGCAGGCCGTGTCAAAATGATCCGGTTTACACTCCGCTCCCGGAATGCCGCAACCGCTGCTGCCACTGCAAGGTATGTTTTTCCAGTACCAGCCGGTCCAACTCCGATGGTAACAGTGTGATTCTGGATCGCCTTCATATAGGTCTGCTGTCCGACGGTTTTTGCCTTGATCGGCTTGCCTTTGGCGGTAATGCAGACCACATCTTTTGCTATCTGGGAAACAAAGCTGTCGTTCCCCTCTTGCACCAGCGTCATCAGATAACGAACCCGCTGCTCGTCGATGGACTCACCTCTGGCAGCCAGCGTCAGCAGACCTTCCAGGGTACGCACGGCCTTATCCACCGGTTCCGGCTCACCGGAAACTTTCAGTTCCATACCCCGGTTAACGATGGACACATTCAGCGCATCTTCAATTCGTTTGATATTCTCGTCAAAAGATCCGAAAACGCTTACCAGATCCTCCAACCGCTCTGCATTGATAATCCGTTCAGTTACGTTCCCCATTTGGTGTAATAATCTCCTCAGTTTGAACTTGTCCGATCATCTCCCGACAGGTAAATTCTACATCTAACGAATCCTCGTCCGTGAAATATTCCTGCTTTGTAAGGATCTGGCCGGCAATCATTTGCTTGACAATATATTCCTCTGCAAAATCAGAGATCTGTGCTCTGGTTTCCTCAGATGACTGCTGGGCTTTTTCTGCAGAATAAACCTCCCAGGTTTCCGCAACCCAATAGATTGGCAATGTAAATCCACCTGGCAAGGTTAATTGTACTATCTTACTCATTTTAACACAACTGCTATCTAAAATTCCACTATCTTTATAGAAATTTATTCGATTTTTTCCGATAATCAGCGCATATTTACGTATTTCAGCAGATTTTTCATTTCTGACCATATAGTCCTTCGGCGCCAAAACGGAAATTTTCCGATTTGTCTGGGCAAAAATCTCTCCCATCGCTTCCGTCGCTCGGATTGAAAGCCCGCAATCCGTATATCCGGAAATCAACACATCACCGGCTTTTACAGATTGACCAACCTCAAATATGGGATTTCCTTTCGTTGCCGTTCCTGACAAAATAAATCCATCACGAATGGCAACGATGTTGCTCACACCCGTGCCCGTCTTTTGAACCTGCGTAATTTGTCTTTCCCGAACCGTAATGGTCGCAACGCACCCGGAAGTATTGACACCTGCCCACTTTAGTTCCGGCAGCGCATCCAATAATGCATTTTTCACTTTTTCACTGCGCAACGCGCTTCTGGATGCGCCAAAGCAGATCCCACATTTCTCCGCTTGTTCCAGAATCAGTCTTGTTGGGATCGTATCGTTCCCCTCTACCTGTATGAAAAACACCCTGGTTGGAATGAACGCACTGAGCAATAACAGTAGCAAAACTCCGACCACCAGCACCGGCCGCTTTAATAGTCTCTTCATTTTCCAATAAAGTCCATGCCGCTTCAAGATTTCAAGGCGTTCCCCTCTTTGCGCAGCAATAGACTGAACAGTTTGAAGATCTTTTCTTCTGACCCGAAAAACAACCACAAGATCATCTTCCGTCATTGTGTCATACAATATAATCCCGTTTTTTTGGATTGCGGCAATTGCTCCTAACGTATCCGCGCTGGTTAATTTCAATACCAGAGAAGATTCTAATATTCCCATCAAGCGCACCCCTTGTGAAACTCAACATTATGTATTTTCCCAGAAATCACAGCCGTATCACGGGTGATTTTCAGCAGTTCCAAACCTTTTCCCCAAACACAGATCTGTCCAAATTTCACCTTTAAGGAAATGCGCTCTTTTCCATATTCGGTAACACCCATGTGATTTTCGATCAGCACTCGCCCATCGCCCGCGATTTCCACCAAAGGCACACCGGGTACGCTGATTCCATAAAGGCCAACCGCATCTGCTATGCGTCCCAGTAAATTGTTTTTACTCAAATTGATCCCCTCCTATGTAAAATTCTATGACCGTTTGGTGATGTTATTTCCCAATTGCGCATAGATTCTTTTGAGGTGATCGAATTGACACGCAAAACATGGACAGGCATTGCTGCGGCTGCTGCTATGCTGGCATTGATCCTGGATGCAAAAACCGCACTAATCGGCGCCCGTGAGGGGTTGCAGCTATGCATTATGACCGTTATACCCAGCTTGTTTCCTTTCTTTTTCTTATCGATTTTGCTTACATCTTCCCTATCGGGCGCTTCTGTCCCAATGCCCTTTATCAGCAAATTGACCGGTATACCACAGGGAAGTGAATCGGTATTTCTCATCGGTCTGATCGGTGGTTATCCCACGGGGGCGCAAAGCGTCGCAACGCTGTACCAGAACGGTCAATTGACAAAAAAACAGGCAGAGAGAATGCTCGGTTTTTGTTCCAATGCCGGCCCTGCCTTTTTGTTTGGCATTGCCGCTGCCAATTTCACCGACATAAGTACCGGCTGGGCGTTATGGATCATTCATATGCTTTCTGCGATTATGGTTTCTCTGATTCTGCCCGGCAGAAGTAACGACAGCATCACCCTACACTCCGCAAGACAGCCCACGATGCAGGAAATATTAAGAAAAAGCTTGCTTGTAATGGCGCAGGTATGCGGATGGATCTTGCTGTTCCGGCTTATGATCGCATATCTTAATCGTTGGTTTCTGTGGTATTTTAAGGACTGGGTGCAAATCGCTATCAACGGCATGGTGGAACTGACCATCGGCTGTACTGCGTTGCGCTACATCGCAAACGAAGGACTGCGATTGATCCTATGCTCTGCCTTGATTTCCTTCGGAGGTCTGTGCGTAGTTATGCAGACTGCCGCCGTAACCAAGGAATTGCGACTGAAATTCTATTTCCCGGGAAAACTTCTTCAAACAGGATTCAGCGTACTTCTTGCATCGTTATATCAGCAGTTTCTGCTTCCAAACGAATGCAATTTGCCTCTATATCCTCTTTTTTACGGCATTTTACTCCTTGGAATCATAATTTTTGCGTTCCTTTGCGTAAAAGCGGAAAAAAGGTGTAGCATTCCGGCTCTTTATGGTGTATAATAGTCAAAAAGTGTAAGGAGGCGCGTTTATGCTGTTTCGTAAAAAAATCCAACGCTCCTGCGCCTATTGTGACCATGGCGTGAAGATCGACGATGAGCAGGTGCTCTGCGTTAAAAAAGGCACTGTACCGGTGACCCATAAATGCCGTAAATTCCGTTATGATCCCTTTAAGAGAATGCCCTTAAAGCCCAAGGCTTTGGATTTTGAGAAGTATAACGACGAGGATTATTCCCTCTAAACATAAATGAGCGTGCCGATTGGCACGCTCATTTTTTATTCAGCGATCATTTTCAGAAAATCATCTTCCGAAAGAATGGGAATGCCCAGTTCAATGGCCTTGCGTTCCTTGGAACCGGCATTTTCGCCCACTACCACATAGGTTGTTTTTTTGGAAACAGAACCAGCAGCCTTGCCACCAAACAACTCGATCTTCTCCGTTGCTTCTTCCCGGGTAAACTTACTCAGCGCACCGGTAAGCACAAAGGTCATGCCGGCAAAACGACTATCTGTGATCACCCGTTTAGATTCAAAATTCACTCCGGCGTTGCGAAGTAATTCGATCAAATGCTGGGACTGACTTTGGGCGAACCAATCCACAATATTTCCGGCAATCACATCGCCCACATCGGGAAGCTCAGTCAGCTCCTCCACCGTGGCGCTGCCAATGGCGTCCAGCGAACCAAATGCCGCAGCCAAAGCCTTGCCAGTCTTAGCGCCCACCTGCTTAATGCCCAGGGCATAGATCAATCTGCTCAGATCCTGCTGCTTGCTGTTTTCAATGGCGGCAAGCAGTTTCTTTGCAGCCAGTTCACCCTTCTGCCAAAGGCTCTTCATTTGATCTAAGCTCAAATAGTAAATATCCGCAGGCGAATGGATCAATTCCTTTTCGATCAGCGCATCTACGATAGAACTGCCAAGCCCTTCAATATCCATGGCATCTCGGCTCACAAAGTGTGCAATATTCCGGCTTAGCTGGGCAGGACATTCCGCTCCGGTGCAGCGCAAAAATGCGCCCTCCGGATCACGCTCTGTCTTTGCACCGCAAACAGGACAAGTAACCGGCAGGAAATAAGGCTCAGCCGTTGCCGGCCGTTTAGAAATATCAACTTCCAGAATTTCCGGAATGATTTCACCGGCCTTCCGGATCAAAACCGTATCGCCAATGCGAATATCCCGCTCGGATATAAAATCCTGATTGTGGAGCGTGGCATTTGTAACAGTCGTTCCCGCCAGACGCACCGGCTGAACCACAGCCTTCGGGGTCAAGACACCGGTTCTGCCCACCTGAACAACGATATCCTCCACCACAGTAGGTTTAATTTCCGGAGGATACTTGTAGGCAACCGCCCACTTGGGGAATTTGGCGGTCTGACCCATCTTCTGACGTTGAGAAAGATCGTTGACCTTTACCACCGCGCCATCAATATCACAAGGCAGATCCTCTCTTTCCCGGTCGATCTTCATCACATATTCCGTCACATCTGCAACCGTTCGAAGCATTCCGTTTGGAATGACCTTAAAATGAAGTTGCTCCAAGAAACGCAAGGAATCTTCGTGATTTGCAAATTCAACACCATCAGCAAGCTGCACGTTAAAAATATAAATATCCAGCCCCCGTTTTGCGGTGACCTTTGAATCCAACTGACGAAGAGAACCGGCAGCAGCGTTTCTGGGATTGGCGAACAAAGGCTTTCCCTCCGCCTCCTGCTGCTCGTTGAGCTTTTCAAAGGTTGCCTTGGGCATATACACCTCGCCCCGGACGATCAGCCTTGCAGGTGCGCCCTCCAAGGTCATAGGAATGGAGCGAATAGTTTTTAAATTCTCGGTCACATCTTCACCGACCACACCGTCTCCCCGAGTCGCGCCCCGAACGAACTGACCGTTCTCATATTCAAGCGCCACAGACAAACCGTCCACCTTTGGCTCTACAGAGAAATACGTTTCCGGATAGGCAGTTAGTGTCTTTTCCAGAAATTCGCCCAATTCCTCCGGAGAAAATACGTCCTGCAAGCTCATCAGCGGCACCGGGTGGGTGTACTTTTCAAACTTATCCAATGCCTTTCCGCCAACGCGAAGGGTCGGTGAATCCCCACGGACAAGCTGGAGATTCTCCTGCTCCAAAATCTCCAATTCACGAAGCAGTCTGTCATATTCAAAATCCGGCATTTTCGGATCGTCCAGAACATAGTAGCGGTAATTCGCATCGATCAGAAGATCCGTCAGCTCATTGATTCTCGTTTGTGCGTCCATGTCTACCCTCCGGTTTGTAATAATGTGTCCGGGACTTGCCCTACGATTATGGTCTCTGCCACAACCACCCGGCTCGTAATTGTAAAACTTTCCGTTCGCCCCAGAACCAGGATCGCCACATCTACACGCACATCCATCGTCAGCTGATGCAGTGTCTGGTTAATTCCCGCTTCTGTGAAATTACTCTCAAATCCACCGTCGGAATTACGAATGGATATTATATTGACCGGAATGCTGGTTCCTCTGCCTCCTAAGATCTCTGGCAAAAACAAGCTGCCGATGGGAATTCCCAGGTCGCTGGAATCCAGCGCAAGGATCTCGTCGTTGATCAGGTTTAAAATAGCGGTTTTCAGGCGGTTTACCTCGATCATATTGGTTTTAAGGGCGGTGATCCTACCGTTCAGATCCTTTTCAAAATACACGATCCGGTCATACTGAATGTTTCCTAACTCGATCTGCCGATCAATGGCATCATTGATCAGATCCGAGGTGGAATTGCTCACCTGCGTTTGCGCCAGATCCCGAATCACGTCATAATAGCGTGCCCGAAACCACAGCAGCATACACATTGCGAAGATCACAGAAAAGCAAATGAGTGTAACCAGCTTGCGCAAACCCCGTTTCATAGCACCACCTCTTGTGATGCTATGAGAATTTAATCGGAAATATTACACTTTTTTCATGTGTGCGCTAGCGGTTTTTGCCATCAGCTTTTTCGTTCCTACCTGGTCGAAGGCAATTTCCAGCAGCGCATCTCCACCCATCTGGATCACAGAGAGCACCAAACCTCTGCCAAAGGCAGTGTGCTGTACGCTGTCACCTTTGCTTAGGCTCAGCGACGGGGCTTTTGCAGAAGATTCTGCGGAAGATGCCATGCCAAAACTCGCCGTTTTCGCTTGCGCAGCAGGCGTTGGGCGGCTATACCGTTCCGGCTCAAAGGACGTGCGATAAGAGGCTGTGAACCCGCCTTTTTTGACCACACAATCCTCCGGCAATTCCTTTAAGAAACGAGATGCGATGCACCCACTGGTCTTGCCATAGAGCATTCTCTGCCTTGCATGACTAATGGTCAGAGTCTTTTTTGCGCGAGTGATCGCCACATAGCAAAGCCGTCGCTCTTCTTCCATCTCATCTCTGTCGCCAATGGCGCGGCTTCCGGGGAACAAACCATCTTCAAAGCCCACCAGGAACACATGTGGAAATTCCAAACCCTTGGATGAGTGCATCGTCATCATAACGATGGCGTCATCGCCTTCATTATACTGTTCAATGTCTGTATAAAGGGCAATTTCTTCCAAAAATCCGGCAAGGGTCGGGTCCGGTTCGTTTTCCATGTAGGTCAAAATGCTGGACTTTAATTCTCGAACGTTTTCCAGTCTGCTCCGATTCTCTTCTGTGTCCTTTGCAGTGAGCATGTCCACATACCCGGTGCGGATCATTAATTCTTCATAAAAGTCCGGAAGCGGCATACCGGATTCCAGCAACGCTGCCAATCCCTCAATCAGATCTCGGAATGCGGCAAACTTACCAGCAGCTTTTTCCAGCGGACCATAGAAATTTACATCCTTGATCACCTGGTAAAGGGGTACACCCTCCGCCTGAGCAAGCCGCTGCGCAGTTTCCAAAGCTTTTGCACCCAGGCCTCTCGGAGGATTGTTAATAATACGGCTAAGACGCAAGTCATCTGCCCGGTTATTAATGACGCAAAGATACGCCAGCATATCCTTAATTTCTGCACGGTCAAAGAATCGTGTGCCACCAATAATGCGGTAAGGTATACCGTTGCGCTTCATAGCATATTCCAAAGCATTAGACTGGGCATTCGTTCGGTACAAAATGGCATAATCCCGGAAGTTCTTACCTTTGGAGCGCTGAATGATCTGCCCTGCAACATAGGAAGCCTCAGCCGCTTCATCAGCGGACTCATATACCGTAATGCTCTCGCCTACTCCGTTTGCAGTCCATAAGCGTTTTCCTTTTCTGCCAACATTATTGGCGATCACCGCGTTAGCTGCATTCAAGATCGACTGGGTAGAGCGGTAATTTTGCTCCAAACGGATCACCCTTGCGCCCCGATACTGCTTCTCAAAGCTGAGAATATTCTCAATGGTCGCGCCACGGAAACGGTAAATGCTCTGATCATCGTCGCCAACCACACAAATATTCTCATACCCGCCTGCCAGTAAGCTGGTCAGTAGATATTGGATGTGGTTGGTATCCTGGTATTCGTCCACCAGAACATAGCGGAATTTCCGCTGATAATACGAACGAATATCCTCATTTTCCATTAAAAGCTTGACAGTCAAAAGAATAATATCGTCAAAATCTACCGCATTGTTTTCTTTCAGCCGCTGCTGATAAGTACTGTAAGCACGAGCAATGGGCAGCAATTTCAGATCCCGGTTATTCTGCGCCCGATCCAAAAGCTCCTGGGGCAAAACCATCTGATCCTTTTCTTTGCTGATGATGCCAAGGACATACCTGGCCGGAAACGTCTTGTCGTCCAGCCCCATATCCTTGATAATTTCCTTCATGATACGCTCAGAATCAGAAGTGTCGTAAATAGTAAAGCTGCGGGTATAACCCAGCCGCTCAATATCACGACGCAGAATCCGACAACAAGCGGAGTGGAACGTCATGGCCCACACATCCTGCCCTGCATCACCAAGCAGCCCTGTAAGGCGCTCTTTCAGTTCCTTAGCGGCTTTGTTGGTAAAGGTTATTGCAATGATACTCCAAGGCGCTGCCGGCTCTACGGCGCTCAGCGCGTCTGCCCGACGCTGATCCTGCCGCCAGACAAACTCATCTTCCAAAAAAGCCACATCATCTTCCGTTATCAGATCCGGGATTTCGTTGCTGTCACTGCCCCGACCGAAACGGATCAGATTTGCAATCCGTCGAATCAGCACAGTGGTCTTACCGCTGCCGGCACCCGCCAGAAGCAGAAGCGGTCCTTCCGTAGCCATGGCAGCTTGCAGCTGCATATTATTCAGATCCTGAAATTGGCTGGCGATATATTTTTTCCGCGCATTCAAAAAGCGCAAACCCAACTGTTCAGTCATAGTAACACCTATCTTTATGTAATGCCATTATTATACCTCATTCCACACCAAAGGTAAATAGAAATTTACGAAGAAAAGTAAAAATGCACCCGTGATTTCGGGTGCATTTTAATTGATGATTTAAAATTATTCGCCCTTTTCCAACGCCAGAGTTCTGGTGGTCAGATCGCAGACCTCAGCAGGACCCCAATACTGGATCGCACCGGGATAAACATAAGCCGTCTCCACAGCCCAGGCTTCTCTGTGTGCCTCAAAGTATTTAAAGGGTGCACCGTCAAGCTCCACCAGCGCCTTGCGGATTACAGGCTTATCAGCGCCGTGACGACGCTCGATGTTCATCATCTTGGTAATGGGCATACCGCCTGCGACCCACTCTTCTGCGGGCTTGGACAGATTGGATACTTTGGACAGATAGCCGGTGTAACCATACTGGATCAGCATGAATGCGTTATAACCAAGACTATAACAGTAATCTGCGTCAAAGTTGGACGGGAAAGCACAGCGGCCTTCGTAGCCCAGGAAGTGATGCAATGCGGTAAACTTACCCTTGTAAGTGCCAGCCTTCTTCCGCTCGGCCAGATTTGCCTTAACCATCTCAGAGAAGAGCTTTTCAGACTCAATCAGAGAAACCTGCACGTTACCATGGGGATCCCGTTCCAGGAACAGCTGCTGCTGAATGGACTGGGGCAGCACTGCGAACACAGCCATTGCTTCCTTACTCAGACCAGCCTCGATAAAGGCATATTTATCAGCCCAGGTAGCCAGAGTGTTAAACTTGTCAGCCTTTTCACCGGCCAGAAGTTCATTGATCTCAGCGATCAGCATAGAGAATTCGGGTACGAACTCTACGATACCCTCAGGAATCACAGCAACGCCGAAATTCCAACCCTTGGCTGCACGAGCAGCAACGGAATCGGCAATATATGCAGCGATGGCAGACAAAGACATCTTCTTTGCGGCCACTTCTTCACCGATGAGGCAGATGTTGGGCTGGGTCTGCAAAGCGGTCTCCAAAGCCACGTGAGAGGCGCTGCGGCCCATAACCTTCACAAAGTGCCAATACTTCTTGGCAGAGTTTGCATCACGCTCAATATTGCCAACTATTTCTGCATAGGTCTTGGTTGCGGTGTCGAAACCAAAGGAGCACTCAATATCTTCGTTCTTTAAGTCGCCGTCAATGGTCTTAGGACAGCCGATGACCTGAATGCCCGCGTTATGCGCAGCAAAATATTCTGCCAGCACAGCCGCATTGGTGTTGGAGTCGTCACCACCGATGATGACCAGAGCGGTAATGCCGTGCTTCTTGCAGTTTTCTGCAACGATCGCAAACTGCTCCTCTGTCTCCAATTTGGTACGGCCGGAGCCGATAATGTCAAATCCACCGGTATTGCGGTAAGCATTGATATAGTCGTCCTCAAAGATGATGTAATCATCGTCGATCAGACCGCTGGGGCCGCCCTTAAAGCCGTAAAGCACATTGTCCTTGTCGGTTGCTTTCAGCGCATCATACAAGCCGCAGATCACGTTGTGGCCACCGGGAGCTTGTCCGCCGGAAAGGATCACGCCAACTACCTGCTTTTTCGCTTCGCTGGTGTTCACGCCCTTCTGGAAGGTAATTTCGTTCTTGCCGTAGGTATTGGGAAACAGCGCCTTGATCTTTTCCTGATCCGCAACGGACTGGGTAGGATCACCGTCTTTTACACAGATCTCAGAAATACCGGCACGCAGCATGGCGGGCAGCTTGGGATTATACTGATATCTTGCTACCTGCAAAGGGGATAATTTCATAATAAAAACACTCCTTCTGTATTTTGCTTTCAAATCACTAAACTATTATACCGATATTTTCTGAAAAAGGCAAATAGAAAATTCATTTATCTTATTGTGGATATTTCCAATATTTGCCCGGAAAATTAATATATTTTTGTTCCACTTATGAACGGTACAATTTACAAATTCATATTGCAAAATGAAGAAAATGTGCTATAATGATAGTCGAAAAATGCGGACCACGTCCGTTAATATGAAAGGATTGATTCCAATGGCACTTGTTACCACAACCGAGATGTTTAAGAAAGCCTACGACGGCGGTTACGCCATCGGCGCATTCAACGTCAACAACATGGAAATCGTTCAGGCAATCACCGAAGCTTGCCGCGAGGAGAAAGCACCTGTTATCCTGCAAGTTTCCAAGGGCGCTCGCGCCTACGCCAACCACACCTACCTGGTGAAGCTGGTGGAAGCCGCAGTTCTGGAATGCCCCGACATTCCTGTTGCTCTGCACCTGGACCATGGCGACAGCTTTGAGACCTGCAAGTCCTGCATCGACGGTGGCTTTACTTCCGTCATGATCGATGCTTCCAGCCACTCCTTCGAAGAGAACATCGCCATCACCAAGAAGGTAGTTGAGTACGCTCACGACCACGGTGTTGTTGTCGAAGCTGAGCTGGGCAGCCTGGCTGGTATTGAGGACGAAGTGAATGTTGCTGCTGAGGCCGCATCCTACACCCGTCCCGAAGAAGTGGAAGAGTTCGTCACCCGCACCGGTTGTGACTCTCTGGCCATTGCCATCGGCACTTCCCACGGTGCTTACAAGTTCACTCCTGAGCAGTGCACCGTAAACGAGCAGGGTATCCTGGTTCCTCCCGCACTGCGTTTCGACGTGCTGGAAGAAGTCACCAAGCGTCTGCCCGGCTTCCCCATCGTTCTGCACGGTTCTTCCTCTGTTCCTCAGGAATATGTGGCAATGGTCAATGCCAACGGCGGCAAGATGCCCAATGCTATCGGTGTTCCCGAAGAGCAGCTGCGTAAGGCTGCTGCCCTGTCCGTCTGCAAGATCAACATTGACTCTGACCTGCGTCTTGCAATGACCGGCACCATTCGTCAGTACTTCAACGAGCATCCCGATCACTTCGATCCTCGTCAGTACTTGAAACCCGCCCGCTCCAACATCAAGGAGATCGTTCGCCATAAGCTGGTCAACGTTCTGGGCTGCGCCGGCAAGGCCTAATTTACAACATAGAAAAACGCTCCCGATTTTCGGGAGCGTTTTTTGTTATTTCTGATCTTCTGCAATCAGCTTTTTCACTGCTTCAATGCCAACCTTGATGGCGATGGAGGTATCCTCGATCAGAGGCATGAAAAGGCCTGCCTTCTCCCGTTCCTGATTCCACACAGTATGGAAGCAGCTGCCGCAGCGAACACCCAGCGCAGAGGCGACAACAAACAGCGCAGCAGATTCCATCTCGCTGGCTTTCACGCCCAAACGTTTCCACGCTTCCCACTTTTGGTGCAGTTCATAGCTGACCGGTGAGCGATCCGGACTGTGCTGACCGTAAAAAGAATCCTTGCATTGCACAACACCCAAATGGTGTGTCACACCCAGTCCTTTGGCTGCTTCTTTCAAAGCAGTGGTTACGGTAAAGTCTGCAACCGCAGGAAATTCCGCAGGAGCATACTCCAAAGATGTATGCTCATAACGCACGGCACCGGTGGCGATCACCACATCACCGGGCAAAACATCCAGCGCAATTCCACCGCAGGTGCCAACCCGCACGAAAGTATCACACCCAATGGCAGCCAGTTCCTCCATGGCGATGGCAGCCGAGGGACCGCCAATGCCGGTGGAGCACACACTCACCTTTTCACCATTTAGGTAACCGGTATAAATATTGTATTCCCGATTCATGCCCACATGGACGGGATTGTCAAAATGGGCAGCGATGGCCTCGCAACGCCCTGGATCACCGGGCAAAATGCAGTATTTACCCACATCGCCTTCCTTGCAGCGAATATGAAACTGAACACCAATATCCTGCATAAGAACCTCCCTATTTGTTAAAACAAACTGACCTGGCTGCTATCCGGCAGGTCGCCGAACGCGCCCACATCTTTGAGCATTTGAATATGGGTTTTGGAAACCTTCGGACAAGCGGCAGCGATTTCCTCTACAGAAAGGAAACGCTTGCCCTCTCTGCCGTTCATTAGATCCCATGCCGCGCTCTCACCAAGCCCGGGCACGGATACAAAAGGAGGTCTGAGCTTTCCGTCCTCAATGAGGAACTTTGTAGCATGACTCTTATATACATCAATGGGCAAAAATTCAAAACCACGGAGATAAAATTCATATGCCACTTCCAGTGTGATCAAATTATCCTGATCTTTTTCCGTAGCATTTTCATTGTTGTCGATGGCGGTGATATTTTCCAGCACCGTATCCATACCACAGGCCATCATCATAGCGTCAAATCCACCCTTTTGACTGCGACGGTAGAAATACGCAGCATAAAACGCCAGTGGGTAGTTGACCTTAAACCAGGCAATTCGGAATGCCATCATAACATATGCCACCGCATGTGCCTTGGGGAACAGATACTTGATCTTCTTGCAGGACTCGATATACCAATCCGGCACATTTGCATCGATCATTTCCTGCTCAGCGCCATCGGGCAGACCTCTGCCCTTGCGGACTGATTCCATGATCTTAAAGGCTCGCTTATCCTTAATGCCCATGCTGATCAGATAGAGCATAATATCGTCACGGCAGCCAATGGTACCGCCCACATCCGTCTTGCCGGAAGTGATCAGATCCTTAGCGTTGCCCAGCCACACGTCCGTGCCATGGGTATAGCCGGAAATACGCACCAGAAAATCAAATTTATCCGGCATGGTATCCAGCAAAACACCACGGGTAAACCGGGTATTGAATTCCGGCACCGCAACCGCACCGGTGGGGCCCAAAATGGGATCATTTTCGTAGCCCAGCACCTTGCTGGATGTAAAGATAGACATGGTATCCTTGTCGTCCAGCGGTATCGTCTTGGCGTCCACGCCGGTCATATCCTCCATCATGCGGATCATGGTGGGGTCGTCATGACCCAACATATCCAATTTCAGAAGATTTTCTTCCATGGAGTGATATTCAAAGTGGGTGGTGATCTGTTCTGCTTTGGGGTCGTCAGCAGGCCGCTGAACCGGGCAGAAATCCCAAATTTCATTTTCCTGAGGAATGACCACCAAACCGCCAGGGTGCTGTCCTGTGGTGCGTCTTACGCCCACACAACCCGATGCAAGACGATTTTCTTCCGCCTTCACAGCGGTCTTACTGCGCTCCGCAAGATATTTTTTCACAAAGCCGAAAGCAGTCTTTTCTGCCACTGTGCCAATTGTACCAGCCCGGAAAACATGGGATTTTCCGAACATATCAATGCAGTAAGCATGAGCTTCCGCCTGATATTCACCAGAGAAATTCAAGTCAATATCCGGGACTTTATCACCGCCAAAACCAAGGAAGGTCTCAAAAGGAATATTAAAACCGTCCTTCTCCATAGCCGTTCCGCAAACGGGACAAGATAGATCAGGCAAGTCCGCACCACAGTTATATCCGGCAGGCACATCGAGAATCGTATGCTTGCACTCGGGGTTGGGACAGCGATAATGGGGCGGGAACGAGTTAACCTCGGTAATGCCCGACATATAGGCAACAATGGACGAGCCCACAGAGCCACGAGATCCCACCAAATAACCATTCTCCAAAGAGTTCTGCACCAGTTTCTGGGCAGACATATAAATCACATCGTAATGGCAAGTGATGATATCATTTAGCTCCGTTTCCACACGATTGACCATCAATTCCGGTGGATGATCGCCGTATAGCCGATGGAACTTGGTGTAAACAAGATTTTTCAGATCCTCAACGGAGTTTTCGATCTTGGGCGCAAACAAATTGTGGGGCACCGGACGCAGTCGCTCACACATATCCGCAATCAAATTCGTGTTGCGAACCACCACATCATAAGCCTTCTGCTCACCCAGATACGAGAACTCATCGAGCATATCGTCCGTGGTGCGAAAATACAGAGGATTGTCACGATCGCAATCATCAAATCCCTTGGTCGCCAGAAGAATATGGCGGAAGATCTCGTCTTCCGGATTCAAAAAGTGCACGTCACCGGTGGCGCACACCGGTTTACCCACAGCATCAGCGATGCGAACCACCGTTCTGTTCCAGTCCCTAAGCTGTTCGTCATCCTTTGCGATACCCTTGGCGATCATAAATCGGTTGTTCGAAAGCGGTTGGATCTCCAAAAAGTCATAGAAAGAAGCAATTTTTTCCAATTCCGCATCGCTCTTCCCTGCCAAAATTGCCTGGAAAAACTCACCTGCTTCGCAGGCAGATCCGATGATCAAGCCTTCCCGATATTTCATAAGCTCCGATTTGAGGATCCTCGGAACTCTCTTAAAGTGATACAAATTCGCCTCAGAGATCAGCCGATACAAATTTCGAAGTCCCAGCTGATTCTTGGCAAAGATCAAAATATGCCGGGCAAGATACGAGCCCGCCTCACCGCCTACTTCGTCCAGATCGTTGACAAAGTAGCCTTCACAGCCATATAGCACCTTGATCTTCTCGTCAGTGCCGGCAACCTTTGCATTGGATGCAGCTTTCATCGCATCCGGGAAAGAATGTACAACGCCGTGATCTGTAATGGCAACCGCACGATGACCCCATGCAGCCGCCTGCTTAATGGCAGCATCCGGATCGGTCAAAGCGTCCATATTGCTCATAACCGTGTGCAAATGCAGCTCCACCCGCTTTTCGCCCGAGGCAGAATCTGCTCTCTTTGGCATGGTTCCGGGTTTGATGGCACGCGGATCGATCACCACTTCGTTATCGAATTTATCCACAGTGATTCTGCCCTGAACGCAAACCACAGACCCCTTCTGGATCTGTTCCAAAATGGGCTTTGCTTCTTTATTTTCCAGGAACCGCTTTACCCGAACCGAACCGGTATTGTCGGTCATATCAAAACTGATGACCCAGGCATTACGTTTCTTTAATTCTCTATGATCGACCGCAAAGACCTTGCCTTCTACCACCACAGAACTCATATCCAGATTGACATCTTTCATGGGAACAGCCTTTTCCTTGAAAGGCTTGCCAAAGATGGTCGCAGGCGCAGCGTTTTCTGCCTTTGCAGGCTCTGCTTTGGCAACCGGGATCTGCTGGATACAATTGGCGCGCAGCTGCTCCATTGCGTCAAAGAGCGCTTGTCCTTCCAGCGCTTCCCCAGCTTCGATCTGTATGGCAACATCTACACCAAATTGTTCAGAAAGCGCACGCTTGACCTGAGGTACACACTCTAAAAGCTGCGCCTTGCCGTTGCCTAAAAGATGCACGGTCAGCGTGTTATCTTCCCATGTCCATTTCGCACCGGCCAGAGAACCTCTTGTCATGGAGTTCTGCCGAACAAACAGCTCCATAAGTTCATCTGCTTCCAGCTTGTGCAGCTGATTTACGGGAAAACGAACCGTTATATCCACTCGATTCAATCCGTAAATTCCGCAAATGTCCTCTTTAATTTGTGCAAGCTGCTTTTCCGATATGTATTGCAATCCGTAAAGCGACACCGAAATGCTCCGGTTGGCAGGATTTACGTCCGCAGCAACAATCGCCGCCTGAGATAATGCGCTTTTCAACGCCTCAGGCGGCAGATAGTCAGAGAACATATCAAAAAAACGAGTTTGGTTGTTCACTTACAATGCCTCAATTCTTTCTAGTAACGCAGAAAGCAACTGGTCGTAAGGTAATCTTTCGACCTGCTCCCCTTTTTCAAAAATCATGCCCCAACCGTCACCGCCTGCGATGCCGATATCGGCTTCCCGAGCCTCTCCCGGGCCGTTAACGATACAACCCATCACAGCCACGGTAATCGGCTTTTTACAGTCTTTCAGCGCCTCATCAACCCGATTAACAAGACCGATCAGATCAATACTTGTCCGACCGCAGGTGGGACAGGAAATAATGTTTACGCCATCGTTTCGAAGTCCTGCTGCTCTCAAAATATCCTTAGCGGCATAGACTTCCTGGATCGGATCATCGGTAAGGCTGACCCGAATCGTATCACCAATGCCATCAAGCAGCAGCGAGCCGATGCCCATAGCAGACTTGATCATACCCATCTTCACCGGACCTGTTTCCGTCACGCCGATATGCAGCGGATAATCGCATTTACTGCGAAACAGCCGGGCAGCGGCCACCATAGTCGATACCGTAGACGACTTCATGGAAAGGCAGGTATCGTAAAATCCGAACTTTTCCAAATATTCCAAATGCTGAAAGGCACTTTCCACCAACGCTTCGGCTGTGGGGTGACCGTATTTTTCAAGCAAATTCTTATCTAAGCTGCCCCCATTGACGCCAATGCGAATGGGAATTTTCTTATCCTTGCAGATATCAACCACCGCCTTGACCCGATCCTCTCCGCCAATATTGCCGGGGTTGATTCGGATCTTGGCAGCGCCCGCCTCCGCAGCTGCGATAGCAAGACGATAGTCAAAATGAATATCCGCAACCAAGGGCAAAACGCTCTCTGCGCAAATATCCCGAAAGGCTCTTGCCGCCTCCATATTCTGTACGGAAAGCCGGGCGATCTGGCAGCCGGCAGCTTTCAGCCGTTGGATTTGATCCAGCGAACCGGATACATCGGTGGTCTTGGTATTGAGCATGGACTGGATCACTACCGGTGCACCACCGCCAATGGGAACGCCACCAACGATAATTTGTCTGGTCATGGGATCACCCCCTGAATATCACAAAAATATCCTTAAACAAGATCAGTGCCATCAAGGCAAATAAAATAATCATACCGACGCCATGGATATAGCCTTCATACTTGGGGTCGATCTTCTTGTGGATGATTGCCTCCACAGCGGTAGTCAGAAGCAGCGCCACAACTCTGCCGCCGTCCAGAGCCGGAATGGGCAGCAGATTCATCACCGCCAGATTGATTGCAATGAAGCCACCGAAATACAGCATATTAAACAGCGCGTCGATCCAGGTGGGCGAAGCCTCCGCAAGATCAGACATTTGCTGCACTATACCAACGGGGCCGGTCACATCGGAAAGCCCCGCCTTGCCGGTAAACAGCATCTGCAAACTCAAACGCACAGTGCGCACCACATTAATGCTGGAATTCCACGTATATTGCAGCTTGTTGGCAAACGTAGCTTTCTCAACGGAGAAGGAAAAACCGTAACGAGGAGATTCCTCATCACCGAAAATTTGCTTGGTCATCGCAAAATCGTTCAGCGTAACCAGCTTTCCGTCCCGCTCAACCACCAGATCGTGCACATCACCGCCATTGAGCGAAAGGATCATGTTCACATCGGACTGAACATAAATCTTTTCTCCGTCAATGCTCACAAACCGGTCGCCCAACTGCAAGCCACTCTCGGAGTGCAGCGCACAGCCTTCTTCAAAATGGGAGATCACCGGCGTAACGAAATTCTTTGCCGGCATATAAACGATCAACATGATCAGAAGTCCAATCAAAAAGTTCATGGCAGAACCGGCAACCAAAATAATCAAACGCTTCCACCAAGCTGCCTTCTGAAAGGAGCGGGGATTATCAGAATCCGTATCCTCACCTTCCATGGCGCAGTAGCCGCCCAAAGGAATACAGCGAACGGAATACAAGGTCTCCCCTTTTTGCTTCTTCCACAACGCCGGACCCATAAACATCGCAAATTCATTTACTTGAACATTGGATGCTTTTGCCGCCAAAAAATGACCCAGCTCATGAACGAATATTAAAATGCTAAATAAAATAACTGCAAAAAGAATTGTCATACTTTCCTCGATTCAATTGCTTGATTTACAAATGCCCGTGCTAGTCGATCCGATTCCAGAATCTGTTCCAAAGTCGGAGATTGGATAAACACTACTGCATCCACCGCTTGCGAAACCAGTTCATAAATGTCATAAAAACCGATCCGATCCGCCAAAAATGCGGCAACGGCTGCCTCGTTTGCGCCATTCATCACCGGGCAGGCAGTTCCGCCCATCGCTGCGCAGCGATATGCCAGCGCAAGGCAAGGAAATGCTTCCAAATCCGGCTTGGAAAAAGAAAGCGGTGTGGCCGTCAGATCCAGCCGATCCACCGGGCAATTATCCCGATCAGGATATGTCAGAGCCAGCTGAATGGGCAGCCGCATATCCGGTGCGCCAAGCTGCGCCATCACTGCGCCGTCGACCAATTCCACCAAACTATGCACGATGCTCTGCCGATGGATCAGTACATCTACCTGCTCCACAGGCACTCGATAAAGACGCATCGCCTCAATGACTTCCAGACCCTTGTTCATCAATGTGGCACAATCTATTGTGATCTTCGCACCCATTTTCCAGTTGGGGTGTTTCAGCGCATCTGCTTTTGTTACATGCCGCAGCTGCTCCTTGTCCATACCATAGAACGGCCCACCGGAGCAAGTAAGAATGATTTTATGAATTTCCTTCGGATCATGAACGCCCATAAGGCACTGAAAGATCGCAGAATGTTCCGAATCCACCGGAACGATCTGGGTCTGATACTTTTCCGCCTCTTGCATCACCAGCTCACCGGCGCAAACCAAGGTTTCCTTGTTTGCCAGACCGATCCGCTTCCCTGCACGAATGGCCGCCAGGGTCGGTTTCAGCCCTAGCATGCCCACCACAGCGGTGATCACGCAGTCCGCAGGTTCTATGGTTGCTGCAGCGATCAGTCCTTCCTCGCCCCACATGACCCGGGTATCCGTATCACGCAGCAGGCCGGAAAGCTCCATTGCCGCTTCTTTTGTAGCCATAACAGCCAACTGCGGATGAAACTGCTGGCACTGCTGAGCCATCAGCTGCACATTTGTGCCGGCAGTCAGTGCTGCCACCAGTATATCAGTGCGGGAGATCACATCTAAGCTCTGTCTGCCGATAGAGCCGGTAGAACCCAGAATACTGACACAACGAACCATTATTTCACCACCACAGGAATGATCAATAAAAGCAGCTCTGCAAAGGGTGCGCAGAAGATCACCGAATCAAAACGATCCAAAATGCCGCCATGACCCGGCATCAGACTGCCAAAATCCTTGATTCCTACCTGCCGCTTTATCGCAGACAGACAAAGATCACCAAACACTGCCACCAGCGAGCCAAGGAGTCCATAAAGCGCAGCCAGCAGATAATTTACATGCAGATTAAAACCGAAGTCCATGATCAGGCAATAAATCAGCATGCCAACCACCGCACCAAAAATACCGCCAAAAACGCCCTCAACACTCTTTTTCGGACTGATCAGGGGCGCAAGCTTATGCTTTCCATAAGCACACCCAATAAAGTATGCACCGGAATCGGACAAAAAAGCCAGGATAAACGGTACAATGATCACATATCTGCCCAGTTCGCTGTTCATGATCCGAACCAGCGAAGACAGCAGATATGGGATCACAAATGCGCCAAAGAAGCATAGACAAAGCTTATCAAAGGGAACGGTCAGTCGTCCGATCATGATCTCCATAAACATGACGGAGATAAAGAGCAGGATAATTCCAAGAAGAAAGTGCTCATTTCCTTCAAAATAGCACCAGAAAGGCACCATAGCTGCGGTTATCGCAGAATAGACCAGCAGGCGGGTTTGCCGAACTAAGCCGGTAGAAAACAGCAGCTCGTATACGCCAAGGGCGCAGATGAGGCTGAGCGCAACAGTCAGCACCCAAATTGGCAAAACAAATAGTGTCAGCAACAAGAATGGAACCAACACGGCTGCGGTTAAGATTCTGATTTTCATATTTAAGCGCCTCCGAAACGACGATTCCGTCGGTGATACTCCTCAATTGCCGCATCCAGATCAGCAGGTCCAAAATCCGGCCACAAGACATTCATGAAAACAAATTCCGAATATACAGTTTGCCACGGCAAAAAATTACTGGTACGCTTCTCACCGGAAGGCCGAATCACCAGCTCCGGATCGGGAACACCATAGGAATCCAGATAAGAAGAAAATGTTTCTTCTGTAAGGCAATCCGGATCGCACTTACCGGCAGCAACATCTGCGGCACATTTGCGAATTCCACGAATAATCTCATCTCGTCCGCCGTAGTTCAGACAAAAATTCACCTGCGCACCGTCATAAACACTGGACTTATCCTGTGTTTCCAGACACAGCTGACGCAGCTCCGGGCTTAAACGGGACAGATCGCCAAAAAACCGAATGCAAACCCGGTTCTTTTCCATATCCCGCAGCGCTTCTTTCAGGTATGCGCCCAAAAGTGTCATAATGCCGGACACTTCTTCCTCCGACCGGCGCCAATTCTCCGTAGAGAAGGCATAAACAGTCAGATAGCGAACACCGATCTTGTTGCAGTAGTTGGCAATATTCCGAAATGTTTCCGCACCCGCCCTATGACCGGCAGTGCGAGGCAGTCCCCGCTGCTTGGCCCAACGGCCGTTACCGTCCATAATAATGGCGATGTGCTTTGGTGGCAGTAATTTATCCATAATTTCTGACATAGCAACCTCATTTACAATACATTGGGGGCGTTGCCGCCCCCAATGCGATATATTGCATTAAATGGCCATCAATTCCTTTTCCTTGGCAGCAGTGGCATCGTCGACCTTCTTGATATACTTATCCAGCATATCCTGCAAGTCTTTTTCTGCTTTTTTCTGATCGTCTTCGGTGATCTCGTTGTTCTTTTTCAGTTTCTTGACATAGTCCATGCCGTCACGACGAAGATTTCTCATAGCGACCTTTGCATCTTCCGCATACTTTCTGACCTGCTTGGTCAGCTCCTTACGACGCTCCTCGGTCAGCTGCGGGAACACCAGACGGATCACACGGCCATCGTTCTGAGGATTAATGCCCAGATCGGAAGAAAGGATCGCCTTTTGAATATCCTTCAAAAGACCGGTATCCCAAGGCTGGATCACCAGAGTGCGGGCATCAGGAGAAGAAATGGTAGCAACACCGTTCAGGGGTGTATCAGTACCATAGTATTCCACACTAATGCGGTCAAGAACCTTTGCGTTGGCTCTGCCAGCGCGGACAGCGCCAAACTCTTCATAAAGATGGTCAAGGGTCTTATCCATCTTGCGGGCAAATTCATTAAAATCTACGGTCATATTGGATCCTCCTCAAAATTGTTTTTTCACGGTGGTGCCGATCTGCTCACCGCATACCACACGAACGATACTGTTTTCCTCACCAAGGCCAAAGCAGATCATGGTCATGTCATTATCCATCGCCAAAGCCATAGCGGTAATATCCGTTGCCTTCAAATTATCCTCCAACACCTTTGCGTAGGTCAGTTGAGAATAGCGCACAGCATTGGGATCGATCTTGGGATCGGCAGAATAAATGGCATCAATATTCTTTGCCATCAGGATCGCATCCGCCTCGATCTCCACGCCGCGCAAAACCGCGCCCGTATCCGTAGAGAAATAGGGACTGCCAGTACCGGCTGCAAAAAGTACCACTTTGCCTTCGGATAAGTAGCGGTCAGCCAGATCTCGGGTGAAATACTCGGCAAACTTGTTCATCTCCACTGCGCTAAGTACACGGGCGTCCATGCCGTGCTTTTCCAGTGCATCTGCAACAGCGATCGCATTCATCACAGTGCCCAGCATGCCCATCGCATCTGCGTGGGAACGCTGCATTTTATCTGCTCCGTCCTTGACGCCGCGCCAGAAATTACCGGCACCGATCACGATACCCACCTGTACGCCCAAACGGACACATTCTCCAATGGACGCGCACAGTTCGTTCACCACATCAAAGTCCAAACCTCTGTGCTTCTCGCCAGCCAGAGCTTCACCGCTGACTTTCAACAAAATTCTCTTATATTTCACATCAGGCAAAGGAATTCCCTCCTTCAAACTTGTTCACAGATATTTTATATGATAAACAGCAAATTGACAACCCTTATTTCTCGTTTTTCTTGATTTTTTCCGGAAATTTACAAATTAGTCTGGTTTGTTATGGAAAGCTGTAAGAATATACCGGATTTCCTGTTGCAAAATGAAACATCATGGGTTATAATACCAGTTACGAATAAACTAAGAGAGGAACTCATAAATATGGCTGAAATCACTGAGAGCAAGAATTTCATCCACGCGTTTATTGAAGAGGACATTGCAGAAGGCGGACGTTATGCCGGCAAGACCGTTCATACCCGTTTCCCTCCTGAGCCCAATGGCTATCTGCATATTGGTCACTGCAAGGCGCTGATCATCGACTTCGGCACCGCAGAAAAATTCAACGGCCTTTGCAACCTTCGTATGGATGATACGAATCCCACCAAGGAAGATGTGGAATTCGTCGAGGCAATCAAAGAAGATATCCGCTGGCTGGGTTTTGACTGGGGCGATCGCTTCTATTACGGCTCCGATTACTTTGAAAAGGACTACGAGTACGCAGTCGAGCTGATCAAAAAGGGTCTGGCTTATGTGTGCGAACTGACCCCCGATGAATTCAAGGAATTCCGTGGCGATCTGAACACTCCTGCCAAGTCCCCCTATCGGGATCGTCCCATTGAGGAGAGCCTGGTCCTGTTTGCCCGTATGCGCGCCGGTGAGTTTGAGGATAACCGCTATACCCTCCGTGCCAAGATCGACCTGGCATCCGGCAACTTCAATATGCGTGACCCGGTCATATACCGGATCCGTCACATGGACCATCACCGCCAGGGCAACAAATGGTGCATCTACCCCATGTACGATTTTGCCCACCCCATTCAGGACGCTTTGGAGGGTATCACCCACTCTCTGTGCTCTCTGGAATTTGAGAACCACCGTCCCCTCTACAATTGGGTGGTGGAAAACGTTTCTGTCCCCCATCATCCCCGTCAGATCGAATTTGCCCGTCTCGGCATCGACCACACGGTTCTGTCCAAGCGTAAGTTGAGAGCGCTGGTGGAAAACAACTATGTTTCCGGTTGGGACGATCCTCGTATGCCCACGCTTTGCGGTCTGCGCCGCAGAGGTTATACCCCCGCTTCTATTCGTAATTTCTGCGACCGTGTCGGTGTAGCAAAATCCCCAAACACCATCGAGTTTGCATTCTTGGAACACTGCCTACGGGAAGACCTGAACGAAAGTGCCCAGCGTGTCATGGCAGTTCTGAAACCCATCAAGCTGACCATCACCAACTATCCCGAGAACCAGAGCGAATACGTGACCGTGGAGAATAATCCCAACCGTCCCGATGATGGTGAGCGTCAGATCTCCTTCTCCCGCAACCTCTGGATCGAAGCGGACGACTTCATGGCCGAGCCGATTCCCAAGTATAAGCGGCTGTTCCCCAACGGACCGGAATGCCGCCTGAAAGGCGCCTATCTCATTCAGTGCACCGGTTACGTCACCGACGACAATGGTAACGTCACCGAAATTCTCGCCACCTACGACCCCGATTCCCGCGGTGGTGACCCTGCCGATGGCCGCAAGGTCAAGGGCGCAACCATTCATTGGGTCGACGCCAACGAGTGCTGCGACGCGGAAGTTCGTCAGTACGACAATCTGTTCGAAGATGCCGATCCAGATGCAGCTGGCAAAGATTTCCTTGCTTGCTTGAACCCCAATTCTCTGGAAGTTCTGCACGGCTGCAAAGTGGAAATGAGCCTGGAAAATGCCCAAGCTCCCGCTTCCTATCAGTTCATGCGTCTTGGCTACTTCTGCCCCGACAGCAAGGACTGCAAGCCCGGACATCTGGTATTTAACCGCTCCGTCAGCTTGAAAGACGGCTTTAAGCCTGCGAAATAAAAAAAAGTGTGCTGCTAAATGCAGCACGCTTTTTTTACTTCTTTTCGTTGACCTGCGCTTTCAGGTGCATACTCAGCACCGCAAGGCTGGTCGCCATATTTTCATTCTGCACAAGGATATGCTCCGGAACTTCCAGGTGCGTCGGCGCAAAATTCCAGATCGCCTTAATGCCGCATCGAATCAGCTGATCGCAAACACCCTGGGCAAAATCCGCAGGTACAGTAATGATGCCCATGAGCACCTTGTTGCTTCGGCAAAAACTTTCCAACTGAGAAATGTGATAAATGGGCTTTCCCTCATCAGTTTTATCCGATACAGGTTTCGCATCAAAAGCGGCAATAATATTCAAGCCGTAATGGGCAAATCCGCTGTAACCGCAAAGGGCCTGGCCCAATTTACCGGCTCCAATGATCACTGCGTCGGTGGTATTGTCATAACCCAGAAACTGCTCGATGTCATCGATCAGTGCCAGTCGGTTGTAGCCGATCTTCGGTCGACCGCCATCGGATACCATAGCAAGATCCTTGCGCACCTGAACTTCACCCATTCCCAGTGCGTTAGCAAGAGAAGTAGCAGAAATATTCGGAGAAACATCATCTGTAAGGGACCTCAAATAGGTCAAATAACCCGGCAGCCGTTTCAGTACGGATTTGGAAATCTCTTTTTTTTCCATATCTTCCTCCTGTATATCGATAACAGATTATATCGATATGATTTTATATCGATTCTAGCATGGAAATTATAAATTTGCAACCAAAATTTTCAAACACAACCGGTCTGCCGAATCAATTCCTTTTTCAATCTGCTCATAATACGCTTTTCCAGTCTTGAAATATAGGACTGAGAAATACCCATTTTCTGCGCCACATCTTTCTGCGTCAGCTCCGGTTGTCCATCAAGACCGTAGCGCATCCATACGATCTGCCGTTCCCGCTGAGTCAGACCCTGTAATGCCTCCCGAAGCAAGCATAAATCCACATCATCCTCCAAAGGACGGAATATAATATCCTCGTCCGTACCCAAGATATCTGACAAAAGCAGTTCATTCCCATCGTAATCCATATTAATTGGCTCGTCCAGCGAAACCTCCGATCGTTGCCCGGCAATTTTCCGTATGTACATCAATATCTCATTTTCAATGCATCTGGGCGCATAGGTAGCCAGCTTGATATTCTTATCCCGACGATAAGTGCTGATAGCCTTGATCAAGCCGATCGTCCCGATGGAAATCAGATCCTCTAAGTATACGCCGGTATTTTCAAAACGCCTGGCAATGTACACAACCAACCGCAAATTTCTTTCGATCAGTAGTGCTTTTGCCGACTCTTCTCCTTGTTCCAGTGCTTCCAATGCCTCCGCTTCTTCCTGCCCTTTCAGTGGTGGCGGCAGTATATCGCTGCCACCGATATAAAATAATTTATCATCGCACCGAAATCCTAAAAACTCCAGAATATGTCGCCATTTGATTCTCATAACGCGCCTCCTGCCAAAGCCTTATACCCATCTCCCCCTAGTTCATTGGGAGAAAATGCCACCAACAACTTTCGCTCCTCTCCGTTAACCAACACCCTATCCGGTCGAATCGCCAGAAGCATTCCGGCAGACCGCCCCACTGTCCGATACGGAATCAACCGCAGACCCAGGATTTTGCACAAAGTCATAGTCCCGATCGGATCTCCGATCTGTATTTTTGTCAACCCCACAAGTCTTTCAGCAACACTCGGATCTACCACCATAACCTGCTCCCCGGTAACCGGATCTTTCAGCATATTTCCTGTATCCAGCAAAGCAGTCAGTAGTATCCGTCTTCCCGCAAAGCAAATCTCTACCGATGCGAGAACTTCCTTACCAATGCGCCCGGAAAAGCCGAATATACACATTCCTGTGATCAAACCGGCTGAAATCACAATTCCCCAAAAACCTCCATGGTTTAACCCCATCGCAACCCCACCCAGGGACATACTCAATAATACAAATACGACTATGCGGCGAATTGACATTTTTTGAAATCCAAACGCAACCCCCGCCATAATGCAAAGGAAAATCAAACGCCAAAAGGAGCCATTCAAAAACCGCAAACTGCTCACCACACAAGCTCCGGCATAAACGCTGCCCAACGTAGCGCCAAGCAAGGCTCTTTTAACTCCAAGAGGATAACCGCAAAGCCGGTTTGTCCCAAGCAAGAGCAAAAGATCCACCGCAAAATTAAGGAGGATCACCAAATCCAGGTATACTTCCATTGTCTCGCCCCTTTCCATACACTCAGTATAAGAACCTCCAAGACAAAAGTTGGTCGTACCTTGTCCTTGAACAAGTCGCAAATTCACCAAGGCTCTGGTGAAATAACACCGGTTATACGAAAGAAATAAAAAATCCGGCAGCCGATGCTATCGGCTGCCGTTTCATTATGTCGATGAATTTTCTTCACGAATCACAGAAGCAATATTTTTTTCCGCCTTGAATCGAGGCACCATGATCTCATGACCGCATCCCAGGCAACGCAGTCGGAAATCCGCGCCTGTGCGAAGCACAAGCCAGCGCTTTTCCCCGCAGGGGTGTCCCTTTTTCATGACTAAGATATCTTGTAAACGAATGTCCATTAACGCCTCCGTTACTTACCCTTGACCAGATCCCAGTACTGTTTTGCAGCTAACTCGATTTTGTTGTCGCCATATGAATAATACTTGGTATTCAAAAGCTCGTCAGGCAGATACTGCTGTGCAACCCAATGGTTGGGATAATCGTGAGGATACTTGTACCCTTGCTCCCGCTCCATAGTATACGTATCCGCATGAACATTCTGCAAATGCCGGGGAAAATCTCCGCTCTTACCCTGCCGTACATCCGCAATTGCAGAATCCAGCGCAACATGACCGGAATTGGACTTAGGGCTTGTGGCCATGAGAACAGCCGCATCACCCAACGGAATTCGGGCCTCCGGCATACCCAGCATAAGCGCCATATCCACACAGTTCTTGACAATGGGAATGATCATGGGATACGCAAGTCCCACATCCTCCGCCGCAATCACCATCAACCGTCTGCAAGCAGACTGCAACTGGCCAACCTCTAAAAGTCGGGCAAGGTAATGCACCGCAGCATCCGGATCAGAACCCCGAATGGATTTTTGCAACGCAGAAAGAAGATCATAGTAATTATCTCCATCCCGATCCGCCCGGAGTGCACTTTTCTGGGTAACGACCTTAGCATCCTCCAATGTGATGCTCAGTATTCCGTCCTTAACCACACCGGCAGAGAATAAAACCTCCACCGCATTCATCGCCTTACGAAGATCTCCTCCGCAAGCCCCGGCAATGTATTCCAGAGCTCCTTCTTCCGGAACAACCTCCAACGCAGTGCGCTCCTGCATATAATCCACTGCACGGCGAATCGCCTGCAAGGTAGCCTGGGCAGAGATCTGCTTGAACTCAAACACCGTGGAGCGGCTGAGGATCGCATTAAACACATAAAAATAAGGATTCTCCGTGGTGGATGCGATGAGCGTGATCTTGCCATTTTCAATATGCTCCAACAGTGACTGCTGCTGTTTCTTATTAAAGGACTGAATCTCGTCCAGGTATAACAGTACACCATTGGGCGCCATAAAGGTATCCAACTGGCTTACAATATCCCGAATGTCAGAAGTGGATGCTGTGGTCGCATTGAGCTGGAACAGCTTCCGGTTCGTTTGTTTTGCAATGATATTTGCAACAGTCGTCTTACCGGTGCCGCTTGGACCATAGAAGATCATGTTCGGGATATTTCCGGATTCCACCAAACGACGCAAAACAGCGCCTTTTCCCAAAATATGCTCTTGTCCAAAGACCTCGTCTAAGTTAGTCGGCCGAATCATATCTGCCAAAGGTTGATACACACGCTCACCTCCTCTTTCTTTCTATTATAGCACTAAAATTACAAATTTCCACTATAATTTTCACATTATCGAAATTTTGTTTGCAAAGAAACACGCCGTGGCATCCACGGCGTGAAACTATCAAAAAGTCGCAACATCCTGCTCGGCAGGCGTAGTGGGAGAAACAGCTTCCGCAACCAAAACCGGACCCAATTCCCCCTGATAAAGGGGATGCTTCTCGACCTTGATCTTCGCTTTCACATCTACCCAAGAACGGGGTATCAGTTGCGCTGCACCGGCATATTGACACGGAATTCCGCAGAACTGAATGTCATCAGCGCAGCAGGTCATCACAAAACGGCCCGGTGCAAACATTCCGTCTTTTTCTCGACGGAGCATCGCCACCTGTCCCTTAAAAGCCACAATCTTATCCTGATATTTCTGAGGTTCTTCGGTAATATCCCGATACCAGATGGCATAATCCTCGTCCTTGATCTGAATCATCGGACTGTTGATATCATAAGGCAGCGGATCTTCCACATCGTCAAATGCGGTCGTGCCATCTGTGTAGTCATACAAGATATCCACACGACGATTTGCGGCTCTGGCGATCTTATGGTAAGGCATTGTATCCTGCACCTTGGTCAAACGGTTAAATACCACCATCTGCGCGCCCATCAGCTTGTCCATCACCAGATTACGCATATTGGAGTTATAGGTCATGAATGTGGTAGAATCCGCAAACATCACTTCCTGAGCTACAACCCAATTCTCCGGAAAACGAACATACAGATCGCCAACAAGCTGCATACCGTTCAACTCGGCAACAATACGCTCAGCCTTGTACTTTTTCGCCAGCGCCTGTAATTGCTTAGTGCTTACCGTCTGCTGATCCAAAAATTCCACATAAACATTCTGATACGGGTAGGTAGAAAGATCGTACTCCTCCTCACCCTCTTCAAACACCAGCAAGAGCGTTCGCTCTCCGGCATTAAAACGAGGGTCCTCCAGAGTTTCCTGAATAAACCTGGTCTTACCGGAATCTAAAAAACCGGTAAATACGTAAACCGGAATCTGCTGCATAATAAGACTCCTTATACGCCAAACAAGGCAGCCACCGCATCTTCGTCAACAGAAGCGCCAATCACGCAGATCTTACCGGTCACACCGGCAATGCCTGTCCGAACATTCCACTCACCGGGCACAAAGTCAAAGTGGATCCAGTTTCCATCTTCACCGGCAACAATGCCTTTTGCCCGCAAAATGGTGCCAAAATTGCCGGAATCCAGCTGTTTCAGAACATCTTCAATACCGCAGAGGGTGTATTTCCGAGTAGTTTCCACACCCCAGGAAGTAAACACCTCATCTGCATGATGATCATGATGCTCATGACAATTGCAATGCTCACCGTGCTCGTGGTGATGGTGCTCATGATGATGTTCGTGGCAGCCGCAATGCTCATCATGTTCATGATGATGCTCGTGACAGCAGCAATGCTCATCATGCTCGAGGTGATGGTGCTCATGGTGATGCTCATGACAACCACAATGCTCATCATGCTCATGATGATGCTCGTGACAGCAGCAATGCCCATCATGCTCGTGATCGTGCTCATGGTGGCCGTGGCAGCAATGATGCTCACGCTCCGTCTCGGAAAGAAAATCTTTCAGTGTATCCTTACCTTCCATCGCTTCAAGCAGCTGCGCTCCGGTTAAAGAATCCCAGGGTGTGGTCACCAGAACCGCATTCGCATTATGCTCCTTGATCAGATTAACCGCCAGATCCAACTTTTCCTGGGAAATCGCATCTGTCCGGGAAAGCACAATCGTTTTGGCCGTCTCGATCTGGTTGTTGTAGAACTCGCCAAAATTCTTCATGTAAACCTTGACCTTACCTGCATCTGCAACAGCCACAATGTTCCCCAATTCAATGTGATGGTCCTTGATCTTACGCACCGCAGCGATCACATCGGAAAGCTTGCCCACACCGGAGGGTTCAATGATAATTCTGTCCGGAGCATAAGTCTCGATCACCTGCTCCAATGCCTTGCCGAAATCGCCAACCAGAGAACAGCAAATGCAACCGGAATTCATTTCCGTAATATAAATGCCTGCGTCCTGCAAAAAGCCGCCATCGATGCCGATTTCGCCAAATTCGTTCTCGATCAGAACGAGCTTTTCACCACGGTAAGCCTCAGCGATCATTTTTTTAATCAATGTGGTCTTGCCTGCGCCCAAAAAGCCGGAAAAAATATCAATTTTCATAGATTGCACCTTCTATTGTAATTTAATATCCATATTATAACACCCATCGGCATTAATAACAAGTCAAAATTACAGTACGTTTCGACATAATTCCCTTGCTTGCGACAGACAAAATCCGTTAAAGTAATTCCAGGTGGGCTTATCCCCCCGCTGCGACAGTCCACTACCGCCGTCCCGGATCCCCCCGGGACGGCGGTCCTTATTTAATTCACCGGGATCATGATCAGCTGATTCTCACATGGCTCTTCAACGATCATGTTGATCTTCTTGATCTGTTCTACGGTCGAACCATACTTTTTCGCAAGTTGCCAAAGACCGTTTGTGCCGCATCTGCAAAGCACCAGCGACGGACGACTGGGATCCGGAGCTACAGTCTCACCAACGGTAATTCCAGCCACCATCGGCAGCACTTTTTGTGAAAACGCAGAAATATCTACCGATACATTTCCTTCAATCTCCAATCCGTCACCGGTCAAAGCAGTCTGCATATTTTTATGCCCCATAAAAGCGCAAAAGCAATTGGCTTCATCAGATTTTAATTCCAACACAGCTTCTCCACTCACCAAAGCGGTGTGCAGTTCTCCTGTCTGATCCAGATAAAGGATCTGGTAATTAGGTGTGATTTCAAATTGTGTCAATCCCCCATTGTGACTAACCCTAGGAATACCCCAGCAGGTAAACACATCGATAACTTCTGATGCATCACACCGATGTGTTTGACGGCTAACCGCCTGCTCACGGCTAAAATCCAGCCGTGCAGGTAAACTGATTTGTTCTACGTAGGTCTGCACGGATCTTCGGGGAGAGTAAACGTCCTCCACAGAATCCACCATTACTCGATCAAATATTACATATTGGCAGGTAATGCCGCATTTGAGCAAAACCTTCCCCTGTTCGTTTTTCTCCAATTCCATTCCGGTCAGTACCGGAATCACCCAAGCAGACCCATTTGGCCCATAATCCCGGTCAAGATCCGCAAATTGAGAAAATCCCATTTCCACATCCCAATTTTCCAGACTGCCTCCCTCACAGCGGTACAGCCCATGTGCCTTGCAAACGCCTCGGAAAACTAATTTCCCCGCCATAACCTTCTGTTCCAGAATCTGGGGCTGAATCTGATAATGCACCATTTGGCACCCATCTGTGAATCCCGGGATATTCAACTCTTCCTCCATCTGAAATGGCTTCTCACCAGCCTCCTGGGGCAGTTCCATGGGATATGTATTTTCCAACAGTTGAATATCCTCACCCAACTGACCTGCCTGGTAAAGCTCAACCTGAGACGGCTCCCAGGCATCTACAACCGCAGAAACCGTTACGCGTACCATCAACTTTCTTGCAGACAGACTGCGACAGTCCATATTAGCAAGATCCATAACTGCACTGATCGTACCATCATTTTGCGCATCCGGCAGATTCCACTTCATCTGGAACGGAAGCCACAATTCCACACTCTGAGGCACACCGCCGCCTTCCGGAACATACATTACCCAGGCAGTCACGCCACCGTTAATATTCACACCACCGGACGACCACTCTTTACCGCGAAGAAGGGGCTGACCCCAGCACCCCAGCACCCGTCCCACATCCGGCATATTATCCGGTATGCGGATCTCCTGGGTTAGTTCCTGAGATTGGGTATGGGCATTCAATTTCTTTAAGCAGCGGCAGGTATATTTATCGAATTGCAATTCCATGCAGATCACTCCTTGTTTCCCGTTATGCTAAACCATATGCAAACCGGGACAAGTTTATGACATCTATTTTCTGCTCAAACACCAAAAACCCAAAGAAATGATCCCAGTACCCACGCAAAAACACACGAAAGCAGATTCTAACCAGACACCCAGCATGATCCCGAACCCAAAAGCCATCAGCGCACAACCGCACAAATGGTTTCTTCGACACATAAAAACACCCCCTGCATTATCCTATGCAGAGGGTGATTCAAATTTAACTGTCTAAAACTTCCTTGCAGGCCGAAAGCACCTTGGAAATCATCGGAATGCAGATCTGCTTACCGTAACCGCCATCTTCCACAGCAACAATGAACGCCAAAGGATAAGCCTCGTCAGTCACAAAACCGGAGAACATCGCATTGGGCTTCCGGTCACCGCCAACTTCTGCCGTACCGGTCTTTGCGCAAACCTGCAATCCGGGAAAATTCTCATCTCCGTAATTGCTCTGCACATTGTTACGAAGCAGCTGTTGCAATACAAGTGCCGTTTCCTTGGCCATAATTCGGTCACCTGCGACATTTTCATAGCGATATGTCACTTTACCGTTAACCTCGATTTGAGAAACCAAATGGGGTATCTGAATCACACCACCGGCAGCAATCGCGCCCAAAAACGACATATACGCACAAGGATTGATCAAATCCTTATGCTGTCCGATAGCACTCCAAGCCACCAAGACATCAGCTTTTCCGGCACTTTCCATATTACCGGCTGCAGTGTGAATTCCGTCAAAACTGATAGAATCAAGAACCCGGAACTGCCTCACATAGCGATCCAGAATCTGACCACCCAGCTGTTGCGCAATCTGAGCAAAAGCACAGTTGCAGGATTGGGCAAATGCCTGATCAAAGGTCAATGTGCCGTGCTCACGGGTACAGGTAACCTTATCGATTCCATATTCCAGTACTCCGTTGCAGGTAAACACCTGCTGCTGAATATCCGGTATATGCTCCAAAGCAGCCGCAACAGTAACGATCTTAAATATAGAACCCGGTGTGTAGGAAGATTGAATAAATCGATTGACATACAAACCATTCAACTGTTCCTTGTTTTCTTCGGTCAGCACCGGCGGATCGTTGGGATCCAGCGTCGGCGTAGTCACGGCGCACAGAAGCTCTCCGGTCAAATAGTTGTAGACACCGATCGTTCCGTGATATTCACCCAGCGCTTCCAGCGCAGCCATTTGAACCTTCGCAGATAAGGTAATATCCACCTGTCCGCCAACGCCGCCATAGGAATATACACCGCCCAGCACATCAAATCCCGCAATTTCTTCCGCATAATAAGGCAGTGCCGGAGCGCTGATATTTCCGACCCGGTCGCCAAGCCAGTGAACCACAGACATTCTCAACTGCGCATTCTCCGAATAAACCCGACCGCCGGTCAGATCCATCAGTAGAATTCCGTCCCGGTCAGCCACGATTCCGCAGCCCAGATTTCCCGCATAATATACATGAGGAGAGCCTGCGGACATGACCCATTTTCCGGAATTGAGAAAATACTCACCACTGAACATACCGATACCAACTGCCAGAACCAACACAAGGATCACCAGAATTCTTGCGCGAACCATGATTCTATTCATCGTCACGCCTCCCCTCTTTGGACTGGCGAACCGCAAAGCTGGCATTCTGTCTGGTATCTGCAGCCTTCACAAAGGCCAGCAAGCCCCAGGCGCAGATCATGCTGGAACCGCCATTGGATACAAAGGGCATTGTAACACCGGTCAACGGCAAGATATCCACAGTACCCAAAACATTCAAAATCGCCTGAAACAGTAGAATGCCGGCAGCCGTGCAAGAACCAATTGCATAAAAGCTGCTCCTTGCAACCGTTGCGGTACGCAGAGCAAACAATCCGACGGTGATCACCGCGACCATCAGCATAATCGGGATCATCAGTCCCCACTCCTCACAAAGTGTAGCAAACACCACGTCAGAATCCGCCGCAAACAGATTCTTCATCCAGCCATTTCCGGCACCCAAACCGAATAAACCGCCGGATGCAATGCACATGAGCGCCCGGGTCTGCTGATAGCCTGCGCCAAAGGGATCCTCCCAGATATGGCGCCAAATCGTAAACCGCCGCAATGCATGGGGGGCGATTTTCAGCGCCAAGACACCGGCAAAGCCCAAAGAAGTACAAGCCAACGCAATGGTACCCACACTGCCGGAGCGAAGATACGCGATCAGCAAAAATGCCACAAAGAAGATCAGCGCAGTGCCAAAATCATTCATCACTGCCAGACAACCGCATACACCAATGGTGTAAACGATGAAAAGCAAAATATTGCGCTTGTTTAAGATCCGATCCATAGCGGAAGCGCCCATAAAAACGAAGCAAACCTTGCTCAGTTCCGACGGCTGAATGGACATAGAACCGATCACGATCCAGTTCTTTGCTCCGTGGTATTCCGTTCCGAAAAGCATCGTAATCACAAGAAGCGCCATACCTACAATGCCCGCATAGTACCGCCATTGCTTTGCCCGCTCCAAATCTCGCACGCACCAGCCAACGCCCAAAAAGGCGCAAAGACCCAGTACGACGGCAAGCAGCTGCTTAACTGTCTCCTGGGGACATACTGCCGCAATTGCAGCCATACCCATGGTGCAAAGGAAAAACGCAATGCTTTCCAACTCAAAGGAAGCCTTGCGGATAAACAGATAGAATAACAAAAGCAGCCACTGCAACAAAGCAATTCCGGTAAACCCAACAAAAATATTGGTGTAATTTGCTGCATCAGCGGTCATCAGATAAGAGCAAAGGATCAGACCCTGAATCACAGTCAGAATCAGCAGATTAACGATCTCCGTCCATGGTTTCGCCGCTTTGGTGCGCAGCTGTGCCTGGCGAATTTCCTGCTTTCTGGTTATTGTCTGTAAAGACATGTCCACCCCGCCAATGGTGATCACATCTGCTTCGTGAAGCGGACAGATCTCCACCTTCTTTCCATTAACCTTCACACCGGTTTTCGAACCGGCATCGGCAATGGTCCAACTGCCATCATCGTATCTGGTCAGAACTGCATGCGTGCGGGATATAGACGATATATCTACAACAATATCACTTCGTTTGCTGCGTCCAATCACACTCTCCCAATGGGTAATCGGCAGTCTTTTACCATGGTCCAAACACAGCCAGCCCCAAACTTCCGGTTCCCGGTGAAAAGTCACCAGAGGCTTAACGGTGCGGTAAAGCAGCAATAATACCAATGCAGGCATCAAAAACCGCAAAATGGTCTGATATACATACACAAACGTATCCGGTATTTGCGCAAATATCCGAAACAAATGATCCACACCGTCACCTCCTTTTCCCTTAGGATACCACAATCCGCAAAAAAATGCAAATCCACTTTCCAAACGGAACAATGTTGTGATATAATGGTAAAAAGAAAACGAGGTGACATATATGCCCAAGTCAGACAATCAAAAATTGAAAATTCTTTATATCCTGGATTATCTGGAAAGAAACTCCCACGAGGAAAAACCCGTGAGAGCCTCAGATATCATTGCTATGCTTGACCGGCAACATAATATCCGCTGTGACAGAAAAACTGTTTACAGCGATATTGCCGCATTGATCGATTACGGTGCGGATATTATCACCAAGCCCGGCAAAAACGGCGGCTATTATATCGGACAGCGCAATTTTGAACTTTCTGAGTTAAAGCTTCTCATCGACGCAGTTCAATCCAGCCGTTATCTGACCGAGAAGAAATCCGCCCAGCTGATTGAAAAGCTCTGTAACCAGTGCAACGAACAGGACGCAAAGCTGATGAAGCGCAATGTACTGGTTTCTGGCAGAGTCAAAAGCATGAATGAGACTATCTATTACAGCGTTGATACCATTCAGGAAGCCATCGCAGAAAACAAACAAATTTTTTTCCGGTACTTTGACTGGGGACTGGACAGAAACCGTCACTACCGGGAAAAGGATTATCAGGTCAGTCCTTACGGTCTTTGCCAGGACAACGAAAACTGCTATTTGCTGGCCCATTCTCCCCGCTATGGTGCCACCTCTTACCGAGTCGACCGTATGAGCGAGATCCGACTGCTGGATCAAAATCGCACACCCTGCCCCGAACTGACCGGCAAGGCTTTGACCGAGCATGCAAACCGACTGTTCCAAATGTACGCAGGTGACATGGTAAATGTAAAGATGCGATTCAGCCGGGAGCTGATCAATGTTGTCATCGACCGCTTTGGCAAGGACATTATGCTGATCCCTGACGGAGACGAGCATTTTGTTTTCACCGTTCCCGTTGCCGTTTCTCCCATGTTTTTAAGCTGGGTCATCGGTTTTGGCAAAAATGCCCGGATTTTGTATCCCAAAAGCGTCGCAGACCAATGTCGCCAGATGTGTCTGGACGCATTGCATCAGGACTGAACCGTTACAGACGAAATCAGCGTCTGCCAGGTCTCCTGCAACGCCCCCGCTTCATTCTCATTTGCCATCAAGCTGACGCAGTAGTGGTATGCTCCATCATCAAGGACCACCGTACGTCCAACCGATGTGCCCATTTCACCTGCCGCAGTCCATGCGCAATCATAGCGCTTTAAACCGCCATATTCCGACCCGATCACCGTCAACGCGTCCATATCAAATCCGGTCAGTTCTTTGATCGTATTGCGAATATCGCCCCCAAGGAATGTCTGCACCATGATCTCATATCCATCGCAGAAATACAGCGAACCAAAATCACTCTGCACCGTCGCCTGGGACGCCTCTGCCGGCATTGAAAAATGGATTTTCTGCATCACAGGATCAGCTCCGGGCGCATATACATCACTGACCTGCTCGAAATTTCCCACAGAACACCCCGCCAAAAACACCGACAGCAAAATTACGACCAACATTTTTTTCATTTGATCTCCCCCTTGAAAGGATTGTTTTTCATGTTCATTTATCTGATTTTAATAAATGCTGCCGGTGTGCTGTTTATGCTGACCGATAAAGCCAAGGCGCAAAAAGGTCTCTGGCGCATTCCGGAAAAGCTGCTATTTTCCCTGGCATGCTTTGGCGGAAGCCTTGGTATTTTAATGGGCATGCAGCTATTTCGCCACAAAACGAAAAAAGCAATTTTTTCAATCGGTATACCCTTGATCCTTTCGATCCAGGTCATGGCCATCATTTTGATATATAGCATATAAAAAGAACCCGACTGCACGTCGGGTTCTTTTTTAGAACAACACGAAAATCATACTCACAACCACAACTGCCAACAAAAGCATAATTCCGGGTGAGGTAACAAAAACCGCAAAATTCGACCAGTCTCCCGATTCTCTTTTCCAGTAGGCATGCAAACTGCTCCTATTCTTCACCAGAATCCAAACACCGCACAAGCCACCGCCCCAAGTCAGCGCAAAATACACCAACTGTTCCAGCCATGCCGGATGCAACATTCCGATCAGTCCGCCAAACACGAAATTGTTGACCAAATGTAGGATAGCCGCCCACAAAACGGAGTATTCTGCAGCCACATAACCCAAAATCAACCCAATCAAAAAAGCAAAAGGAATCTGCATTGGATTGACATGAATGAGTCCAAAGATCAGCGCCGAACAAAGAATTCCAAAGCACTTACCACAGCGTAGTAATTTTCCTTGTGCAAATCCTCGAAACACGACTTCCTCCACCACCGGTGCGACCACCCAAACATAGATAAACATGGGCACCGTACTTCCGGAAGATGTGGCTTGGTAGAACAACTTTGACACGCCATTCCCACAAAGGGACAATAGGATTTGGGCAGAAATCTGAAAGAAAAACTGACAAGAAAGCAACAAGCAGCACAACATTAAGAAAGTCGAACCACACATCGGTTTTTCAGACTTACAAATCTGAGCTAGGGTGCACCCAGTCCAATTCCAGCGAAATAACATCAGTAAAGTGATCGCAGCAGCGCCTAAATACCCCCAGCCGATGTCAATGCATAAAAACCGCTCGCACAGAAATACTGCCAGATACAAAAGGCCAAAGTAAGCCAACAACACAGATCCGATCATCGTGAATTTCAATCGTAACCCCTGCTCCTGCCTCATTGCACTTCCTCCATAGCAGCGATGACTGCCTCGGCTGTAAGAATTCCGTCCACTGCTGCGGACATAATACCGCCTGCATAACCAGCGCCCTCACCTGCCGGATAAAAACCTTTCACATTTGCCAGATGGCTTCCATCGCGCAAGATCCGCACCGGCGAAGAGCTTCTTGTTTCCGGACCGGTCAGCACCGCATCCGGGCAGGAAAACCCAGCCAACATCTCATTCATCTGCGGGATCGCTATTTTTAGCGCAGACGAAATTTTCTCCGGCAGAATCTGGTTCAGATCCGTCCAAAACACACCGGGCCGATAAGTCGGCTTCACATCACCCGCACCTTCGCTTTTTCTACCGGCAAGAAAGTCACCCAGCCTTTGCGCCGGTGCAAGATAACCACCGGTATGCTGATATGCACATTGCTCGATCTGCCGCTGCCAAAGCATACCGCCCAGAGGGCCTGGATAGGGAAATTCACTGGGCTCTACGGTCACCAGCAGTGCAGAATTGGCGTTTTCTCCCGCTCGATCCGCGTTGCTCATACCGTTTGTTACAACGCCACCCAATTCCGATGCGGCGGCAACCACATAGCCTCCGGGACACATACAAAATGTATATACCGCAGAATTCTCCAAATGCCGAACCAATTTATAATCCGCAGGCGGCAACGAAAGCGAATCTGTTCCATATTGGGCCTTGTCGATCATCGCCTGGCTGTGCTCAATTCGCACGCCCATAGAAAAAGGCTTCGGCTCCATAGAAATGCCCAATTCATATAGCATGGTAAAGGTATCCCGGGCGCTGTGACCGATTGCAAAAATCGCGTGGCGGCAATGGATTACCTGTTCCCCGTTAACTTCCAGACCGCATAGGCCTTGATCATCGGTAAGAATTTTTGTAACCTTGGAGCAAAACCGAACCTCTGCGCCCAAAGAAATGATCTTTTCCCTCAAATTCTGCACCACATTCAAAAGAACATCCGTTCCCACATGTGGCTTAGCGTCATAAAGAATATCTTCATGGGCGCCAAAGGCAACAAATTGCTCTAAGATCCACCCGATCCGGACATTATTGACACCTGTGTTCAATTTACCGTCAGAAAAAGTGCCTGCACCGCCCTCGCCAAATTGCACGTTGCTTTCAGGATCCAGCACACCGCTAGCAAAGAATTGCTCCACCTTTTTGCTCCGGGTCAAAGCATCTTCGCCCCGTTCCAGAACAATGGGCTTCAACCCAGCCAGCGCAAGAATATACGCTGCAAACATTCCGCAAGGACCAAATCCCACCACCACGGGCGGTTGATCCACATGTACATTCGATTCCGGTGGCAGATACCACTTTTGCTCCACCGCGGAAGCCCTCTTTGAACCGCAGCTTTTCAATATTTTCTTTTCGCTGCCATCTACTGCCACATCAATGGTGTAAACGATCCGCACATCCGGCTTTTTTCTGGCATCTACCGATCGCCGCACCAAAGTAAGTTTTCGAATTTTCGAAGGACTGACCCGCAGGATCTTTGCAGCTTCAAAAATCAATTGCCCCGGATCGTGTGCAGGATCCATGGCAATATCACGAATCCGGATCATGCCAAGACCTCCCCGGCCGCAAGTCCCGCAGCATATCCGGAACTCCACGCCCATTGCAAGTTGTAGCCGCCGCAGTCACCGTCCACATCCAGCACTTCACCGCAGGCATACAACCCCGAAACAATGCGGCTTTCCAGAGTTTCAGGATCAAATTCTCCCGTAAGCACACCGCCTGCTGTCACCTGGGCAGAATCCATACCCATAGTATCGGTCAGATTCACTTCAAAATGCTTCACACATTTACAAACTTCAACCAATTGGTCCTGGCTCAGTCCGGAAATGCTGCTCGTCACGGAAATTCCGGCCGCACCAACGATCACACGCCCAAGCCTGTTGTGCAGTATTCCCGTCAGAAGCTGCTCCGCTTCCAGATCCGTATTAGCTCGAAGTTTCAATAAATTCAAAAGATCCTCGTGAGAAAGTTCCGGCAGAAAATCCAGAACACAAGTCCAGCTGCCATCACCTTGACAAACATCTCTTGAAATCTCAAAAATCACCGGTCCGGACAAACCATATTCGGTAAATTGCAGCTCTCCGATACTCTTTCGCACCGGAACACCATCATGGCAGATCACAGCAGCGCAGTTGGCACGAACGCCTTTCAAGGCAACACAACCCCGCCAGTCACTTTTCAGCTGAACAAGGGTCGGTCTGAGCTTTGTTACGGTATGCCCAAAAGAGCGCAAAAGCCGATAGCCATTCATACTGCCGCCAAGTTTCGTGCCCGCAAGGCCACCGCAAGCCACGATCAATCGGTCGCACTTCCAGCTGCTTTCATCGGACTGCACCAAAAAGCCTTCATGAACTTTCTTCACCCGTTGGATCTCAACACCGGTTAAAAGCGCAATATTCTTCTTTTGCAGCGCAAAACGCAGTACATCGACCACAGAATTCGCCTGGTCGGAGTAAGGATAGACCCGCCCAGAATCTTCTGCCACTGTGTAAAGACCTATTTTTTGAAACAATTCCAGGGTCTGAACCGGTGTCAACGCGTGCAAAACTGCCCGAGAAAAGCCCGGATCCGTGCCGTGATAATTTTCTTCATTACAGTTGAGATTTGTCAAATTGCAGCGACCGTTGCCGGTAGAGTGCAATTTGCGACCCACTCTCGCCTGCCGTTCAAAAAGCAAAATCTGATGATTTTCATTTTTTGCTGCGGTAATCGCCGCCATCATGCCGGATGCGCCGGCGCCGATAATTCCAATGACCACATTCGCCACCTACCTTTTTGACTATTATACGACACGCAAAGCCTTTACACAAGAAAAAACTTCCTTGCAAATCATAAATGCTATGATATAATACTTTAAGAAACATTTTACATGGAATATGTGAGGAAAATCTATGAACATGGACGAAGTAATCGCAAGGATTAATATCCTTGCAAAAAAAGCAAAAGAGCAAGGTTTAACGGACGAAGAAATTGCGGAAAGAGACGCGCTTCGCCGTATTTATATCGATTCTGTTAAAGCAAGCCTTGTAGGCCATCTGGATAACACATACATTGTGCGTCCCGACGGCACAAAAGAGAAGTTAAATAAAAAATCCTGACTGGGAGGTTAAATTATGGATTATAAGAAGCTTCAAAACGGCAGCGATATTCGCGGTGTAGCGCTGGAAGGTATCGAGGGCCAACACATCAATCTGACCGAGCAGGCATGCCGGGATATCGGCCGTGGATTTGCCCTTTGGCTCACCCAAAAAACAGGCAAGACTGAGAATATTCGTGTCGCAGTGGGCAGAGACTCCCGCTTGTCCGGTGAAACCCTTTGCGCATGGATCAGTGACGCCATGGTTTCTGCCGGTCTGAATGTTACCGACTTTGGCATGGCGAGCACGCCTGCCATGTTCATGTCCACCGTGACTCCCGGTTACGCATTTGACGGTTCTGTGATGATCACTGCCAGTCACCTGCCCTTCAACCGTAACGGTTTTAAATTCTTCACCGCTCAGGGCGGCCTGGAATCCGCTGACATTAAGCAGATCCTTGCCTTTGCCGGCGATGATGCAGTAACCGGTCTCCCTGCCGGCACCTATGAAAAATCCGGCTTTATGGACACCTATGCGGATATTCTGGTGCAGAAGGTTCGCAGCGCCACCGGTGAAGTCACACCTTTGGATGGCTTCCGCATTGTGGTTGATGCAGGTAACGGTGCCGGTGGCTTCTATGCTGACAAGGTGCTGAAACCTTTGGGCGCCTGCACAGACGGCAGCCAGTTCCTAGAGCCGGACGGCAGCTTCCCCAACCACATTCCCAACCCTGAGGATAAAACCGCCATGGAGGCCATTACCGAGGCTGTGAAAGCAAACAATGCTGACCTTGGCATCATCTTTGATACGGACGTGGACCGTGCCGGTGCCGTTCTTTCCGACGGCAGCGAGCTGAACCGTAACCGGATCATTGCAATGCTATCAGCGATCCTGCTGCGCGAGCATCCGGGCACCACCATCGTCACCGACTCCATCACCTCCACCGGTCTGGGTAAGTTCATCGCAGAAAAGGGCGGTGTGCATCATCGGTTCAAACGTGGCTACCGCAACGTGATCAACGAATCCATTCGCCTGAACAATCTTGGTCAGGATTCCCAGTTGGCCATTGAAACCTCCGGCCATGGTGCTTTGAAGGAAAATTACTTCCTGGACGATGGTGCATATCTTGTAACAAAACTTCTGATCGAACTTGCCCGCGGCAAGAAAGAGGGCTACACCCTGGAATCTCTGATCGTTTCCTTGGAAGAGCCCGCTGAAAGCATGGAGTTCCGCATGAACATTCTGCTGGACGATTTCAAGCCCTATGGACAGCAAGTAATTGACGAGCTTACCGTTTACGCACAGAACCAAGCCGGCTGGTCCTTGGCACCCAGTAATTTCGAGGGTGTCCGGGTCAATCTGGATGCAGACCACGGTGACGGCTGGTTCCTGCTTCGTCTTTCCCTCCACGACCCCCTGCTCCCACTGAACATCGAAAGCAACAGCGTTGGCGGCTGCAAGAAAATTGCAACGGAGTTGTCCAAATTCTTAACAGCTTACGACAAGCTGGACACCGGTAAATTCTCAGAATTCGCAAAATAACAAAAAGAAGGCAGCTAAGCTGCCTTCTTTTTTATTTCTTAAAGCGCTCGGATCGAATCCACGGGTTTTTTCTTTGCCGCGTTGTAAACCGGCAGGAATGTTGCAATCACAACCGTTACAAACGCCACGCCTACAAGCACCGCAAGAGACGGTAGACCAAACACCAGCAAGGATACACCGATGCCGGAAGCAAGTTCTAGATTGATCACATTGCAAAGGATCACACTGGCAACTACCGAAAGCAACACGCAAATAAATCCGATCACAAAGGACTCGGAGAAGAAGATCTTAAATACATCAAAACCTCTTGCACCAACCGCCCGCAAAATGCCGATCTCTTTCTTCTTCTGGCTGATAGAAGTGGAGATAAAGTTTGAGAACAGCAGCACCGCGAACACCGCAAACACCAAGCCCACATACAGGAACACCTTCGACAGATCCTTTACCATGCCATCTACCATTCGCAGCTGAGATACAAACATACCGGTAAGCCGCAGTTGGGTCTCATTTTCGTCCCACTGCTCATTACTGTACACATCCCAGAATTCCTCCACGGACTGGGCAGTATGAACATACGGCAGCAGGATCTTCGAAAATACCGCATCAGAGGTCATCTGATATTTGGATTCTCTTACGGAGTAGTAAGGCAGATCCTTCTTGATCTGCTCCCACATCTGCTGAAACACATCGTCGCTTACATAGAATGTGGCCATATAATCCTCTTTGCTTTGGATATAAACACCCGCTACTTCCAGCTCGTATAGGTCTCCAACCGCCATGCTCTTATCGTTGATAAAGCACTTCAAGCCAATGGTCTGGTCAATATTCTCCGCCTTGACTTCTGCGGCAAAACGCTGCACATTCTCTTGAAGCTCCTGGTCACTAAACGGCTCAAAAACATGCTCCTGCAAATCTTCATCATAACGAAAAATTCCGCCGTTCATAACATCGTAGCCCAGATTGATCAGCTCTTCCAGAGCACGCTGTCTTGTATCCGTCTTATCCGTGCTGCTTTCCAGATCCTTGATTTTTTCATAAAGCTGATTCGTAGCAATTTCTGCATACAGTTGAGCAGGCATGATTACCTGACTATCCGTAATTTCCGCATTTTCACCGGAGAAAAGGTAGTATTTGCGCTGCATCTGGCTAAACTGCCAGAAAAAGCTGTTGGAATAAGTGGCAAAATCATATCTGCCATCATATTTCCCGGAAAAAACAGAGGTGCAGTAATCCTGCTCGCCCTTAACAGCGTAGAAAAAGTAATCCCGAGCCAGATCCTCGATCCGTTCCTGTGAAACAAAGACATATTGGAAAAGACCATCAGCCAGATAATTCGATAACTCATAGACCAATTCATTTCTCGGGTCATTAAGATCCTTCAAAGCGTCAAACTTGCTTGCCACCGGTCCCACATCCAGAATGCCGCTGATGGTATAATTGAAACCGCTGATGGATACCGTCTTGCCGATCAGATCGTTCACACCGGAAAGATTCAGTTCTTCACCGTCAACACCCAAAACCTTGCATTGATACAGCACATCTGCAAGGTAAGAGGTAATCAAAATCTGATCCACAGAATCCGGGTATTTGCCGTTGATCTGCTGACGCAGTGAATGACCCTCCGGCAATACAGAATAAGATTTAACATTGCCTAAATAGTAGCTGGAATTAGACTGTTGCAGGTTAAAATACCCATAATGATCTAATGCGCCAAAAGCCTCCGCGCCAAATTGTGCGCTAAGACCCCGCAGTTCATTTGCAGTAAAACGACCCAGATCGTAATAGGAATATTCCGATTGTAATTCACCCGATTCATACCAAGTTTCATGAATCATATAAAGCCGCTCGACCTGCATCACAGAAGGCTGCACATCCGCCATAGTCTGGATAAAGCTGGCGCGACTGTCGTAGAAATTCATGGTCGAGAGCAAGCTGAACAGCACAAACGCCACGGTGCACAAAAACACCGTCATAGTCAGCCGGAAAGGCTTGTTCTTTAATCCTGACGCGCCGATCTTCATCGCATGCTTCAACGGCAGTTTGGAGCGAATAAACCGGCTTTCCTCTTTGGAATATTGCTTTACCTTCAAAGCAGTAACGTCGGTATCGCAAAACATCTCCTTACTGCCGGAATCGCTGATCCTGCTGACCTTCTTAAAATTCTGAACGTCCTCTTCATTATTTGCAATGATCACATCTTTTTTGGACTTTTTCAGAAAAGACTTGATCTTCTCAAAATCGCTTTCGTTCAGATCCGCACCGGACTTGATGCAAAGCACATCGCCAACCGTATTCACATTTTCAGAAAGCTGCTGTTGCTCTATCTCGGTCTTAGTCACATCAGAAAGCACTTTTCCGTCTTTGAGTTCAATGATCCGGTCACCGTACTGCTCCGCAAAATCCCGATCGTGAGAGACCACGATGACCAGCTTGTTCCGGGAAAGCTTTTTCAGCGTATCAAACACCTGCTTGCCGGTATTGCTGTCCAACGCGCCGGTGGGCTCGTCAGCCATGATAATCTCAGGAGCCTTGATCAGCGCCCGGGCAATGGCAATTCTCTGTTTCTGACCGCCGGAAAGGGTGTTAGGCTTGCGCTTAGCATAGCCAACCAGATCCACTTCCTCCAAAAGCGCTTGAATTGCCTTTTTATCCTTAGGTTTTCCCTGTAATTCCAAAGCCAGGGCAATATTATCCTCCACCGAAAATTCGTTGAGGATATTATATTCCTGGAAAATAAAGCCGATAAAAGTATTCCGATAACTGTCGAAATCACTGCCGGTAAAGCTTTTGCTGCTTCGACCCTTGACGATCACCTCACCGGATGTTGGTGAATCCAGACCACCGCACACATTCAGTAAGGTAGACTTACCGCTACCGGATTTACCCAGCAGAAAAATCATACCCCGTTCCGGAAATTGCAGCGTAACGCCATCTAATGCGTTCACATTTGCGCCGTTCTTTGTTTTATAAACTTTTCGCAGATCCTTGACCTCTAACAAAATAAGACCTCCAATTCTATACAGTTTTCGCTGATTGTTAAATTAATCATATCACGATAAACAATGCTTGACAACCATTAAAAACAAAAATCGACAGGCGCAAAACCTGTCGATAATCATTACAAAAACTTTCTCATATCCAGAGCCAGCTGACCTTCCAAATTAATCAGCCTTTTCGTAATATCCTTAGAATTTTCATCCGCTGCTTCATATTGATTCAGATACTTATTCAGGGATTTCACACCCATATTGCACCCGTCTGTCATCAGATCCGCAACTGTCTGATCCGTGTCCTTCATTCCAAGCTTCATAACTGTCTTCATTTTTGCCATTTTTTCCGCAATGAAACTTGGGTCTTTACCCTGATCTTTATATTTTCTCAGTTGTTGTTGCAGTTGTTTGTCAAGGTTGCTGTGCTCATCTTTGCAAGCGTTAAGCAGTTGTTTCAATTCGGGATCTTTCACATGATTCATCACATCATCAATGGATGACACACCCATTTTAATTCCTGCATCACACTCGCGCAAGAGTTTGATTGTATCCGGTTGTATCATAACGCGCCCTCCTTTTTAGCAAGTATGTGCATTTTTCTCACAAACATACAAAAAAGACCGCCATATGGCGGTCTTTTTATTGGCGGAGAGTGTGAGATTCGAACTCACGGTGGGTCGCCCCATCACCAGTTTTCAAGACTGGCTCCTTAAACCGCTCGGACAACTCTCCATGGAAGAAATCATAACATTCTACTCTATAATTGTCAAGTTCGATTCCCTGATTTCAAACAAACATTAACCCTTGACAAAGCACATCTGAGTGTGCTAGAATACTTTGGCAATCAAATATTGGATTTTGATTCGGAGTGATACCCAAGAGGCCGAAGGGGCTCCCCTGCTAAGGGAGTAGGCGTCTAAACAACGCGCGAGGGTTCAAATCCCTCTCACTCCGCCATAACAGCACTTGCTCCTGCAAGTGCTGTTTTACTAAATTTACGGAGGTAAGTCATGCCAAAAGCAATATTTTTTGATCTGGATGGTACCATTACCGACTCCGGTGAAGGCATCATTAACTGTGCCATCTATGCTTTGGAGCATTTCGGCATTACGCCTCCCAGTCGTGAAGAACTGCGTGTATTTGTTGGCCCACCTTTGCGGGATACCTTTTATCGTTTTGGAATCCCGAAGGATCAATTGGAAGAAGCAATTCAGGTTTATCGCAAACGCTATATTCCGATAGGATTATACGAAAATCACCCCTACAAAGGTATCGATTCCCTTTTGCAAAAACTCCGGGAGCAAGGCAATCGTCTTTTCGTTGCCACCTCCAAACCGGAATGGATGGCCAAAGCGGTGCTGGATAAGTTTGACCTTTCCAAGCACTTTGAGATTATAGCCGGTGCAACCATGGACGGAAGCCGCGACGACAAAGCCGCAGTGATCGCCTACCTTCTTTCGCTGCTAAACGAAAAGCAGGATTCCATAATGATTGGCGATACATCTTTTGATGTGATCGGTGCATCTACCCACGGCATCCCCACCATCGGTGTTTCCTGGGGCTACGGCAGCCGGGATGATCTTTTGCAAGCCGGAGCCATTGCCATTGCTAACTCCCCGGAAGAGTTACTAACCCTATTACAATAAAAAACGGTGCGTCCGGAACTTGGACGCACCGTTTATTTTATACCGGAATTACATTGGTAAGATAAATCAGCAACGGCAACAGCAGTGAACAAAGGCTGACAACCCAGGGTGTTAATGTTCTGCGAGAAGCAAACATCAACAGTAAGCATGTGGCAGTCAGCGCAATGGGACCAAGCACAGCAATTTCCTTGGAAACCTGCACGGCAAATTCACCGCTGTTTTGCAGACCCAAACCAACCACCGTGGGCAGATTCGCCAGATTATAAATTGCCAGATACACTGCCAGCATTGCCACGGGAATCGCAGCGATCACCTTACGCAACCGGCAAATATGATTCCAGACAACCATGAAGGCCTTGCCAAATTCATGGAAGAAATCTGTGATCTGCTCATAAACCGGGGTTGCCTTCACCAGAAACCCCTGCCACAGATCAATGACCTTATCTAAAAAATTCATAATACACCTCCGGCTATGCCGCTTCGTGTTTTATCTTAACATATTTTAACCCATTATGCAATATCTGTAAAACCGAAAAAATGTACGCAAACAAGCCCAATTAGTCCGTTTTATCGTACTTAATATATTGTATCCTCTAACCATAAGATTAACAAAGGAGGATACCTCGATGAAAAAGCAGCAAAGATCCAACATCATTCCCTTCCGGTCAAAAGGCTATGTGCCGTCCTATCCCAATGCCGCAACACCGAAAGATCACATGAACAAAGTGATCGACTGCGCCCTGACGTTAGCAAGCAGCGCCGGATTTGTGGTCAGTGTAATTTTCATCATTGTCATGCTCTAATCAGCGCTTATTCTCCCGGTACAAAATCGTCAGGCCTTTAATCAGAAGATCCTTGTCGTAGATCATCTGATGGTTGCACAGAGGCACAATAAACTTGCCGATTCCACCGGTGGCAATGACGGTGGTCTTGCAGCCCAGTTCCTTTTCCATTCGGTCGATCATGCCGTCAAGCATACTGGCGTTGCCCAGCATAATGCCGCTTCGCATACAGTCGATTGTGTTGCGACCGATGGCAGCCTTCGGACTGTCCAACTGCAAACCGGGCAACAATGCCGTTCGTTCTGTCAGTGCATCCATCGAGATCTTGACACCGGGACAAATGCAGCCACCGATCAATGCGCCACTGCCATCTAAAACCACCATCGTCGTTGCCGTGCCCAGATCGATCACGATCATCGGGGGCTTGTGCTCCCGCAGAGCAGCAACGGATCCCACCACCAGATCCGCGCCGGTTTGGGCAGGATTCTCCACCTTGATATTCAACCCCGTCTTTAAGCCGGGACCTACTACCAAGCTGACCTTGCCGGTCAGCTTTTTAATTGCCGTCTGCATGGAGTTTAATACCTGCGGTACTACGGAAGCAATGATCGCGCCCTCAATGGACTGGCCGGAAATTCCATAAACATCCAACACCATCTTCAAATCGATGCAATATTCATCCGAAGTCTTGGTAGCGTCAGTGCGAAGCCGGGCCTCAAACACGATCTGTTCGCCCTCAACACCACCGATGACGATATTAGAGTTACCAATATCCACAGTTAAAATCATTGTAATTCCTCCAAATCAGCATGATACAAAATTCGACAGTCCGTTACCGCGCCATCTTGAATCTCCAAAAGTCCCACACTTCCGGAAAAGCTTCCGCAAGCGCCGGGATTCAGCAGCAAAATTCCATCCTCATTGCGACAATCTGCCACATGCGTGTGCCCATACAGCGCAATCTGCGCACCGGAGCTTCGTGCCAGGCTCAGAAGGCCGCCCAAACCGGATTTTACGTGTTGATTATGTCCATGAACCATCAAGATCTTAACGCCACCCAGCGCATAGCACAGCGTCTCCGGTCGGATCTCATAACTGCGATGTCGATCACAATTTCCACCTACCTGATGGATTTTGATATGTCCAAAGGATTCACGCAAAGCCTCACCGTCATCAAAATAATCGCCTAAGTGAATGATCGCGTCCGGTTTGGTTTGCTGCACTGCATATCGCATAAAACTAAGCCCCGAATGGGAATCCGAAAGCACCAAAAGCCTCATAAAGCACCTGCTTGCACGAATTTTCTTTACTATAACACAGATATTTTCAAAATTCCATAGCCTAGTGATAATATTTTTCCCATGGAACAATCGATTCATTCCCAGCATATACTAGGTTTGAATCCGTCATTGTTTTTTTCAAGGAGGAAATCTATGGACAATGTAACCGGCAAGAGCGGAAGCATCTCAATGCAAGACGCAATGAAAATGGCCAAAAGTGACGCAGGGAAAAAGATTTTCGCAGCTTTGCAAAACTCCCACGGGCAGCAGATTCAAGACGCCATGAACCATGCCCAGACGGGTGACATAGAGCAGGCGAAAAAAGCACTGAGTGCCATGCTGGCTTCTGAGGAGGTGCAGTCGCTCATCAAAAGTCTGGGAGGTTAGCTATGGATAGCATGGAACAAAAGCTCAACGCCATATTAGGCAACCCGGAGATGATGTCCCAACTGATGACAATGGCCAAATCCATGAGCATTCCCGATCCCTCATCAACCCAGGAATCTATCGAGGAAAACCAACTGCCGGTCAGCATTCAAGGGTTCGACCTGGCCATGGTGCAGAAAATGGCAGCAATCGCGCAGCAGGCAAACATCGACTCCAATCAGCAGACACTTCTGCGAGCGCTGATCCCCTATTTAAGCAATGAGCGTATTGAAAAACTGGAAAAAGCCATGCGCGCAGCCAAACTTGCGGGTTTGGCAACCACCGTGCTGAAAAATGCCGGAACACTCTTTCCACTGGGACGGTGACAGACCATGTATAACCGCTACATACCGCAGCCAGACGGGTCATATCGGAAAAACAGAATGGACGATCACGTTCAGAAACCCCAAAAACCGGAAACGAAACAAAAGCAACCGGAATGTGCTCCGCCGGAACCTGTCTGCCACAACAGTCCAGTGCACCACTCAGGAGCGTTAGACTTTCTCCACCAACTCCTGCCGAAGAATTTGGACACCGGTGACTTGCTGATCATTGTTTTACTGCTTTTGATGGCAGGCGACTGCAAAGAAGAGAAAAACACAGCTCTGCTTACCTTGGCACTGTATTTCTTTCTGTAAAAATCCGCAGAGGCAAGCCTCTGCGGATCTATTATTTACTTCGCTACAAAACCAACCTTTTTGTAGACCTTGCGCAATGTTTTCTCCGCAACATAAGATGCCTTTTCCGCACCGTCGCGATAAACCGCTTCCAGATATGCCTTGTCCTTCATCAGTCGGGCAGATTCCTCCCGAATGGGACGCAGGTGCTCCACCACCGCTTCGCCGACGGCCGGCTTAAATTTGCCGTAACCACAGCCGGCAAACTCCGCTTCGATCTGCTCGAAGGTTTTTCCGGTCACTGCGGAATAAATGGTCATCAAATTGGAAACACCGGGCTTGTTCTCCTTGTCAAAGCGTACGCAATTTTCCGTATCGGAGTCAGTAATCGCCCGCTTAAATTGCTTCATGATCACTTCCGGAGGATCCATAAGCAGCACTCTGCCGGTATCCTCGTTCTCGGATTTAGACATCTTAGCCATAGGATTGGTCAAGCTCATGATCCGCGCGCCTACCTTGGGCACAAACGGTTCAGGGATCTTAAACACATCGCCATAAATACCGTTGAATCGACGAGCGATCACATGGGTCAGTTCCACATGTTGTTTCTGATCCTCACCAACGGGCACCAGATCCGGCTGATAAAGCAGAATATCACCTGCCATCAAGCTGGGGTAAGTAAACAGACCCGCATTGATATTGTCCGCATTTTTAGCCGACTTATCCTTAAACTGGGTCATTCTGCACAACTCACCGAACATAGAATAGCAATCCAAAATCCAGCCAAGCTCCGCATGCTGATGCACATGGCTCTGAATAAACAGCGTATTCTTCTCCGGATCCAGACCGCAGGCGATATACTGAGCCAGCTGCTCCAAGGTTCTGCGTCGAAGATCCGCAGGATTCTGCCGCACCGTCAAAGCGTGCAGATCCGCCATAAAATAAAAACAGTCGTAAAGATCCGCCCGATCCGCCCAGTTCTTCACTGCGCCCAGATAAGAGCCCAATGTCAGATCACCGGAGGGTTTAATGCCGGATAACATTCTCTTTTTAGAAACCACTGCTTCTTCCATACTTGCGCCTCGCTTTAATGATTTTTTGTATTCTACCACAGCTATACGCAAATTGCAAGCAACGCAGACAAAAAATTGACAACTCCCACATGACATGATATAATTCGAAAAGATTTTTTGAACAAATGAGGTTGAATTTATGGACTATCAAGCACTTGCAGAGCTTCTGTTTCCGAATGTGACCAAAACGCCCGACGAAATCGAGCAGATGTTTCCCCAGCGGGATCTAAAAGAAGGCGCAGTCGTCACCAGAATGGCGCCCTCCCCCACCGGATTTGTCCACCTGGGCAACCTGGTGCAGGGCATGATCTCCGAGCGTATGGCCCATCAGAGCGAAGGCGTGCTTTTCCTGCGTGTGGAAGATACCGACGCCAAGCGAGAAGTTCCCGGAGCTGTGGAGGTTCTCATCGACACATTGAAGCACTATTCCATCATTTTCGACGAGGGTGCAACCCACAATGGTGATTCCGGCATCTACGGTCCCTATCGTCAGCGACAAAGAGCCGATATCTACCATGTGTTCGCAAAGAAACTGGTATCCGAGGGTAAGGCCTACCCCTGCTTCTGCACCGAAGAAGAGCTTTCTGCGATCCGTGAAAAGCAGGAAGCCAACAAGGAAACCACTGGCTATTACGGTCAATACGCCATCTGGCGTGACCGTAATATCGATGAAATTCGGGAAAAACTGGCAAATAACGAGTCTTGGGTTCTTCGTTTCCGCTCTGAGGGCAGCATTGAGAATCAATTCAAATTTGACGATCTGGTCAAAGGTAAGCTGACGATCACCGAAAACAACATTGACCATGTACTGCTAAAATCCGACGGAATCCCCACCTATCACTTCGCCCACGCTGTGGACGATCAGCTGATGCGCACCACCCACGTTGTCCGCGGTGATGAATGGCTTCCCAGCCTGCCTTTCCATATCCAGCTGTTTAAGGCACTGAATTTCAAGCTGCCCAAATACGTGCATATCGGACCGTTGATGAAGATGGACGGTAACTCCAAGCGTAAGCTCAGTAAGCGAAAAGATCCGGAGCTGGCTCTGACCTATTACAAGGCAGAAGGCTTTCCCACCGAAGCGGTCAAAGAATATCTGATGACCGTTCTGAACTCCAATTTTGAGGACTGGCGCAGAGCTAATCCCGATGCGGACATGGACACCTTTACATTTAGCCCCAAGAAGTTGAACCCAGCCGGCAGCTTGTTTGACTACGCAAAGCTTGTGGATGTGTCCAAAAATGTGATCTCCAAAATGGACGCGGAAACTGTTTATGGCCTTCTAACAGAATGGGCAGCAGAATACGACCCGGACTTCTGCGCCAAGCTAACCGCTGATCCGGAGCTGGCAAAGCAGGTTCTGGCGATCGGACGTGGCGGCAAAAAGCCAAGAAAAGACCTGGCTGTCTGGAAGGACGCAAAACCTTACATGGGTTTCTTCTACGATGAGTATCTGGAAATGCCGGAATTCGACCAGCGCTTCTCCAAAGAAACGATCAAGGAAGTTTTGCTAAAATTCATTGCTATTTACGATGTAAACGACGATTCTTCCGCCTGGTTTGAAAAAGTCAAGACCATTACAGAGCAAATCGGCTTCACCACCGACATGAAAGCCTACAAAGCCGACCCGGACGCCTTCCCCGGCACAGTGGCAGATGTGTCCACATTCATTCGCCAGGCTGTCACCGGAAAGATCAACTCCCCGGATCTTTACACTGTAATGCAAATCCTCGGCAAAGACCGCAGCCTTGCAAGAATCGAAAAAGTAATCAAAATCCTTTAATAATAAATGCCTCTTCCTTTTGGAAGAGGCATTTATATTTACTTGGATCAGACGATCAGGAAGAACTTAATCAGGAACAGCAGGGAGATGATGTAGGTCAGAATGGAAACATCCTTAGCCTTGCCGGTGAAGACCTTGATCACAGTATAGGCGATCAGGCCCAGACCAATGGCGTGACCAATGGAGCTGGAAATGGGCATTGCGATCAGCATCAGGGTTACGGGAACGACGGTATCCAGATCATCCCAGTCAATGTTCTTCAAGCCCATGAGCATCAGAACGCCAACATAGATCAGAGCTGCGGAAGTAGCAGCGGGAGGAATGATGGCAGCGATGGGGGCGATGAACATACAAGCCAGGAAAATCAGGCCGGTGACCAGAGCGGTCAGACCGGTGCGACCGCCAGCCTCAACACCGGAAGCAGACTCGACGAAAGTGGTAACAGTGGAGGTGCCAGTGCAGGCGCCAACAGCAGTACCGATTGCGTCGGACAGCAGAGCTTCCTTCATGTTAGGCATATTGCCCTGCTCGTCAACCATACCGGCGCGGGAAGCAGTGCCAACCAAGGTGCCGATGGTATCGAACATATCGATCATGCAGAAGGTAATGATCAGAGTGATAATCGTGAACCAACCCATCTCCAACAGAGTGGCAAAGTTGAACTTAAACAGAGTGGTCTCAACCATGTCAGCGAAGGGAGGCAGGAAGCTGGCAGTTGCCAGAGAAGCAAAGGGATTAACATTCATAAAGAAGTACTGGCCAGCCCAGTTCACAACGGATGCGATGAGCATACCGAACAGAACAGCGCCCTTAACGCCCTTCTTAGCCATGATGATGATTGCGAACAGACCAATAAACATGGTGGCAACGGTCAGGATCATGCTAACATAGCCTTCATCACCCATGCTGGACTGAATCACGCCGGGAGTCAGTGCGCCAAAGAAGTCACGCATTACAAAGAACGGAGTGGAGAAGCCATTGCCGGCAGCATAAATACCAGCGTTGGAACCGAAGCCGATGTTCATCAGCATCAGGCCGATGGCAGGAGCAATGCCCAAACGGACGCCCAAAGGAATTGCAGCAACGATCTTCTCACGGATGCGGAAGAAAGACAGAACCACAAACAGAATGCCTTCAACCAGAATGATGATCAGAGCAGCCTGGAAGGAAGCAACGTAAGTAGCACCGGTGATGGCAGCGATGTTGCCAACAACTACGGCAAAGAAGCTGTTCAGGCCCATGCCGGGAGCCATGGCAAAAGGCTTGTTAGCCATGAATGCCATGCAGAACATACCGATCGCAGAAGCGATACAGGTTGCCAGGAAGACACCGTTCCACAAAGGAGTGCCGCCAGCAAAATTGGTCAGCAGGTTGGGATTCAGAGCGATGATGTAGGCCATGGTCATAAAGGTGGTCAGACCTGCAATCAGCTCTGTACGTACGTTGGTCTTGTTTTCTTTGAGTTTAAAGACTTTTTCTAACATACAAAAACTACCTCTCTCTAAATTTTTCTCCGACATCTGTCGGGCGCCTGGGGTTGATGAACGAATGGACATTTGCTGTACGCATTAAAAAATAAAATGCAATTATATTTTACCATTTTATGAACAAATTGCAAGCTTTATTTTCAAAATAATACACTATTTTACACTCTTCGTTCCGTTAATGTCTTCGCCAAGGAGACGATATGTTCTCGATCATCAAAAATCGACAGTGAATCGATGGCGTAATTTGTATACTTTTGCACCAATTCCTCACATTTTTCCAGCCCATAAAGACGAACAAAGGTGTTTTTCGCAACATCTGTGCCCACTCCCTTGCCCATCTCCTCCTGGCTGCCGATCACATCCAGCATATCGTCCCGGATCTGAAAAGCAAGACCCAATCCGGCAGCAAACTGACATGCAGCATCATACTGCTCCTCAGTACCTCCGGCAGCAAGAACACCCAATGCGCAGGCAGCGCTGATCAGTGCGCCGGTCTTGCGGGTCTGAATGTCAAGAACCTCCTGCTCGGTAAGCATGCGCTCTTCGCTCATGATATCCAGAACCTGTCCGCCAACCATTCCGGCAGAACCGGCACATTCAGAAAGAATACCGATGGCATCTGCCATCGCTTTTCCGTCAAGACGAGCGCTGGCAGCAACGGCAAAGGCATCTGTCAGCAGCGCATCACCGGCCAGTACCGCAATGGCCTCACCAAACACCTTATGATTGGTCAAACGGCCACGACGGTAATCGTCATCATCCATGCAAGGCAGATCATCGTGGATCAGACTGTATGTATGGATCATCTCCACCGCAGCGGCAAATGGTGCCGCTTTTTTCCAATCCGCACCACACGCCCTACAAAATTCAAATGTAAGTATCGAACGCAGACGCTTTCCCCCGGCAAAAAAGCTGTACGCAATAGAATCGTAAAGCTTGCTCTGGGGTTGGTCATCATACCGTGCATACCACCGTTTTACAAATTCGTCCAGATATGCTCTGTACTCATTGAAACGCCCATCATTGTTCATGATCAAACGCCTCCGTTTTAGGCATACCATCAGCGCCCTGGGTCACCAATTCTACTTGCAGCCGAGCCTCCTGCAACAATTTGGAACAGCCAGCTACGAGCTGAGTGCCCTCCCGAAACAAATTCAAACTTTCTTCCAAAGGAGCCTCTCCCCGTTCCATGATCCGCACGATCTGTTCCAGGCGCTCCATGGACTCCTCAAAATTCATTTTATTTTTCGTCATTTTGCAACCTCACTTTCTTCTGTGACCACAACGTCAAATCTGCCGTCGCTTACCGTCACTTTAAGACGATCTCCGGGATTTACATCACCAACAGAGCGAACGATCCCCTGCTCTGTTTCCAAAAATGCATAACCGCGTGTCAAAACCTTCAAAGGGCTCATGGCATCTAATTTTGCCGTCAGAGACGCATAACGATTGTTTTGATTTTCCAGTTCTCCGCACATCAGCGAGATCAGCCGTTGATTCATTGTTTCCAATCTCTGCTGCTTCTGCACCAACTGCGCTTCTGGGGTTTTCAGCGAAGGGCTCTCAGCAAGAAGCGACAGCCGCTGGCTTTCATTTTTAATCCGTTGTTGCAGATAATAAACCAGATTCTGCCCGATTCCGTCCAGGACCTGATACAAATGCTGACGATCCGGAACTGCCAGCTCCGCAGCGTTGGAAGGTGTCGCAGCGCGAACATCAGCTACAAAATCAGAAATCGTCACATCAGGTTCATGCCCCACAGCAGAAATCACCGGAATCTTAGAATCAAATATGGCCTGCGCTACAACAGGATCATTAAACGCCCAAAGATCCTCCATAGAACCGCCGCCTCTGCCCACGATCAGCAGATCCGCTAAACCATGCTCATTGGCATAAACAATGGCCTCTGCGATCTCTGGCGGTGCTTCTGCGCCCTGCACCCGCACCGGAAAAATCCGCACCCGAGATACCGGAAAACGCTCACCCAATATCCGAAGCATGTCATGCACTGCAGCACCGGCAGAGCTGGTAATAATTCCGATCACCCCGGGACACTGAGGCAGAGGTTTCTTGTGGGCCGGATCAAACATTCCTCTTTCAGCCATTTTTTGCTTCAACTGCTCAAAAGCGGCATACAGATCACCAACTCCGTCCGGCACGATTGCAGTACAGTAAAGCTGATATCCTCCATCCCTTGGATATACGGAGATCCTTCCCATCACGATCACCTGCATGCCATTTTCCGGGCGAAAACGCAGGCGATAGGCATTACCCTTGAACATCACACAGCGAAGAGCTGCATTTTGATCCTTAATGGTAAAATAATGATGTCCGGACGGATAAACTTTATAATTGCTGATTTCACCCCTGACTGCCACCGAAGTCAGCAGCGGATCCAGATCCAGCTTGTCCCGAATGTACTCATTGACCTGAGTAACAGATAAAACATTACTTTCCATCGCAAGCACCTGCTAATCTGTGAGCCAAGACCGCAACGCCCATAGCATTATCAGTGGAAAACTGACCGGGACAAAACACGCAGTCCGTCTCCCCCATTTCCTGTCTGAGCAAAGAGTTTGAGGACACACCGCCGGAGAACACTACTTCCAAGCCCGGATACAATTTTCGTGCATTTTCTGTGGCTTTGCGGATTGCATAAATCACACTACGCAGCGCATAAGCAGCCGTATCCTCCCTGGAATAGTCAGCAAAATACGCCTGCACTTTATTCTGCACACCGGAAAGGGAAAATTCCAATCCATTGCATTTGACCGGGAAATATTCCCGATTCTGAGACTGGCGCTGTAATTCGTCCAGTGCCCTTCCCGCAGGAAAATTTAATTGCAGAAGCTGTCCGGTTCTGTCCACCAATTGACCTGCGGAAATATCAGTTGTTCCGCCTATTCGAGTGCATTTTACATTTTTCCCATCCGGCTCCACCAGTAACAGTTCCGTCGTACCACCGGAAAGATGCCATGCCAGATGGGGCTTGTCCATCAGATCCATTCTATCGGCGCTCCAAAGGCAAGCAGCCACATGCCCCTGCTGATGGGAAACCTCAAAAAGCGGAACGGAAAATACATCAGAAAGCATCTTCGCATGGGAATACCCTACCATAAAGCAAGGCATATAGCTGCCCTCAACCCAGCGAGGTTTCGTGGACACACCAACTGCCGAAATTTTCCCTTGCAGATGGCAAAATAGCCTGCCGGAAAGCTCCGGCAGGCTTTTTGTATGATGAAACACCGCGTCTGACTGGCGCAAACCCAAAGCACCTTCCTGCACAGGAAGAAGCTTAGAGCAATTTTCGCCCGTTATGCCGTCAAACCACGCCACTGAGGTCGTATAATTACTGGTATCAAAACCAATGACACACATTATTATCCCTCAACATTCAAATTTCTTACAAATGTACCCAAAATACCGTTGACAAAGGCACCGGTATCGTCCCCGTCATACTTCTTGGCCAGGCGTACCGCCTCGGAAACCGCAACACCAGCAGGAACATCATCCACATAGAGAATCTCATAAATTGCCAATTGGAGAACAGTTCGAGCCAGTCGGGAGATCCGGGAAATATCCCAGCCAATAGAGTATGTCTGGATCTGCTCATTCAGATCTTCCTGGCGATTTACCACACCGGAGACCACGGAATCGATATATGCAAGCTGTGCGTTCTTAGGCCGAACCGCATAAATATCATTCTCCTGGGAGAGCAGGCTGTAATATTCCTTTTCCAGACGAGTAGAGATCACCAGTTCCGGTTCGTCACCGGTAAAAGACTGAGAATAAATCAAATGTACCGCCAGTTCTCTGGCGTTTCCTCTTGACATCATAACTATTAACCCCGAAGAATACCGCTAACGTTTACATTGACAGATGCCACCTTCACACCGGTCATTGCTTCCAGATGGCTAATAACAGATGCCTGCACCGCCTGGGCGATGGTCACAACGCTCTGGTTGTAGCCGATCAAAATATCGCAATCAATAACCAGAGAATTATCCTCACCGATTTGGATCTTCATACCCTTGCCCCAATTTTTCTTCACGATCATTTCGGCAATATCTGCACCATGCTTCACATTCAGGCTCACAACACCCTCCACTTCCTTCACTGCCTGGGCAACGATGGAAGCGATCACATCCTCGGAAATCATAACCGAGCCATTATCCTGAGTCTGGACGATATACTGCTTATTTTCAGCCATGTGTATTTCCTCCTATAACAAAACTTGTGTATCTACAAGCGCTTTTTATTAGTATACCAAAAAATCAAAATTAAGTCAATGTGAATTATAAAAGGAAAAGAAAAAGGAGATCCTTCCGAAAAAGAAAGATCTCCTGGGCATTTTACTGCACTTCCACAACCCGGATCGCCTCTAAGGTGTAGCCCGTCTGGGTAATCACGATATCGGCAATTACCGCAATATCCTCCTGCTTCATTCCGCCCTCCGGAGAAGCCACGGCAACAGAAATGCCGTCATCAGACATATATGCAACACAATCCGTATACCCCTTTGCAATGATCAGACTCTCGATCTGTGCCTCGCATAGTGCAGTCTGTACGATCTGTTCCAGCTGATCACTACCGACCTGCGCGCCGGAACCATCGCCATAAGCCATTGCCTCTTGCAGTAATTCAACAGCGCTGTCCCTTGCTTCCTGTCTGGAAAGACGAACAGCGGCGAAATAATCAGAGATGGTATTGCTCACCGGCTGATCCGCGTCCAGGATCAGTCCATTTTCACTCAGTACCTTCTCTGCGTCCAACGTGTCAAGCAGATTGCTCACCGAAGATGCGTTAGAGTACATCCAGTTTGTGTAAATTCCGGCGCATACCACCAAAAGTACCGCCCCAGCAATCAAATTTTTCTTCCAGTTATTCATAAATATTGCCTCCAATCATTTCATTTTCAAAACAGTTATCCGGTCCGCTCCCAAACCGGTTATTTTCGATACTGCCTCCGTAACCGCAAGCTGCACGGTAGCCTTGTCAGCCCCCTGGCAAACCACGATCGCGCCCAGATATATGGGTTCGACCACCTGCTGAATCAACCCCGTCTGCGCCCGGTCAGCGCCCGTGACGATCACCGTTTCCTTATGGATCGTACCGTTTTCTCCCGATGTAATATTCTCATCTACCTGATAAATCGTCTTTTGCCCGGCAGATATGCTGAGCATCACCTCTACCTTCCCTACGCCTTGGATCTTTTCCAGAATCTGTTGCAGCTGCGCAGCCGGGTCCACCTGCGCGTGTTCTGAGGATATCACCGTCTGCTGAACCGATTGACCCTCGTTTTTTCCGGGGACAAGCAAAAAAACAACCCCCAGAACCAAAATCAAAATTGGATAACGAAACCTTTTCAGATAATCGACACCTTTATTTTTCAAACCTAACCAGTCCATATTTGCGCCTCCACCGGTATACCCAAATCCTGCGCGATCACGTTTTGTAATTGTGTCTTTGCGTAGGGAGAAATGCTGCCGCTGATGCGAACGCCGCATGGGGTTGGGACCGTATCACGATTCAATGTAACCACCACTTCCAGGCTTGCATTATAAGTTGCGGCTTTGTCCAAAATATATGCCTCTGTTTTAGATTTTATGATTGCAGACATTTCCTCAAATGCCGCCAACTGCCCCTCGTTAACAGATTGATTCGTTTGCAATGACAGACTGTCAAAATACTTCGTAAGATCCTGCAATCGAAGATTTGCCAAAGGGTTAACAAGGCACAAGAACATAAACGTGCCCGTAATCATTTTTACCACCGTAGCCGAAGGGCTCTTTTCTCCCACCACCTGGGTAACTACGCTGCATAGAAGTGCCGCAGAAACAATCTGCATAATATATTGGCGGATATTCTCCACTACAACGCCCCTTTCATAAAGGAAACCGTACTGACCAGCAGCATCAGGCAGGATGCACCCGTCATAGCCAGCAGAAAGCCCATAGCGCTGCTGAATCCTTTTATGGAATCGGATAACCGCTTTGCGCCCAATGCACCGCACACGCCTCCCGTAGCTTTCAAAAGCAAATACTGAACGCCAATCTGCAAAAAAGGTGAAATCCAGATCGCAAGCACAGCAAAAAGTCCGTAAATCCCCACAGAATTTTTCACCAAGCCTGCGCCAACAAGCACTGCTTCCGATGCGTCTGACAAAATTCCGCCCACCACCGGCACCATGCCGGATATGGTCAATTTTGTAGCTTTCAACGCAGCGGCATCGGTTGTTCCGCTTACTACTCCTGTGATACCCACATAGCCGGTAAATACATACAAAATGATCTTTAACGTCCAGGACATCAGCCATTTTGCAAATCCGTTGAGGTTTTTGACCAACTCCTGCTCCGTCACGTTAGAAACTATGGACAAAATCAAATATATGTAGATCATCGGCAGTAATATGACCGTAATTGCTGTGCTCAGCAGCGAATCAAACAGAATCGTTCCGGTATAAAGTGCCGTGCCTGATGTAACGCCACCGCCTGCTGCCAGCGCTGCGGTCAAGGCAGGAAGCAAAAGTTTTCCGTAGTCGCTTAATTGGCGTACCGTCTGAGCGCCCAGCCGGATCATGGAGTCCGTACTGCCAAGCAGTAATCCGGCAGCTGCTAAGACACAAACCATATCGATGGTTTTCTTTCCTTTCTCGGAAAAGCCTTGAACAACGCCCACTAAAATCGCTCCAGCGATCAAAGAAAGGCATAAAGACAGTGCGCTGGCAAGCTTCGGCTGTAATGCAGGTAAAGCGTTTTGAATCACTTCCCAAAGACCCTCTGCAAAATTTTCACGCTCCACCGGCATCAGCCCCTGCACCTCATCGGGCGCCTCCGGAGCGGTAAAGTCCACAGCGCTGACAGGCACTGCAAGCAGACAGATAATCAGCAAAAATCCGACAATTTTTATCATATTCCACCTAAAATCTTCTGTACCAAGCTGATCAATGCTTCCATTAACGGCAAAGAAAGCCATAAAATAACCGCAGTTTGGAGCATTTGAATTCCTTTTCCAAGGGCACTGTTTCCGCTGTCATTACACAAAAGCACCGCAATTTCACCCAATAAGCTGATCCCCATAACTTTCAAGAGAATCTGCACCATATCGGAATCCAGATTGGCAAGAGACTGTAATTGCGCTACAAAATCCAAAATCGGTTTTAGATAGCCTGCAATAACAGAGATCACCATACAGCAGACCACAATGGTAAGTACCAGCGACATATCCTTGCTCTGCTTGCTGAGCAAAATACTCACCAAAACCGTGAGTAAAACCAAAGCCGAGATCTGAAAGAACTGCTCCATCAAAAATGAAACAAAGATTTGACCAGTTCAAACAGGTCTGAAATTTTCTGAGCCAGCATCATAAGCACCACGACAAGTCCCGCTAAGGTGGTCATTGTCGCCTGCTCGTCCCGTCCGGATCTGGACAAGACCTGATTGAGGATCGATACGATAATGCCCACAGCGGCAATTTTGAAAATTAAATCAATATCCATAGTTAAATCAGTAAAATAGCCAGCGCCGCACCGGCGCAAAGTCCCAATGTTTGATAATTTCTTATTCTGTGCACCTTCTGCGATTCCAGTTCAGAAAGTTCCTTTACGCAATCCTCTCGAACTGCTGTGATCCCCTGAATTTGACCGTTTACGTCAAAATAACCTAAGGAATTTCCCAGTTGATTCAAATAAAATTGCAACCTTTTGGGAACATTTTCGTGCAACGACAGTGCAACTAACATACACTCGGTTGCATTAAATGATACATTCTTCTCCAATTGTTCGGCAAGCGATGCGAAAATCCTCGAAACGAGTCCCAAGGATTGGAGCGCTCCAAGTCGGCAGAGCTCCGGCAGTGGCGACTGTCTGTATTGCAAATCATTTTTGATAAAATCCAGAACATGGATCAACTGCTTCAATGCGGTAAGTTCTGCACGATACTGCCGTGCCATAAAAAAGCCAACGCCACCGCAACCGAAAACGATCATGGCTGCACCAACCAATTTAAGCAAACGCATCACAACCTTTCCAACCGCCAGGATTTATCCGGGTTCAAAATCAGAAGCGTTTCGAAGATTCCTTGCTGCACCAACGGCTTGTACACACTTCTTCCTAGAAGATCGCTCCTGCTTGAAGCGTGTAAAGATGCAATCAGCCGAACACCGCACCAGGCGGCTTCTGACAAAGCCTGACAATCTTCCGGAGCGGTGATCTCATCAACTGCGATCCAGTTAGGCCCCATTGTCCGAAGCGCGACGCTGATGCCGTGAACTTTATCACAGCCGGAAAGGACGTCGGTATGCCGGCCTGTATCAAAATCCCCCTCAGGCGGAAACAGCTCGTAACGCTCGTCCACGACGCAGACCGATTCATGACCATTGGATATTCTGCGAATTACGTCCCGCAAAAGTGTTGTCTTACCACTGCCAGGAGGACCAAGGAGCAGCACATTGCCCTGGCTTTGGGATAGTTTTGGGGCAATACCGGGAAAATCTCTTGCTACCCGGATACATAATGAAGTCACGGTACGGATACCGGTCATTTCACCGGCGCTGATCACACATTCTCCACACATGCCGATCCGATGACCTCCGGCAGCTGTTATGTAGCCGTTTTTGACTGTGGCCGCCGTCCAGGGAGAATATTGACTGGCGGTATTGATCACAAATTGCAAATCCGATTTTTGAACCGTACCCGGCAGATAAACCGTGCCTGTCCTACAAACTAATTCAGGTTGTTTGCCCAATCGTAAACGCAATTCCTGTAACGTATCTTTACCCTTTTCGTCCACCTGCTGCCGGATACTTATTGGCAAGATCCGCAGCAGCGCACTCCAAGCGCATTTCATATGCATCACTCCTGAGAAATACTATGCACCGGTCTCTTCGTTCATGACTCCGGGTGGATATAAAAAAGCCGACGGTTTTCACCGTCGGCTCAATATTATTTTTTTGTGATCTGGCAGATCCGCTGGCCAGCGGGACTGAATACCACGTTGATGATCAGCTCCGGTATAAAATTGCACAGAACCAAACCGGACAGAATATATGCTGCCAATTCACCGCCATCTGCCCATGCAGAAAGCACATCTTTAAAGAATGTGAGCATGCAGGCGATAAACACGCCGGTATTGACCACCGGGCAGATAATGGCTGATCCCATCATAGCCAAATAAGGATTCAAATTGCGAAGCACCCGATAAACCACGCCGGATGCTGCACCCGCCAGAAATCCTTTCCCCATAACCACGAGAAAGCATAATACGGGGTTTGCCTGAAAAACCATAGCACCACCGGGATCTGCTCCGGTTACGCAGTTGATAAACACGATCACACCGAACGTTGCGCCCAGTAAAGCACCAACGCCAACTCCGTAGATTGCCGCACCGAGAACGATGGGAATCAGAACCAAGGAGATGGAAAAACCACCGATGGGCGGAATGATGCCGCTGAGCATTTGCATAACAAGAACCAGCGCCATTAAAAACGCGATACTCACCATGCGTTTGATCTTACCTTTATTCATTTATAGTTCCTCCTTGCTGTCGCTCCGGTGATCCGGATGCGATGCAAAATATCAACAATTAAAGAAGTTCGTCAGGGACAGAGGTGTCCTCATCATCCAGGTCATCAAAAGCTAACTGACTGCTGCCACCGGATTTTCTCAGTTCCCATTGCTCCTTTGTAATCAGAATGGTACGGGGTTTACTTCCCTGGAATGGACCGACAATACCCTTTTCTTCCATTTCGTCCACGATACGGGCTGCCCGGGCATAACCCAACTTCAAACGACGTTGCAGCATGGAAACAGATGCCTGCCCCGTCTCCAAGATCACGTCAACTGCGGCAGGAAGCATTTCATCACCGTCCAGCTCATCGGCATTAGGTTCGGGTTCCGATACCGTTGCCTTGGCATTACCGGTCTGCGCTGCTTTCTTCTCGATCTCTTCCAGGATCTGCTGATCATAATTGGTACGGTAGTTTTCCTTCACATAGGTGGTAACCGCCTCGACCTCAGATTCGCTGACAAAGCAGCCCTGAACACGCAAGGGTTTACCACTGCCGATAGGCGCAAAGAGCATATCACCCTTGCCTACCAATTTTTCAGCGCCCTGGGTGTCCAAAATGATACGAGATTCCATGGCAGATGCCACAGCAAATGCGATTCGGGAAGGAATGTTGGCCTTCATAAGGCCGGTAATCACATCCGCAGAGGGACGCTGGGTCGCAATAACCAGGTGGATACCGGCTGCACGACCCATCTGGGCAATGCGGCAAATAGACTCTTCCACTTCCTTGGCGGCAACCAGCATCAGGTCTGCCAGCTCATCAATAATCACTACAACCTGAGGAAGCTTTGCGCTTTCGCCCTCAGCCTCCACAATGCTGTTATAAGATTCCAGATCCCGGACGCCCGCATCGGACATAGCCTTATACCGACGCATCATCTCGGACACCGCCCACTGCAAGCTGCCGGCAGCTTTCTTCGGATCGGTAACAACAGGGATCAGAAGGTGCGGAATACCGTTATAGATACCCAATTCCACCATTTTCGGGTCGACCATAATGAGCTTCACATCATCGGGGCTTGCCTTATACAAAAGGCTGATGATGATGGAGTTCATACACACGGATTTACCAGAACCGGTGGTGCCGGCAATCAACATGTGAGGCAGTTTGGCAATGTTGCCAACGATACAAGTACCGCCAATATCCTTGCCAACGGCAAAAGAAGATTTGGATTTCGCTCTGATAAACTCATTGGAATCCAGCACATCCCGCAAGGAAACGGTGCTGACAGAGCGGTTGGGCACTTCAATGCCCACCACAGAGATCTTACCGGGGACAGCTGCAATACGAACACCCGATGCACCAAGGCTCAAAGCAATATCATCTGCACAAGTAGTCAGTTTATTCAAACGGACACCCTTATCCAGTTCCACCTCATAACGGGTGACGCTGGGGCCGCGGGTGACATTGATGATATGCGCCTCGATCTTAAAGCTGGCAAGGGTCTCGTTCAGGCGGCGGGTATTCTCATGCATTTCCATTGTGCCGTCAAGCATGTTACTGGGACTGCTGCGCAAAAGATCAATGGGCGGGAAATGGTAAACAACAGGCTGTGCAGACTCTGCCAAGGCGATCTCCGCTGCCACTTGGGCGGCAGATTCCATTGCATCTTTGGCGGTAACTTTTTCAGCCGGGGAATCCTGCACAGGAGAAGGCTCTTCCAAGTCCTCAACGATTTCAAGAGGAGGCATCTCATCGGGAATGGGTGTAACGGTTGCGATATTTTCTGCCGCAGTGGTCTTGGTGGGCATAATGATATCCACATCCGAATCATCGCAGAAGCCGTTCTTGGCTGCTTCAACGGGTTTTTCCACATCTTCGATCTGGGAGATCATCTCGGTAAGCTTCTTGTTAGGCTTTGCAGGCTCAGCAGGGGTTTCGACCTCCTGCTCCTCTTGAAGCTCAGCAAGCTCCATTTGTTCCTGTTCCTCCCGGAGACGACGCTTATTTTCCACATATTCGATACGCTTATTCGCCAGGTGATTCACCACAACAGCGGCAGGCTCCTGCACTTCCTCCGGCTCTTCTTCCCACTCTGCTCGGGGACGATTCTGAACAGCACGGATAATGCTGGGAATCGTGATCTGGAAAGAAGCAAGAAGTGTCAGTAATGCAGCAACGATCAAAATAATATAGGAAATCGCATTGCCAAGGAATAACTGTAAAAACAAGCCCAGACCGCCGCAGAGAAGGCCGGCGGAGCCACCGGTAGATCCGGTCAAATACAAGTGAAGCAGCAACGGACCACCGCTGGGATACTGGGTTGTATCAGCACTCAACTGAGAAATGCAGCCGCAAATCAGAACGAAGCTGATCAGACACACGGTACGAAGAATGATCGGTCGTTTGCCGCTGAATGCATGAATGGTAAACAGATACAGCAGCGCAGGAATTGAAACGTAAAATGCAGTTTGGCCTACTAAGCCGGTAACCAATTCGTTGACCCACTCTACAACCAAGGCACTATCCGGCTGCAAAAATACAACCAAAAACAAAATAAACAACCCTAAGCAGACAAGCGAGGAAATCAGTCTGACCGGGATCTTGGTATGTACCTGCTGTTTCTGCTCCCCGGATTTACCGCTTTTTTCAGCGGGCTTTCCGGTGGTTTTTTTCTTTTGATTTTTCGCCTGGGCTGCCCTTTCGGCATGAGATGTTTTCTTCGTCTTAGCCATAGCGAACCTCCTTAAATCCACAAGAAAATAATAAATGCAAACAACGCTGCGCCCCAATTATAATAAGCAAAACCGGAAAATCCGATTCTGACTGATAGAAAACGCATAAGCAAAGCGCCAAAATATGCACCGCTCAGCGATGCGATCGCACTGAGAAGTCCCGTGCCGAACATGGCGAAGCTAAACGCAACGGGCGATGCAAACAACGCAAAAATATCCAAAAACAATGTAATGATCAGCGCAGGAATACAAAGCAGCAACGAAAGATTCACCGCATATTCACCCAAGGCGCCACGGATACGAAGCATGCTGGCCATAGTGCCCAGGCGGGAAATTCCTGGAATCACACTAAGGCCACCGGCAAAGCCGGTGAGAACCGAATCCAGACCGGAAATGGAAAGTGATTCCTTGTTCCCCTGAGGCAGAAATTGGGGTATATACAAGATCGCACCGTTGATCACCAACATCAGTGAAACGAAAAGCAGCGAAGACGAATCAAAATCAAGAAATTGCCAGGCTACATAGCAAAGAGCCATTGGAACGGCAGCAACCTTCAAGATTTTGCGATCCAGCAGCGTGCTCATATCCAATTGACGAACGCTGTGCCGGCCGTTGGTCAACATACGCTGCCGACGAAATTTGTTCAGCTGAGGTCTGCAAACTACAATGAGCGCCGCAAGAATGCCTAAATGACAGAATAACCGATACACTCCAACATTTTCCAATGAGCCAAACATCTGCACAAGCAGTAACAAATGGGCGTCAGAAGAAATGGGCAAAAGTTCCGCAAAGCCAGTCACTAAGCCAAGAAAAAGGCTTTGCAGCCAATTCAGAACCATGCCCAGACCCTCTTTCGTAAAAGTATTCAATTTATAATAACATACTTCTAAAAAAATTTCCAGTCTGTTTTTCAAAAAACCTCATCAAAGACCATCGGACTCGTTTCGTTTCGCTTTTTTGGCTTTCTCGATCATTTTATGCAAAGCTAAAAGCGCATCACTCAGTCCTCCCAGCTTATCGATCAAACCCGATGCCACCGCTTCTTTACCGTAGAGTATGGTTCCCACATCAGTGGCAATCTCACCGGTAGCCATCATATAGCGTTCAAAATTGGATTTAGAAATTTTGGAATTGGAAGTAACAAACTCTGCTATTTGCTCCTGGATCCGTTGAAAATACCGAAAAGTTTGAGGCGCCCCAACCACAAGCCCGGTCATTCGAACCGGGTGTACGGTCATGCTTGCCGTGGGTGTTATAAAGGATCTTTTGGTGCACACAGCAAGAGGTATACCGATGGAGTGGCCACCTCCCAAGACCAGGGAAACCGTGGGTTTTTTCATTCCAGCAATCATTTCGGCAATGGCAAGACCAGCTTCAATATCACCGCCGACAGTATTTAAAAGAAGCAGCAGACCATCGATCTCATCGCTTTCCTCAATCCCCGCAAGCAAGGGCAACACGTGCTCATATTTTGTGGTTTTGCAATTCTCAGGAAGTACCTGATGTCCCTCTACCTGTCCAATAATTGTCAGGGTATAAATATTCCCTTTGTTGCTTTTTGTCACATCCGAACCAAGCTGCACGATTTGCTGCCGGGCTTGCTCCTGGCTTGTTTCATTTTGTTCTGTGTCCATATCGATTCCTCCTGTTTTTCCATAGGATAACCGAAATGTACCCAAATTTATGCAAAAAAACGGCAGGCATTTCTGCCTGCCGTCCATCTTACGTTAATTTGCCTTTGCCTTAGCCACGCAATTGCGTACGCACGCTTCCATTTCAGGCATTTTCTCCTGCATATCCTTTGCCAGAGCGATCTGACAGCGGGCACGAACCAAATTATGCTCGGGGTACAGGGTTTTGAAATAAGGACTGCCCTGAATATAGTCGTCCAGGAAGCGGACAGCCAGCTCTGTTGCCATAGTGAAAGCACTCAAAGCCAAGGTATCGATTTCCAGATCTGTCAGCGCCATGGCGGTCTTTTCCAGGAAACCCTCCGCAAAGGTACGGAAGATATCCATATCCACCCCTGCCCGATCTGCATCGGGACAATCCTCTTCCACAAAGTTGGCAGCGAATCGAATGGCATCGCCAAAATCATGACCGACCAGGCCGGGCATGACCGTATCCAAGTCCACGACTACCAGAGCTTCATGGGTATCAGGATCAAACAAAATATTGTTGATCTTGGTATCGTTGTGGGTAACGCGGACGGGGATCAAGCCGTCCTCATGATACTGGGTCAGCTTGCAAGCGAGATCGCGAACGGAAAACAGATAATCAAGTTCTTCCTGAACCTCTTTGACCTTGCCGCAGGGGTCGTTTGCCACAGTTTGTTCCAGCATCTTAAAACGGTTCTTGGTATTGTGGAAATTCTCAATGGTCACGAAAAGCTGCGAGCAATCAAAATCAGACAGCTGCATCTGAAAATCGCCAAAGGCAAGACCGGCATTGCGAACCACATCCAGGTCTTCCACCTTGAAAATGGTCTTGGAGGGAATGTAATTGGTCATTCTCCAAAAGTTGGCCCCATCCTCAATATAGGTCTTACGATCAACGGTATGATGAAAATGCAAGGCAAGCTTGCCGGGATTCTTTGCCCGGATATGCTCCGTTACCTTGTCAATGTTCTCCATCAACTGCACAGGATTCTTAAAAACATAGGTATTCAGATTCTGCACCAAAAAGGATTTCTCGCTGCCATCTTCAAGGCGCACAAACACCCGATATGTTTTATTGACATTGCCTACATTTATCAGTTCATGACCCAGGTAGGTGTCATAAATACGGAAGCGTTGGCAGACTTCACGTAACTTACGGTCCATATCCATAAAAAGCCTCCCGGTTTGAATAATCATAATAAAAAAATTGCGACTTGTGTATAACAACCGCCATTTACATTGTATTATACGCCCATGATTTTGTCAATCAAATCGCAGAAAAATGTGATAGTACACAATTTTGATAAACAAAGAAGATAATTTTATAAATAAAAAAGAGAAATATGCACAAATACAATTAAGATATATTTTACCATTGCGTTATTGCGAAATTTATCGTATAATAACCCAGGTGATAAAAATGGGAACAAAAACCAATGCACTGCGTCTTGTAAATCAGGCCAAAATCCCGGCGCGGGAAGCATTTTATGAATACGACGAGAATGATCTGAGCGGTATGCACGCCGCCGAAGCCATCGGTATGCCGCCCGAGCAGGTATTCAAAACGCTGGTTGCCCGGGGCGACAAAAACGGAATTCATGTTTTCTGCATTCCGGTTTGCTGCGAACTGGACCTTAAAAAAGCAGCTCATGTCACCGGTGACAAGAGCATCGCCCTGGTTCCGGTAAAGGAGCTGCTGAATCTGACCGGATATATACGCGGCGGTTGCAGTCCCGTTGGAATAAAAAAGAAGTACCCTACCCACATTGATGAAACCTGCGTTCTCTTTGACGAAATTGCGGTTTCAGCCGGTGAGCGAGGTCATCAGATGATCCTCTCCCCCGATGCTTTACAAAATCTAATTGATGCGCAGATCGCTGACATCACGAAATAAGAAAGGAAATTCATTATGCAGTACGAATATCAGACAAAAGGAACTTGTTCCAGAACCATTTTATTTGAAATTGTTGAAGGTAAATTGCAGAATGTGCAGTACATCGGTGGCTGTAACGGTAACTTAAAGGGCATCGGCTCTTTGGTTGAAGGTATGGATGTGCAGGAAGTAATCAAACGCTTGGAAGGCACCACCTGCGGCATGAAGCCTACCTCCTGCCCGGATCAGCTGGCTCAGGCTTTAAAAGAAGCGCTGGCAGCAAAATAACCGCAAATATAAAAGGATGATTTCCAGATGGAAATCAGCCTTTTATTTATTCAAAGAATTTCATCAGCGCATCTGCATATTCCATGCATGTAGCGGCAGAACCATCAGATTTGACGGTCAAGGGACACTGCGCCATAGCCTGATCCAGTTTTGCGGCAGCATCACCACGGCAAATATGACGAAGAAGCATCGCGGCCGCCTTTAAGATACTATCCGGGTTGGCATAATCGCCCATGCCGCGCTCGATCATTCTGGGTGCAGAGCCGTGAATTGCCTCGAACATAGCGTAACGGTCGCCTACATTGGCGCTGCCGGCTGTGCCCACACCGCCTTGCAATTGAGCTGCCTCATCGGTAATGATGTCGCCATAGAGGTTGGGAAGCAATACCACCTGGAATTTCTCACGAAGGCCTTCCTTCAACAAATTGGCGGTCATAATATCGATGTAATAATCTTCAACCGTAATATCCGGATAATCCTTGGCGATCTCATGGCAGATGGCAGTAAACTTGCCATCTGTCTTTTTCATGATATTTGCCTTGGTGACTACGGACAAATGGGTCTTGCCGTTATTCTTGGCATAATCAAAAGCCGCCCGTGCAATTCGACGGGTACCGGCATCGGTAGTGACCTTAAAGTCCACAGCCATACCGGGAATTTCAATACCGCGACTACCCAGCACATACTCGCCCTCGGTGTTTTCCCGGTAGAACATCCAGTCGATATTCTGCTCCGGAATACACACGGGACGAACGTTGGCATAAAGATCCAACTCCCGACGCAGTGCCACATTGGCGCTCTCCAAAGTGCCGCCATGGGGTGTGGTGGTAGGACCTTTCAAAAGCACATCGCAGGTCTTGATCTCAGCCAGCACATCGTCCGGCACGGCCTTGCCCTGCGCCATGCGGTTCTCGATGGTCAAGCCATTGATCTGCTTGATTACAATGCTGCCGGCTGCGATCTCTTCCGCCAGTAGCTTGTTCAGAACGCGAGTTGCCTGCTGGGTGATGATCGGGCCAATGCCGTCTCCGTCCACAACACCAATGGTTACGGTCTTCTTGGCAGAAAAATCAGTCTTATCAAAATTCATCGCCTCAACACGATTCAGCTGCTCGGTCAGCAACTGGCGAAAATGTTCGCAGGCTTGGGTCAAATCATACATTACAAACCACCCTCTCTGGTATAATTCAGCAGGCCGCCGGCCATGATGATCGCCTGCTGTCTCTTGGTAAAGTTGCAAGTCAACGGATAGGTTTTGCCGGTTGTGAGGTCTGTCAGCGCGATCTGGCCGGCATCCATTCCCTTTATAATGTCGGTCAGCTTCAACATTGCGCCCTGATCCAGCTGATCGTAATCATCAGGGTTCGCAAAAGTCAACGGCAGGATACCCGCATTGATCAAGTTCGCAGCGTGAATTCGCGCAAAGCTCTTAGCGATCACGCAGCGAATACCCAGGTACATGGGGACAAGGGCAGCGTGTTCACGAGACGAGCCCTGGCCATAATTGCTTCCGCCGATGACAATGCCGTCCCCTGCTGCTTTTGCCCGCTCCGGGAACGCAGGATCGCACACCTCAAAACAGAACTTGGAAAGGTACGGAATATTGGAACGGTAAGGCAGGATCTTCGCGCCGGCGGGCATAATATGGTCGGTGGTGATATTGTCGCCCACTTTCAGCACCGCAGAGGCTGTCAGTTCGTCTGTAAACGGTTTGGATTTGGGGAATTCCTTAATGTTCGGGCCGCGCAAAACCTCCACAGAAGTGCCGTCAGCGGCGGGAGGCAGGACACCGGAGTCATCAATACGGAACGTATCCGGCAGGATCACCGGATCGATGGGATCCAGAGTCATGGGGTCGGTAATATAACCGGTCAATGCAGAGGCAACAGCCACCTCGGGAGATACCAGATAGACCTGGCCGTCCTTCGTGCCGCTGCGCCCCAGGAAGTTACGGTTAAATGTACGCAAGCTGACGCCGCCTGAGCTAGGCGAGAATCCCATGCCGATACAAGGACCGCAGGCGCATTCCAGGAGTCGCGCGCCACTGCTGAGAATATCCGCCAGTGCGCCGGATTCAGAAAGCATGGTCAGCACCTGGCGGGAACCGGGAGAAATGGAAAGGCTGACACCGGGAGCAATGGTCTTGCCCTTCAACATGGCGGCAACTTTCAGCATATCCAACAGCGAGGAATTTGTGCAGGAGCCGATGCAGACCTGATCCACCTTCACTTCTTTAAGGGTCTCGACCGCAACCACATTGTCCGGACTGTGGGGACAGGCGATCATCGGTTTCAACTGGCTCAGGTCAATATCGATCACCCGGTCGTAAACCGCATCCGGGTCACTGAAAACGGGTGTATAATCCGCTTCTCTGCCCTGGGCGGCCAGAAAGGCCTTGGTCACCTCATCGGAGGGGAAAATAGATGTGGTAGCGCCCAATTCCGTGCCCATATTGGTAATGGTCGCGCGCTCAGGGACGCTTAGTGTATCCACACCGGGACCGCCCCACTCAATGATCGCGCCAACACCGCCCTTAACGGACAAAATGCGAAGCAATTCCAGGCTCACATCTTTGGCAGTAACATAAGGACGAAGCTTGCCGGTCAAGTTGACCTTAAACATCTTAGGCATTGTGATGTAGTAAGCACCGCCGCCCATGGCAACGGCCACATCCATACCGCCTGCGCCAAAAGAAAGCATGCCCAAGCCACCACCGGTGGGAGTATGGCTATCGGAGCCAATAAGCGTCTTACCGGGCTTGCCGAACCGTTCCAGGTGCACCTGATGGCAGATACCGTTACCGGGACGGGAGAAATGGACACCGTGCTTTGCGGCAACGGTTTGCAGGTAACGGTGGTCATCTGCATTTTCAAAGCCGCATTGGAGGGTGTTGTGGTCTACATAGGCGATACTGAACTCCGTTTTGACCCGGGGAATGCCCATGGTTTCAAATTCCAGATATGCCATTGTACCGGTTGCGTCCTGAGTCAACGTCTGATCGATTCTTAAAGCAATTTCTTCACCGACGACCATATTGCCCGCCAGAAGATGCGACTCGATGATTTTCTGTGCAATGGTCTTACCCATTTTCATAACCTCTTTTCAGCATGTGAAATTTTGCATTATCGATATGCTTGGCAGTAAGCTCCCGGGCAAGTTCCGGATCGCCTGCGGCAATGGCCTCATAAATGGAACGATGCTCGGCCAGAGATTGCTTAATTCGCTCCTTGTGGCCTAAACCAAGCTTGCGATAGCGGCGGGTCTTTCTATGCAAGGGCACCAAAGTATCGATGATCACGGTACGGCGGCTATAATTACAGATAGCGTCATGAAATGCATCATCAGCCTGCCGAAGATGTTCCATGTCATCAATGGATACATAAAAGTCCTGCAAATCCACGATATGACCCAGGGCGGTAATGCCCTGCTGGTCCATATTGATGGTGGCGTAATATGCTGCCAGGGCTTCGATATGGTGGCGGATATTCATGATATCTTCCAGATCCTGATCAGTAATGCCAAGAACCACAGAGCCCTTGCCGGAGTTTTCGATCAAACGCTCTTGCTCCAATTTCCGAATGGCTTCCCGAATTGGAGTACGGCTGACGCCAAGCATTTCCACAAGCTTTAATTCCGTTAGGATCTCACCGCGAGGAATGACGCCAAGAATAATATCGTTTTCCAGCTTTTCAAAAACCTGATCTGCCAGGGAGATCGACTTAAACTCTGCCATGTGTTTTCCCTCCTTAAACCATTGTAAATCTGCCGGGAGCAAGCTTTTCAATGAGCTCTTCCAGCTCCTTGTGGGACATCACGGTCTGTCGGCCGGATTCATATTCTTCGTCCACCAGAGCTTTCAGTTCCACCACCAGAGGATCGTTTTTCTTCACTTCATCGTCACCGGAAAGGCGGAAATTCTGATTGATCCAATATGCGATGCCGGCAAGGCCGGAGGTCTTGGAGATCTCAACGGTGGCGGGTCTGTTCAGAATCTTATTGGTATCGAAGATGGTGTAGATCTCCGGATCTTTCAGCAAACCGTCGGCATGGATACCGGCACGGGTCACATTGAAATTACGGCCTACAAAAGGAGTCATGACCGGAATTTCATAGCCGATGTCCTTACGGAAATAATCAGCGATCTCGGTGATCACTGTCGGATCCATACCGTCCATAGAACCACGCAAAGATGCATACTCAAACACCATTGCTTCCAAGGGAATATTGCCGGTGCGTTCACCGATGCCCAGAAGTGAGCAGTTTACTGCGCAAGCGCCATAGAGCCATGCGGTGGAGGCATTGGCAACCGCCTTATAAAAATCGTTATGACCATGCCACTCCAAGCATTCGCTGGGAACATCGGAATAGTGCTGCAAGCCGTAGATGATACCGGCAACGGAGCGAGGCATGGCTGCTTCTGTGTAAGGAACACCATAACCCATGGTATCGCAGGCACGGATCTTGACCGGGATACCCGCTTCCTTGGAAAGTTCCTGCAATTCATTCACGAAGGGTACAACAAAGCCGTAGAAATCCGCACGGGTAATGTCTTCCAAGTGGCAACGGGGAATGACGCCGGCAGAAAATGCGTCCTTGATGGTACCTAGATAATGATCCAGAACCTGCTGACGGGACATACGCATTTTCTTGAAGATATGATAGTCGCTGCAAGAAACCAAAATTCCGGTTTCCTTAATTCCCAGGTCACGGACAAGGCGAAAGTCTTCCTTGCTGGCGCGGATCCAGCTGGTGATCTCCGGGAATTTCAGATCCAGGGACATACATTTTTCAATGGCTTCCCGATCCTTTTTGCTGTAAATGAAAAATTCTGTCTGGCGAATGATGCCATAGGGTCCGCCCAATTTGGAGAGAAGCTTATAAATATTGACGATCTGATCCACAGAGTAAGGCTCAACAGACTGCTGGCCATCACGCAAGGAAGTATCGGTGATCCAGATCTCCTCAGGCATATTCATAGGAACACGACGATGGTTGAACGCAACCTTAGGGATTGTGCCGTAGGAATAGATGTCACGCATCAGATTGGGCTCATCTACATCCTGCAATGAATATTTATAGGACTTCTGTTCCAGAAGATTGGTTTTATTGGAAATTTCCAGCATAAAAACGTCCCCTTTCAACGGTCAGTATTATTGTATACAATTATACATGCACCTTTCGGAGTTGTCAACAATAAAAATACGGCAGTCATAAACTGACTGCCGTATTCTTTTCACCAAAGAAAATCAATGTGAAATTTTTCAAGCCAGGCATTAATTTGAAGCAGATAGCAAATCGTCTGGGGTGTTCGCATCAACTGACCATACCACGGCCACACAGACTCCCGATCCAAAAGCGCAGCTGCCTTCTCTCTTGAAACCAAATCAAACAAAGGAGCGTCTTTTTGCCGCAAAAGGAGTTTGAGTTTTTCACGTACCAATTCCATATACCGAGGATTTAAAACCTTGGGATATGGGCTTTTCTTTCGCCAGAGAACCTCTTCGGGCAGGAAGCCTTTCATGGTATAGCGAAGCAGGCCCTTCTCCTTCCCTGCATAGTCCTTAAATTCCCAGGGTACCCCATACAAATATTCCGCGATCCGGTGATCGCAGAACGGTACACGCACTTCCAGGCCAGAGTACATACTCATTCGGTCTTTTCGATCCAGAAGTGTCTGCATGAACCAGCGCTGGTTTAAATTGACCATTTCCTTCATTCGTCGCTCTGTTGGTGATGTACCCGGAAGTATGTCGCTTTCCCGGCAGGTCGCTTCATAACGGGAACGAATATACGCTTCACCATCGATTCGATCTCGCAATAGAGGCGACATCATATCGCAACGGTGCTGGGTATTCTGCGCCCAGGGAAAACCGTCACGATCCCGGATCTGAGGGTCCCGATACCAGGGGTATCCGCCAAAGATCTCGTCCGCACATTCACCGGAGAGCGCAACGGTTACGGTTTTCCGAATTTCCCGGCAGAATAAAAGCAGAGAAATGTCCACATCAGCCATACCCGGCAGATCCCGGGCATTTACCGCTTCTTCCAGGGATTCCGCCAACTGCTCCGGGGTCAGGACGCAATTATGGTGCTGGGTATTCAAGGATTTGTGCACCAGTCGGATATACTCAGCATCTGAATTTGGCTGGAATTTATCGGGCACAAAGAAAGCCGCATTATCCTGATAATCCACAGAAAAAGTGGGCAGCTGCTTCCCCTGATCCTGGTACGTTCTGGCGCAGATTGCGGTAATCAGGCTGGAATCCAGGCCACCGGATAAAAATGTACCCAAGGGCACATCCGAGACCATTTGACGCTTGATCGAATCCAGAACAAGATCGCGCACCACTTCTGCTGTCTCCTGAAATGATTCTTTATGTTCCCGATCCAGCAGATGCCAATAGCGCTTGATCTCCAACTTGCCATTGGCATACCGGGCGCAGCAGCCCGGTTCCAACTCCATGACCCCGTGAAACACACCGCAGCCTGGGGTACGGCCCGGGCCAAGAAGCAAAACCTCCGCTGCTCCGGTTATATCAAGCTGGGGTCTTACGGTAGGATATGCCAAAATCGTTTTTAACTCCGAGGCAAAGACCATGCCACCCTCGTGCAGTTTATAAAACAGCGGTTTTACACCCATTCTGTCCCGGGCGAGAAACAGCGTTGCGGACTTTTCTTCATAGATCGCAAAGGCATAAATGCCGTTGCAGTGCTGCAACAACTCCTCTTTCCACTGAATATATCCGCGCAGCATCACTTCGGTATCGGAATGACTGTTAAATTCATGTCCAAGGCGAATCAGCGCTTGCCGCAGTTCATCAGTATTATATAGTTCTCCGTTATAAACGATCGTATAAGTTTCATCGCCTCTGGACGCGTGCATCGGCTGCGCACCTCCAATTGGATCGATAACGGAAAGTCTGCTGTGGAGCAACGCACCGTTATTCAGCAAGAAACTGCCGTTGGCATCCGGGCCGCGACGAGACATGGTTGATAACATATGACCGAGTATCTGCTGATTCACCAGCAGATCTAAAACACCTGCAATCGCACACATATAATGCCTCCTTTCTCCTTCGTATTTTATGCGCAGGAACAGAAAATAGGTACAAAACAAGGATATCTTTTCCAATTCACCAAAAAGAAGGCTACCGCATATCATAATACCAAACAGAAAGGAGGAATTGTATGCCATCATTCGGATACATACAGGTACACACCTTTGCCAGCAACGCCAGGATCCCCCTATCCGGTGTTGCAATCAATATCACCGCACCGGACGGGACATTGCTTGCTACACGTTTGTCTGATCGCAGCGGCATGATCTCGCCGGTGGAACTTCCGGTGCCGCCCTTGTCCGCTGGGCAAACACCAAACACTGGCGAAACGCCCTTTGCAATCGTTACGATCCATGCCCAATTTCCCGGTTATGAACAAATCACGGCAAGGTCTGTGCAAATTTTCCCGGACACCGTTACAAATCAGGATTTGGAGATGATCCCCCAGGCGGAACTGCCGTCTGCATGGGATAAGGCGGAATATTTCGATACGCCGCCCCAAAACTTATAGGAGGATCGCTATGCCAACGGTCATACCATTTATACCCCAACAGATCACCGTACACCTGGGTGCACCTACGGCCAATGCAGCCAATGTTACCGTTCCTTTTTCCGACTATGTGAAAAATGTGGCGTCCAGTGAAATCTACCCCACATGGGACGACAGCGCCCTCAGAGCCAACATATTGGCCATTGTGTCATTTGCGCTGAACCGGGTGTACACAGAGTTTTACCGCAGCCGAGGCTACAATTTTGACATTACCAGCTCCACAGCCATCGATCAGGCTTTTGTTAACGGCAGAAGCTATTTTGAAAATATATCCCGAATCGTAGATGAACTATTTAACGATTATTTGCGACGGCCGGGTTTTGTAGAACCGCTGGCCGCCAAATTCTGCAACGGTACCACCGTCACCTGCGAGGGTCTCAGCCAATGGGGCAGTCAGAATCTGGCAAGGCAAGGATACAACTCCACCCAGATTTTAAGAAATTACTATGGTAATGTGGAGATCGTCAACAATGCACCGATCCGTGGAATCACTTCTTCTTACCCAGGAACACCTCTGAGACGAGGCAGCTCCGGGCCGAATGTGATAGTTGTTCAAGTGGAATTGAATCGGATTTCCCAAAACTATCCGGCAATTCCGAAATTGTCACCGGTAGACGGGATCTATGGCAGTCGGACAGAAGAAGCTGTCAGAAGATTTCAGGAAATTTTCAACTTGACGCCGGACGGGATCGTAGGGCCAGCCACGTGGTATGCCTTGGTTCGGCTCTACACCGCTGTTACAAGATTGGGTGAACTGCGAAGTCAAGGGCAACAGTTTTACTCCATCAGTTGGGAATATCCCAACTCCCTGGAACAAGGAGACACCGGGGAAAAGGTTCGCCATTTGCAATATATGCTTTCGGTGCTGTCTTCTTATATTTCCGCAGTACCGCCATTAGATGTGGACGGAATTTTCGGGACTGAGACGAGAAATGCAGTCATCGGTGCGCAGCAGTTTTTCGGACTGCCCCAAACCGGACGTGTTGATGAACGCACCTGGGACGAGATTTACGATCAATTCTCCGGTATTGAAAATACGAGTCTGCGAAGAAATGAGAATTTTCCGCAAAATACAGGGGCTGTTACAGCGTTTGCAGGAAATAACGGAAACCGTAATCGAAATTCTAAAACCACGACACTCACCCAATACCCAGGAAACGATCTGTATTTGGGTCAGCAAGACCCGGTACGCCAGGAGGTGATACGATGAGGCCATCGGAATCTTTTATCGGTCAACCCATACGATCTTTACAAACCATGCTCCGGGTCATAGCGGAATCAGACCCATTACAGCCAAATGTGATCCCGGACGGAATCTACGGGCAAAACACAGCATCGGCTGTTTCTGCGTTTCAGCGCAGGAAAGGGCTTCCGGTCACCGGTGTTGCTGATTTAACCACCTGGGATTCCGTGGTAGCGGAATATGAATCTGCGCTGGTCTTGGTGGCGGAAGCAGAGCCGATTGCGGTGATATTTAATCCAAACCAAGTGATACGGCAAGGAGAAAGCCACCCCAATGTCTATCTGGCACAAAGTATGCTGATTGTATTAGGCGAGGCTTTTGAGAGTATACCCAGGCCGGAAATTACGGGCGTTTTGGACATTCCTACCTCCACTGCGCTGGCGCAATTTCAGACCCTGAGCGATCTTCCCTCCACCGGGGAGTTGGACCGGATAACATGGCGGCACTTGGCTCGCCAATTTCCTACCGCTACCCGCATTATTACTGCCGAAAAGGGAAACAATCTGTAAATTACCAATATTAGGCTTGATTATCCGGAAAAATGACATATAATATATTATGTTACGAACAGATTTTCCGGAGGATGCACCATGCTCATAAAGAATTGGAAGAAGGATCTGCTGACAGTGCCGAATTTACTAAGCCTGTTTCGGTTGCTTTTGATCCCCACTTATATTATCCTTTACCTAAATGCAAAAGTGGATACAGATTATTATATTGCAGCCGGTATCTTGGCTGTTTCCTGTCTGACCGATGCCATCGACGGAAAGATCGCAAGACATTTCAACTGCATCTCCACCATTGGCAAGGTGCTGGATCCTTTGGCTGACAAGGCTACCCAATTTTCTCTGATCATCTGCTTGCTGATCCGCTATCCGGTTCTGTTAATTCTGGTCTGTATGTTCGTAATGAAAGAACTGTTTCAGTTATTCGCCGGTCTTTACTCACTAAAAAGGGGCAAAATGTTGGTTGGTGCGCTGCTGGCTGGCAAGATCTGCACCACGATTCTGTTCGTCAGCTTAATTTTATTGGTTCTGTTGGGAGAGCCGGAATACTGGGTAGTTGTGCTGATCACCATTATTGACTGCATTGCAGTTCTCGCTTCTTTTCTTGCTTATATCAAAGTCTACACCACCCCCTCCGCTATGTTCAGCAATCTGAACGAGGAAGAAAATTCAGAAAACTAAGCGGCGGCTTTTTACCGCCGCTTTTTCGCGAAAAAGGAAAAAGAAAGTCTTGACAAACCCATGCAAGTATTGTAATATATCAAGGCTGACGCAATATGGAGAAGTCGCGTAGCTGGCCGAGCGCGCACGATTGGAAATCGTGTAAACCCCAAAAGGGTTTCGAGGGTTCAAATCCCTCCTTCTCCGCCATAAAATAACACCCACTTTTTGTGGGTGTTATTTTTTTGATGACTTTAAAAGTCAAACACAATGCCCCCGGATTTACCGGGGGCTTATTTCTATACTTTACGATAAATTTTAGCTGGCGCAGACCAGCCGCTATTTTCCTGGACAACGGGCTCCACCGGCGCATAACCCAGCGATTGGGCAAGGGCAATCTTCTCTTTTGCAGTATCCAAAAGTTGCAGATACACCGATTCCCCTGCGCAGCATTTTTCCAGCAGTTCCGGCACTGCCTTTTCATAGCCGTTTACATAGAAAAAGTCTGCACGGTTTCCTGCGTCGGTTTCGGCAACGCTGGCCATCGCGCCCAAGTCACCACGCTCACCAATAGCGCCATAGTAGCGGCCACCGTTTGCGCTTAAATTCCGATAACGCTGATATAAGCTCATGCAGCAAGTCTGGGAGAAAAAGCCTCTGCTGTACAAATTGGTATTACAGTCAAGCAAACCAAGGGGTGAAAGCAGCGACAGCGTGATCATCGGGATCCGGAAATCCGCAGAGCCGTCCACCACCCGGATCGTACCCGGATCACCAGAAAACAAATTGCGGGTATAATCCACAATATCCATGTTTTGCAGGCGGATCATGACACCGGAAGAAAACAGATATTCAAAACCGAAGGAGCTGTACAGCTTTGAAGCAATGGGATTGCCCGTACCAAGCACAGAAATCTGAACACCAGCCGCATCCACATCCTCCATCATGCGGGCAAACAGCTTCTTGGAAACACCTTTGCCCCGGGCGGCAGGAACTGTACAAACACCGGAAACGCCGCAATATTTGGGCATTTTCTTCGGGATCGTTGCATGGACTGTGCCAAGGATCTGACCGTCCTCGATTGCCACATAGATCCAGTCTGTATTTTGCTCGGCTTCGTCGCCATTCATTTGGGGAAGTTCCAACTGGGCTTCCCAAGCACCGAAAGTCTGTTCAATCAAAGCAAGAACTTTCTCGTAATCATAGGGGGACGTATATCGTATAATCTCCATAGCGATACTCCAATTACTTTGTCATTTTTTCCTGCTTTACCTTATGGTCGATCACATGTCTGGATGCCAACTCCTTATGAATATCCTCCAAGGAAATTCCGGATTCCACCATGAGCACCATCACATGGTAGGCAAGGTCAGCGATTTCATAGATGGTCTCCGCCTTATCGTTGGCGTGAGCAGCAATGATCACCTCGGTGGACTCCTCGCCCACCTTCTTCAAGATCTTATCCAGACCCTTTTGGAACAGATAGGTCGTATAAGAGCCTTCTTTCTGGTCGATTTTTCTACCCTCGATGAGCTTCATGAGTCCTTCATAGGAAAACTCGTGACGGTCATCACTCTGGAACACCGGATTGTGGAAACAGGTATCCGTACCTTCATGACAGGCAGGACCATCGGGCTCTACCATGACCACCAGCGCATCGCCGTCGCAATCGGCGGTGATGGAAACGATATGCTGATAATTGCCGCTGGTTTCCCCTTTCAGCCAAAGCTCGTTCCGGGAGCGGCTCCAAAAGCAGGTCAAGCCCTTATCCATAGAAATTTGCAGGCTTTCCCGGTTCATGTATGCAAGGGTCAAAACCTCTTTACTGACTGCGTCCACCACAATGGCGGGGATCAGCCCTTTTTCATCAAAACGCAATTCATCTATATTCATAACCATTCTCCTTATCGCCTTACAGGAATGTTATTCTCTGCCATCAGAGCTTTCAGTTCACCAATGGAAACCTCACCAAAGTGGAAGATTGAAGCCGCCAGGCCCGCATCCACCTTTGGAAGGGATTGAAACAGTTTTATAAAGTCCTCGCAGCAACCGGCACCACCGGATGCGATCACCGGCACGGACACGATCCGGCACACTGCTTCCAGCATGGGAAGATCAAATCCTTTCTTCACACCATCGGTGTCAATGGAATTGACGACTACCTCACCGGCACCGCTCTCCACGCACTGCTTGATCCACTGAAGGGCATCCATGCCCGTGTCATCTCTGCCGCCCCGGGAAAACACACGGAAAGCACCGTCAACTCGCTTGACATCCACAGACAGCACCACACACTGACTACCGTAACGCTTGGCTGCGGCTTCCACCAGAGAGGGATTGCGAATCGCACCGGAATTGACACTGACTTTATCCGCTCCGCAGTTTAAGACCCGCTCAAAATCATCAAGAGAATTGATGCCACCGCCAACTGTCAGCGGAATGAACACATGCTTTGCCGTTTGAGTCAGCACTTCTGTAAAAAGTTTTCTGCCCTCCGCAGAAGCGGTAATGTCATAAAACACCAGCTCATCAGCGCCGTTTTGGGAATAATATTGAGCCAATTCCACCGGAGAGGATACATCCTGCAACCCTGAGAAATTAACGCCTTTAACTACCCTGCCGTCTTTCACATCCAGGCAAGGTATGATTCTTTTTGTAATCATTTGCACACCTCTACTGCCTCACGCAAAGAAATAGCACCGGTATAATACGCCTTGCCGATAATCGCACCGCCAATTCCCAGAGCGTTCAGACGTTTCACATCGTCCATGGAAGATACGCCGCCGGAAGCAATGATATTCACCGGGAACCGATCTGAAAGAGTTTTATACAAATCGTGGTTTGCGCCCTGCATAGCGCCATCTTTGGAGATATCTGTACAAATCAAGGTTTTTACACCCAGGTTCACCATTTCCTCACAAAATCCTATTGCGGTCTTTTCAGATTTTTCGGTCCAGCCTTTAATAGCAACATAGCCGTCCCGGATATCAATGCCCACTGCGATCTTTTCACCGTATGCTTCAACCGCCTGGCGGAGCAATGCTTCGTCATTGACTGCCGCAGTGCCCAGGATCACCCGATCGATTCCTGCATTGATGTACTTTTGTACCACGGAAATACTGCGAATACCACCGCCGATCTGGCAGAATGCACCTGTCAGCTTCTTAATGGCACAGACGGTATCAAGATTGGGTGTTTCACCGGACTTTGCACCCTCTAAATCCACCAAGTGGATATGACTCGCGCCCTGGCTGATAAAATCCAGCGCCACCTGGGACGGGTTTTCACTGTACACCGTCATTTGATTGTAATCACCCTTAAAAAGACGGACTGCCTTGCCATCATACAGATCAATAGCCGGGTAAACGATCACAAAAAAGCCCCCTTACATCTGGGCAAACGCCCGTAGAATATTCAGTCCAACCGCTCCGCTCTTTTCCGGATGGAATTGGCAGCCAAACACATTATCTTTTGCCACCGCAGCGGTCAAAACAGCACCGTACTCGGTGGTTGCGATGACGGATTCATCGCAATCAGATGCGTAGAAAGAATGAACAAAATAAACATGGTCGCCATTTTGAATGTGCCCAAACAGCGGAGAATCAACCCGAAATTCAAGTGCGTTCCAACCGATATGGGGAATTTTCAGATCGGCAGGGATCACGTCGGCAATGGGGCGCACAACGCCCGGGATCAAACCAAGACCTTCATGTTCGCCAAACTCATAGCTCTTCTGAAAAAGAAGCTGCATGCCAAGGCAAATGCCCATCAGCGGCTTTCCCAGCTCTGCCTGCTCTTTTACAACGATAGCAAGGCCGGATTGTCGCAGTTTATTTGCGGCATCTCCGAAAGCACCCACACCGGGCAGAATCAATTTATCCGCGGCGCGGATCACCTGCGGATCTGCGGTCACCACCACCTGCTCACCAATGGCATCAAAGGAGCAAGCAAGAGAATATAGATTTCCGACACCGTAGTCAATAATTGCAATCATTACAGCACACCCTTTGTGGAAGGTACTTGACCCGCAGATTTGGGGTCAATGACCACCGCTTCGCGCAACACGCGGCCGAAGGCCTTGAACGCGCCCTCGATAATATGGTGGGAATTACTGCCAGAGAGCTGGCAAAAATGAAGCGTGCACTCGGCATTGCGGATAAAACCAAGGAAAAACTCTTCCACCAATTCTGTATCAAATGTACCCACCTTCTGGGTGGGGATCTGCATATCAAAATTCAGATAGCCTCTGCCGGACAGATCCACTGCGCACAAAATGAGCGCCTCATCCATGGGCAAGATCTGATCACCGTAACGGTTGATTCCACGCTTATCCCCCACTGCCGCTTTGAACGCTTGACCCAGGACAATACCCACATCTTCCACGGTATGATGATCGTCCACATTGGTATCGCCAACACAACGAAGGTTCAGATCAAATTTGCCGTGCTTGGAGAACAGCGTCAGCATATGATCCAGAAAGCCGCAGCCGGTATTGATCTGGGATACACCGCTTCCGTCTAAGTTGATAGAAAGAACAATATCCGTTTCCGCGGTTTTGCGGTTGATTTCAGCGGTTCTCATAGACCTTCCTCCATAATTTCCTTGACCGCAGCGATCAGCGACTGCATTTCTTCGCAGCTGCCGATGGTGATACGGTTATAGTCTTTCAGTCTGGGGGTGTGGAAATGGCGCACCAGAATCCCTTTCTCTTTCAGTGCCAGGTAAAGGCCCTGACCGTCCAGATCCGCATGCTTTGTAAGCACGAAGTTGGTCATGGAATCCACCACAGTAAAGCCAAGTTCTCTTAATTTTCGTATGGTCCACTGGCGATTTTCAATAATCTTCTTACAGTTATCACGAAAATACGCATCATCTTCCAACGCACCGAGACCAGCCGCCATGGTCATGGCGTTTACATTGAATGGATTGGTGGAAAATTTGATGGCATTCAGGTCCTGGATCAGGCCCTTGGAGCCCATAGCAAGACCGAGCCGGCCACCTGCCAAAGAGCGGGACTTGGAGAATGTCTGGATCACCAACAGATTATCATATTTATCAATCAAAGGCAATGCACTTTCTCCGCCAAAATCGATATATGCCTCATCAATGACCACTACATGGTCGGGGTTGTTCTGGACGATCCTCTCGATCTGATCCCGGGACAAGTATAGACCGGTTGGCGCATTGGGGTTCGCAATAAAGATCGTTTTATCAAGGCCGAAATAGTCGGAGATATCGATCGTGAAATCGTCTTTCAAAGGAATGATCTGCTTCTGCACACCGTTAAAATCTGCATAGACAGTATAGAAACCATAGGTGATATCCGGAAATGCCACGCCCACATCCCGGTCACAGAAAGCCATAAACGCAAAATTCAGAATTTCATCGGAGCCGTTTGAAAAGATGATCTGGTCGGTAGACACACCGAATCGAGTGGCTGCACACTCGGTAAGCGCCTTGCACTCCGGATCGGAGTAAAGCTGCATGGACTTTGCGGCCTCAGCTGCATAGCGCAGCGCTTTTTCCGAAGGCGGAAATGGAGACTCGTTGGTATTGAGTTTGATATAGCGCTTATCCTTCGGCTGCTCACCAGGTACATAAGGCACTAAGTTTTGATATTTCTCGCTGAAAAAGCGGCTCATGTATATCACTCCTCTGTTCGAATTACAGCGCTCTTGGCATGGGCAGTCAAGCCCTCTGCGGCAGCAAAATACGCAACATCTTTGGCCACCTGGTCCAACGCCTGGCGGGTATAATAAGTAAATTGGGTCTTTTTAATAAAATCATCCACAGATAGGGGGCTGGAAAATTTCGCAGTTCCACTGGTGGGCAATGTATGGTTCGGGCCGGCAAGGTAGTCACCCAGCGCTTCGGGACAATTTCTGCCCATAAACACCGAACCTGCATGACGAACCTGATCCAAATAGGCAAATGGCTCATCTACACAAAGTTCCAAATGCTCCGGAGCGATCTCATTGGCGATTTCCAATGCTTGCTCCAAAGTCTCGGTAACGATGATCTTACCGTTACTGTCAATGGATTCCCGGGCGATGTTCTGGCGCAGAAGCTGGGGAATCTGCACTTCCAACTCCTGCTGCACCGCCAGAGCCAGCTCCATAGAATCCGTTACCAGAACGGCGCTTGCAAGCACATCGTGCTCCGCCTGAGAAAGCAGGTCTGCTGCCAGATGGCGGGGATTGCTCTTACCATCGGACACGATCATGATTTCGCTGGGGCCGGCGATCATATCAATGGAGACTTTACCGAACACCTGCTTTTTCGCTTCGGCTACAAAGGCATTGCCGGGGCCCACGATCTTATCCACCTTGGGAACAGATTCTGTGCCATACGCCAGGGCGGCAATGGCCTGGGCACCACCGACCTTAAAGATCTTGTCAACTCCTGCGATCTTTGCAGCTGCAAGAATAACATTATTGACTTTTCCCTCTTTATTGGGCGGTGTGACCATCACAACTTCACGGCAGCCAGCGATCTTCGCAGGAATTGAATCCATCAGCACAGTGGACGGGTAGCTCGCCGTACCACCTGGCACATAAAGACCGGCCCGATCCACCGGAGTGATCTTCTGACCCATGATGACACCGTCTTTTTCTTCCAAGACGAAGCCGGTGCGAACCTGCTTTTCGTGGAATTTGCGAATGTTAGCGGCTGCCTTTTGAAGCACCGAAATGAATTCCGGTTCAACCGATGCAAAAGCTTCGTCCAATTCCTGCTGGGTAACCTGCAAAGAATCAAGATCCGCACCGTCGAACTTTTTACAATACTCATAGAGTGCAGCGTCACCGCGAGTGCATACCTGTTCAATGATCTGTGCAACCGTTGCTTCAACGTTTGCCTTAGGTTCTACCCGGGCAAAAACCTGCTCATTTGGTACTGCGCCATACTGAAATATCTGAATCATAGACGCACCTCCGTCTGTTTTGCAAGCTGCTGTAAGAGCTGCTCGATCAAAGTGGACTTAAACTGATAGGAAGCCTTATTGGCAATGACTCTGGCGCTGATGGGAACAATGGTCTCCACCACTTCCAGATTATTTTCACGCAGGGTGTTTCCGGTTTCCACGATATCCACGATCACGTCGGAAAGACCCAAAATCGGAGCAAGCTCAATGGAACCGTTGAGATGAATGATGTCAATGTCCCGTCCTTTGGAAAGATAATAGGAAGCGGCAATATTGGAAAATTTCGTTGCGACACGAAGTGTTTTATTCGGGTCGTCGCAAAAATCCTTTTTTGCTGCCACAGCCATATTACATTTGCCGGTATTCAGATCCAAAAGTTCATAAACATCCGGCTCGTATTCCAATAAAATATCCTTGCCCGCAACACCGATATCCGCAGCGCCACGCTCTACATAGATTGCCACATCAGAAGGTTTGACCCAGAAATAACGAACGCCTAATTCCAGATTTTCAAAAATCAGCTTACGGCCCGGGTCTTCAATGGCGGGACACGGAAAACCTGCCCGAGCAAACATGGCATACACTTTTTCGCCCAAGCGACCCTTGGGCAGCGCAATATTAAGCATCGTCTTCAACGGTTTTCACCTCACTGCCGGAAATTTTCACTATATTTCGGTACTGCACATTATCAGGAATGTTTTTCTGCACCAGCACACGCTCTCCCGCCCCCCGCAGGATCCGGGCCTGCTTTACCACATTGGGCAGGTCTTCATTCGCATCATAAAGCAAAATGGTGTCTACCATATTACGGCCAGAGGACTGCTGCAAATATTCAACAGCATCCATATACACCGCAAAACCAACTGCCGAAGCTTTTCGACCCATTTTCTGCATCAGCTTATCATACTGACCTCCGGAAAGCACGCTGGTGGGGACACCGGAAATATAGCCTTTAAACACGATGCCGTTATAATAATGCAGATTATCCACCACAGAAAAATCCAATTGCACTAGACCAAAAGATTCGCCCATGCTTTCAGCGATCTTGGATAATTGGATCAATGCAGGACTGTCCATTCGACCAGTAAGTAAAGTCTGCACCTGCTTGACCGCCACAGATAGCGCGCCTTTGATGTTGACGATCTTTTTCAATAAAGAAATATCCGAATCGGCCACTGCTGCATTTGTACAGATCTGCTCCAATGCAGCTGCATTTCTGTCGCCAATGGCCTGGATCAGCGCCTCACGGCTGGCACTGGGAATGCCCATTGTATCGAAAATATCCCAAATTAGGCCAAGGTGGGAAACGCTCAAAACATTTTCAGCAGAAATACAATTGAGGCTTTTTGCTGCCAGGGTCAGAACTTCACAAATGCAATAATCGTCCACATCGCCCAGACATTCCAAGCCAACCTGCATCATCTCACGAAAAGACTTTGCGCCCTTCGCCACACGATAGATATTTTCGTTATAGTAAAGTTTTTGCACCGTATCCGGTGTGTCAACGGTGTTCTTCACAATAGACAAGGTTACGTCCGGTTTCAGTGCCATTAACTTGCCGTTTAAGTCCATAAAAGTAATTACGCTATCGCAGATCAAAAAGTCCTTGTTCCGGGCATAAAGATCATACTCTTCAAACTTGCTCATTTTATACTGGCAATAGCCGTAACCGTCATAAAGCTCCCGCAGGGAGAAAATGATACGCTCCTGAAAACCCAATAAACGTTCCTGCATAAATTTCACTCCTTCTTCTCGCCCAAGCGAGCAATAGCGTTGCGATAACCGCCTGCACCGTAGTTTAAGCAACGGCTGACTCTGCCGATTGTTGCCGTGCTTGTTTCAACGGATTCTGCGATCTTTTGATAGCTGTTTCCCTGGTGGAGCATAATCGCCACATCCAACCGCTGCGCCATATCCTGCAACTCTCTGACGGTACAAAGGTCAGAAAAATATGCATAACAATCTTCTCTGGTTTGAAGGCCAAGAATCGTGTCGAACAAGCGATCAATGGAGTCAGACTGAAAGTTCATAAGATACCTCCCGGGTGGTTTTTCACCAGTTTATCACTTTACTTTGTTAAAGTCAATAGCAATCATATCCTTTTTAAAAGAAAAAAACGGCTTTGCGGGAAATTTTTCCTCGCAAAGCCGGTCTGCTTAACGAATATGTCCGTTTCCGTGGATCACGTATTGATAACTTGTCAATTCCCGCAGTCCCATAGGACCTCTGGCATGTAGCTTCTGAGTTGAAATACCCATTTCGCAACCAAGTCCGAATTCGCCGCCATCGGTAAACCTGGTAGAGGCATTGACATATACGGCTGCTGAATCCACACCGGAAATAAAGGCCATCTCCACAGCCTTATCCCGGGTCACAACCGCCTCGCTATGTCCGGTGGAATGTTCACGAATATGGGCAACCGCCTGAGAAACACCCGATACGCAGCGAATCGCCAAAATATAGTCAAGAAACTCCGTATCATAATCCGTAGTTGCTGCAATCGTTCCGGGAATGATCCGGGAGGAAAACGCATCTAGGCGCAGCTGCACGGGCGTCTTCCCCTGCGCAATCCGATCTGCGACCAACTTCTCATGCACCATAGGTAAAAATACATTGGCAATTTCATTATCTACCAAAAGCACTTCCGCTGCGTTACAAACGCTGGGGCGGCTGGTTTTGGCATTGTCGAGAATGGACAGCGCCATGGATAGGTCTGCGGTTTTCTCCACATAAATATGGCAAATACCCGTGCCGGTAGCAATGCAAGGAACAGTCGCTTTCTGGACGCAAGTATTGATCAAGCCGGCACCGCCTCTGGGGATCAGAAGATCCACATAGCCGTTGGCTGTCATCAATTTTTCCGCGCTTTCCCGGGAAGTATCCTGTACAAGGTTCACACCGTTGGGATCAACGCCCGCCGAGGTAAGGCCCTCTTTCAGCGCTGTTGCGATGGCATTTGCAGAGCAAAAAGCCTCTTTACCACCACGCAGAATACAAACGTTGCCGCTTTTGATGGCCAATGCGGCAGCATCGCTGGTCACATTGGGGCGGCTCTCATAAATAATAGCGATCACGCCCACCGGTACGGAGATTTTCTGAATCTGCAAACCGTCCGGACGCGTATACTCCTGCAAGACTTCGCCAACGGGATCCGGAAGCTTGATCACATCACGAATGCCCTTGACCATACCTGCGATCCGTTCCGGTGTCAAACGAAGTCTGTCCAGCATCACAGGCGAGATAGCATCCTTCGCACGGTCGAGATCCAGAGCATTCGCTGCAAGGATCGTATCCTGACTGCGCAAAAGCGCATCAGCCATGGCCGCAAGGGCATGATTCTTTTGTTCGGTGGTTAAATTGTTGATATTCAATCTGGCTGCCTTGGCAGCCGCAAGCAACTCATTCATGGCATTTCTCCGAAAATCTTGTTCCCACAGATTCGCCCTTGATAATATCGTACAGCCGCTCCGGATCATCACCGTTAGCGATTATCATATCGCAGCCGCAGCCCATGCAGATCTGCGCGGCACGAAGCTTCGTGACCATACCGCCGGTGCCCTGGGTAGATGCGCTGGCGCCTGCCAGGGAGAAAATACCATCGTCCAAGTGGTCAACATGAGAGATCAGCGTTGCGCTGGGGTCATTATGGGGATCAGCTGTATACAGTCCGTCAATGTCAGAAAGCAGGATCAAAAGCTTTGCGCCAACACTCTTGGCTACAATAGCAGCCAGAGTGTCGTTATCACCGATCTCAATTTCCTCTGTGGCCACCGTATCGTTTTCATTGATGATGGGCAGCGCGCCCAGTTCCAGCAGGCGGTCGATGGTATTGCCGAAATTATGATGGCGCGATGTATTGGCAATATCGTCACCGGTGATCAGGATCTGCGCAACCGTATGGTGATATTCGCTGAACAGCTTATCATAGGTATACATCAGTTCGCACTGACCTACCGCAGCAGCCGCCTGCTTTGTGGGAATGTCCTTGGGGCGTACTCTGAGACCCAGCTTACCCACGCCCATGCCGATAGCACCGGAGGAAACCAGAATGATCTGGTGACCGGCATTTTTAATATCGCTGATGCAGCGGCAAAGCTGCTCCACACGACGAATATTCAGATGACCAGTTGCGTGCGTCAAGGTAGATGTTCCGATCTTTACAACAATACGCATTTTCTATCTCTCCTAACCGGTGCTTGTGTAATATGCGAAAAATTATACACCCGATATTTCCATAAGTCAATACGGATACCAACGAATGACTGGCTGGAAAAAGCAGTTGACATTCCTCGGAATTACCGATATAATAAGCAAGCTGGATTTTGCTAGTGTAGCACAGTCGGTAGTGCATCTCACTCGTAATGAGAAGGTCGCCTGTTCGAGTCAGGTCACTAGCTCCAAAGAACGCCCCATCTTTTGATGGGGCGTTTTCGTTTTATTCCACTGTTACGGATTTCGCGAGATTCTTCGGCTTATCCACATCGCAGCCACGATTGACTGCAATATAATATGCCAGTAGTTGCAGCGGCAGTAGACTTAAACTGGGCTGAAACAGCGCTTCTGTCTTAGAAACGGTCAAGACACTTTTGGCATGGCAATTTGCCTCTTGCACGAACTGTTCCAGCGTCAGGCAAAGCACATCTGCGCCGCGGGCGCAAACCTCCCGGATATTGGCCATCATCTTGTCGAACATATCTTCCCTAGTTGCAAGAGCAATCACCAATGTACCCTCATCGATCAGGGCGATCGGGCCGTGCTTCAACTCACCTGCCGGATATGCTTCACTATGCAGGTAGGCGATCTCCTTTAATTTCAGGCTTCCTTCCAGGCAAACCGCACTGTCCATATGCCGACCGATATAAAATGCATCATGGTGTCCGCAGTACCGGCTGGCATAGTATTGAATGGAGGATAAATTTCCCTCGCTGAGCATGGTCTCCATTTGCTCCGGAAGCAACTGCAATGCATGAAGAAGCTTTGAATATTGGTCATGATCCAACCGCCCCAATTTCTCACCGATATACAGTGAAAGCAAGTACACAACTGCCAACTGGGTGGAAAACGCCTTGGTTGTGGCAACCGCAATTTCAGGGCCTGCCCAAGTATAGATCACAGAATCAGCCGCTTTTGCAATGGCAGAGCCAACCACATTGACAATGGCAAGGGTTTTTGCGCCCCGACGTTTTGCTTCACGAAGGGCGGCAAGGGTATCCGCTGTTTCGCCGGATTGGCTAATGGTGATCACCAGATCACGCTCATCCACCACCGGATCCGAATAACGAAATTCCGATGCCATGACCGCCTCTGTTGGTATGTGACAAGTCTTTTCCAAAATATATTTTGCCAACACGGAAACATAGTAAGCAGATCCGCAAGCAACCAAGTAGATCTTGCGCAGGTTTTGCAGGCTGGTTTCGTCAAGAGAAAGACCGTCAAGGATCACCTTACCGTCACGAATTCGGGGACCGATGGTTTCTCGCAATGCCTTGGGCTGTTCAAAGATTTCTTTCAGCATGAAATGGGCATAGCCACCCCGTTCTGCCGCTGAAATTTCCCAGGTGATCTTTTCTCGCTTCTTCTCCACCGGGTCACCGGCTGCGCTTAGGAAAACTGCGGTTTTTGCGTTGAATATGGCCATTTCCCCATCGTCCAGATAAGCAACTGTCTGGGTATGTTTCAGGATCGCAGGTACGTCCGACGCAATAAAATTTTCGTTTTCGCCAAAACCGAAAATCAGCGGCGAATCCTTTTTTACGGCGATCACCGTATCCGGGCAGTCTGCGCACATAATTCCCAGGGCATAACTGCCCTCGATCCGCGCTACCGCCTGACGCACCGCGGCTACGAAATCACCGGATTGCTCATAATAGAACCCAACCAGATTCGACACAACTTCCGTATCCGTTTCTGATTGAAAATGCACGCCATTCGCTTCCAATCTTTGACGCAAACGCGCTTCGTTTTCAATAATGCCGTTATGCACCACAGCGATCTTGCCAGACTCGGAAAGATGGGGGTGACTATTGATATCCGAGGGTGCGCCATGAGTCGCCCAGCGGGTATGGCCGATTCCAACGATTCCGGAAATTTCCCTGCCATCATCTACCTGGTCGCAAAGATTCTGCAATCTGCCCATGGCTTTTGCGATCTGCAATTTATCATCCGAGTGAACACAAATGCCCGCTGAATCATATCCTCGGTACTCCAATTTTTTAAGACCTTCCAACAAAATCGGTGCCGCCTGCTGTTGCCCGGCATAACCGACGATTCCACACATATGCGATTCCTCCTTGTCCATGATGTATAATTATAAACTATTTTTTTATCATTTTCAACTGTATTTTGTATTTTAATGACCAATGACACGTTTTTTGCATCATTGGTCAAAAAAGTTATCGTATTTTGAATGTAAATTATGGATATTAGACAAGTCACGAATCCCAACGAAGGACGCACCCAGCATATGCAGTTCCACTGAGGCAGGACTGCCGTCCCGGAAACAAAAAACCGAACTCCATTGTCCTCTCAGATTCTTCACCGTTCCGTCCCAAGTGCCGCCGCTGTGCAAATCGCTCTGCGCCACAAAGATCAAACTGCCAAGACAATGTATGATCCGATTACGGCTGATTGCGCGCTGAGGAGAAAAGGGCAAATTAAAGCTGTCTTCACTGATGTAAAGTATGTTCTCATCGACTTTTTTATCCCTCAGACTATCTGCCACGACACTGATCACTTTGCCGCCTGCTCGCAGGCAGGATTCCTGGGCGATCCGATCTGCACCCCGGGCATTTCCAGATACCAAAGTATAGCCCTGCTCGGCTGCATGGATACCAACCGCCTGGGCAAACTCCCGATTCTCATCACGGATTTCTCTACTGCCCACCAGGGAGATCATGGGGTTGTTCAACAGCTGCGGATCACCTTTCAGCCAAAGGCAACCAGGACAATCCAGCCCCAGTTTCTGATCCAGAATCTGCGGAAAACCGGAGCTTGCTTTGGTGACAACGGTACAAGCTTCCCGCCTGGCCCTGGCAAGATACCAATCAAGAAGTGATTCCTCACTAAGCAGGTGCAGGATCTGCCGAGCGAAATCATCACCATATCCCAATGCACGAAGATCCGACAATTCCAATTGGCGATTCGTGTCCGCAGGTTGAGACTGCCGAACCCTTCGGGCCAGGGTTCGAAACTGGGCGACGGTCAAGATCCGACGATTGGGATCACCCAGCTGACTGCACAGGAGCAGATATCCCCTCTCCGCCCCTCTCAACGGAATTTCCTCTTTACGGGGGCAGGCTGCTTTTCTTCCTGCTGAGTCAGCTTGCCGTCTTCGGCCAATACCATGGCCTTGATCGAATAATTGGAGAATTTGGCGATCTCATCCAGCTTCGCTTTTTCCGGGAAATTTCCGATGATGGAATAGGCGCTACCCTTTCTCTTTGCTCTGCCGGTTCTGCCGATGCGGTGCACGTAATATTCGTTCTCTTCCGGAATATCATAATTGATCACACAATCCACATCGTCCACATCGATGCCACGGGATGCTACATCAGTGGCGATCAGCACGGCCAATTTGCCGTCCCGATACCGCTGCATGTTCTTCTCCCGCTGGCTCTGGCGAATATCGCCATGGATACATTCACAGTCCAACCCGGCACGCTGAAATTCGTCACAAAGACGTTGGCACATATGCTTGGTGTTGCAAAAGATCATGACCCGGTCAAAGCCCTGGGAACGAATTAATCGCAAGGTGGTTTCTGCCTTTTCCAGGGCAGGAACGGTAATGCTGAACTGGTCAATATCCGGCCGATCCTCAGATTGGGGCTCTACGGTGATCTCCACCTCGTCCCGCTGATACATCCAGGATACAGTCATAACCTCCTGGGAAATAGTTGCAGAGAACAAGCCGAGATTCTTCCGGTTCTTTACCTTTTCGATGATCCGGGTCACGTCCTTGAAAAAGCCCATGTCCAACATCCGATCCGCCTCATCAAGAACCACCGTCTGGATCTTATCCAGACGAATCGTTTTCCGGTTATAATGATCCATAAGACGGCCGGGTGTGGCAACAACGATCTGGGGTTTTTTCTCCAATTGCTTGATCTGTCCGCCAATGCCGGCACCGCCATAGAGTACGGCCACACGGATCCCGTGGAAAAAGTCAAGCAGACCACGAAGTTCATCGCCAATCTGGATAGCCAGTTCACGGGTAGGCGCCAGGATCAGCCCCTGCACATCGGAACACTCCGGATCAACATGCTCGATCATCGGAATACCAAAAGCGAAGGTCTTGCCGGTTCCGGTGGGCGCTTTTGCGATCACATCCCGCCAGTCTAAAAATGCAGGGATCGCCTGGGACTGAATGGTGGTAGGATAACCATATCCCTTTTTCTCCAATGCTTTTAACATTGGTTCGCTTAATTTCAGATCACCAAAGGTGATTTGTGTATCTGACATAATGAAACGTCCTTTAACTTGATTTTTCTGGTATTGTACCATTATTTCACCAATTATGCAAGAATCCTTTGAAAAATCAATAAGTGTGGACAAACCGCAAAAAATATGGTATTATAAGATGTAAACTTTGGCTATGATTCGTCGATTCTCGGGCAAACTGATATTAAGTGTGAAAATCGACGGTCATTGGGAGGAATTTTTATGGTATACATGCTCCTGGGTACCGGTTTTGAAGAGACAGAGGCTATCGCGCCTCTGGATCTCATGCGCCGCGCTGGGATTTCAGTACAGACTGTCGGACTGAACGGAAAATCTATTCAAGGCGGTCACGGCATTACCGTCGAAGCGGATATCGCCCCGCAGGATATGAATTTAAACAATGCGGAAATGATCATTCTTCCCGGCGGACTCGGGGGTGTCGCCTCCATTCGTGGAAGCGAGGCGGCCATGAATGCCATTCGCTTTGCCTATGAGCATGGCCGCTATCTGGCTGCCATCTGCGCAGGCCCTACGATCCTTGCTGATCTCGGGATCACTGATGGCAAAAACGCCACCTGCTATCCCGGCTGTGAAGAGCAGATGGGCGCTGCCCATTGTAACAGCACTGTCCCCTGCATCCGGGACGGTCTGGTCATTACCGGTGCTTCTGCCGGCTGCGCCATACCCTTTGGTTTAATGCTCATCGAAGTATTAAAGGGAACAGAAGCTGCCGCCGCTATCAAACAACAAATCGTACTTCGCTGACAGGAGGTATAGATATGAGCAACAATAAGAATTTTGATCTGGATAACGACAACTGGCTGGACGAGATCCTCAGCCGCCCGGATAATCACAAAGAAATCGAGGCGGATGAGCATGCTGTTTCTTCTGCCGGTTTGTTAAATCCCGAAGATCTGGAATTTGAACGGATCATGCAGGAAGCACTGGCCGAGGAATTCCCGGAAGAAGCGATCGTCGAGGAGGAACTGATCATTCAGACGCCGGTTGATCTGGAATATCAGGACGATTATAACCGGGAATTGGAAGAAGCTGCCCAAGCAGAATTGAACAAAACCGACGAGGGCGATGAGGAAGAAGCAGATCCCAACGAGCCCGTTCGCAAGGTTCGTCCCCGTCGGAAGAAGGGCTATGGTTTGTTTGCGCTACCCCATTTACTCTCCACGTTCATCTGGATCGGAATCATTGTCTTTATCGGCGCTTCCGCAGGAACGTTCCTGTGGCGGTGCTCTACCGATGTATTGGGTTTTGGCAAGGTGGACAAAACCGTTACCATTACCATTACGGATTCGGATACCATCGACACCATCACTCAGAAACTTTATGCGCTGGATCTGATCCAGAATCCCCGGCTGTTCAAGATCTACGCAAGCCTTTCCAACGCAGAAGAAAAGATCAGCGTCGGCACCTTCCAGCTCAACTGTTTGTTTGACTACAATGCGCTGGTAAAAGGCATGACGGAAAAATCTTCTTATCGGGAATCGATTGAGGTAGTCATTCCGGAAGGCTATACAACTGCACAGATTTTTGCACTTTTAGAAAAGAAGGGCGTTTGCAGCGTTGAGGAGCTGGAAGAGTATTCCATGACCAGTGAATTTTCGGACTACTGGTTTATGGAAGGTGTAGAGCGCGGCAAGGCTAACACCTTGGAAGGCTTCTTATTCCCCGACACATACGAGTTTTATATCGACGCCACACCGAAGCACGTTTTCCAGAAAATGCTGGCTCGTTTTGAGGAGCGGCTGGGCGAGGATGTTCACGAATATATGAATGACCTAAAAACGAAGCTGACTTCCATGATGCGCAAAAACGGATTAACTCAGTCCTATATCAACGCCAATCTGCCAACTATTTACGATGTGATCAAGATCGCTTCCATGATTGAAAAGGAAAGCGCCCACACCGGTGAAAACTACAATATATCCTCTGTCATTTATAACCGTTTAACCAATCCGTCAAATTATCCCAAACTGCAAATTGACGCCACTGTCGTTTACGGTTTGAACGGCAAGAGCAATCTGACTGCGGAAGATTTGGAAATAGACACACCCTATAACACCTATATGCACCCCGGTCTGCCTCCCACACCCATTTCCAACCCCGGTCTTTCCAGTATTTTAGCAGCACTCAGCCCTGCTGATACCAAGTATCACTACTATGCGCTGAACCCCGCTACCGGCACGCACCAATTCTCCAAGACCTATCAGGAGCATATCGACTTCCTGCACAGCATTCGGTGAGCCCATGAGAAAATTGGAACTTCTTAGCCCCGCCGGTGATATGGAACGGCTGAAAATGGCCGTATCCTACGGCGCAGATGCAGTATATTTGGCAGGAACAAGCTTTGGAATGCGTTCCTTTGCCGGAAATTTCACCCCCGACGAATTGCCTTTGGCAGTAAAATACGCCCATGAACAGGGCGTTAAGGTCCATGTGACCGTAAATACCATGCCCAGAAATTCGGAGATTGACGATCTCCCTACATATCTGGAACAACTAAATGATGCAGGTGTTGATGCGCTGATTGTGGCGGATCTGGGCGCTTTTACCCTGGCAGGGAAATATGCGCCTCGCTGTCAACGGCACATTTCCACGCAGCAGTCCATTGCCAACTATGCCTGCGCCCAGAGCTGGTTTGACTTAGGCGCTCAGCGTGTGGTACTGGCACGGGAATTATCCCTGGACGAGATCCGAACCATACGGGAAAAGGTCGACCCCAAGTTGGAAATCGAAACCTTTGGACACGGTGCAATGTGCGTCAGTTACTCCGGTCGATGCTTGCTCAGCAACTACATGACCGGAAGAGACTCAAATCGTGGCGCTTGCGCCCAGCCCTGCCGGTATCAATATGCGCTGATGGAAGAAAAGCGTCCCGGGGAATATTTCCCGGTATATGAAGACGAAAAAGGCACCTATGTGCTCAACTCCAAGGATATGTGCATGATCGATCATCTGCAAGATCTGATGGATGTGGGAATCGACTGCATCAAGATCGAGGGTCGAGCGAAATCTTCCTACTATGCTGCCATCGTTACCGGAGCTTATCGCCACTGTATCGACAGCATCGTTGCGGGAAAGCCCGTTGATCCGATTTGGCGGGACGAGGTGGAAAAGGTTTCCCACCGGATCTACTCTACCGGATTTTACTACGGCGAGCCGGGACAGTACACAGAGCACTCCCGGTATATCCGCCAATGGCAGATTTGTGCAAAAGTGGAATCCTGCGACGAAAACGGTCTGGCACTTTGCAGTCTAAACAACAAGTTTACCGCTGAGGACATCTTAGAGGTCGTAGGACCGGATACAACGCCTTTTTCCATTATTCCCACGTCTATGACTGACGAAAATGGCGACCCTATCAGCGAGCCTAAACAGCCTCAGATGCGTTTTTTCTTGCAGCTTCCTAAGGCTGTGCCGCCCTTGTCCATCATTCGAAAAAAAGTGGATCTATCTGCAAAATAACAAAAGGCAGGTGCATAAGCACCTGCCTTTTTACTATACAAACAGAATCCAGATCAATTTGGATATTACATGGCAACCACCATGGGCGATCATGGCATAACGCAAGCCATATTTGCGGTACAGCCAGCCAAACATCAAACCAAAATCGTCAATGATAACGAAAGTCGCCCAATACGCTTTTATAAACTTCTGCGCATATTACCTCAGCTGATCTTTTCTGCCAGCTTGGTATAGATCTCAAAGGTTTCATCAGCTGTTTCACCTACGATCACCAGAACCCGATCTCCCTGGCGGAGCACCACGGCGCCACTGCTTTGGGCATAGCCAAAAAGGGTATATCTTCCGAATTCATCGTTTTTGAATGTGCCCAGGGAAAGCTTTGCGCTGGCAAAGCCCATTTCACGGAAGCCTACATTGAAATTCTCCCGATATTCTATGCTGTCCACATCTTCATAGCGGATCGTAAGATTCTCCGAATAGGTGGAAATGATCTGAAAATCGGTTTCGTTATATTGGATCTCTATGTCACCGGTGAACATCAAAAATGCAACGCCAACAAGAATCAACGGAACAAAAACAGCTGTGATCCGCTTGGCTGCCTTATCGCTTTTCCGGTTGAAAACCGGCTCGTATTCTATACCTTCTGCTTTATGCTTTTTATAGATGGAATAAGAATAGATAATGGGCACAATAACAGAAACAAGAATCATGCCAATTAACGCGCCAATGACGAACTCAACAGACAACAGTGCCGTTGCCATGACCGCCAAGCCACCCCAGAAATAGATCCTGCCGCCCAGACGATGGGTCTTATTCCAGTTCTCGTCATTGCCCAGGGTCCAGCTTAGTTTAATACCGGCAGTTCGGTTACGCGTAGTTTTGGGCATGTAATTGCCGATTACCATAAACACAGCGCCAAGGAACAGCGGAAGCAGTGCGAACATGTTCCATTCCTTTTCCAGTGCGATGCTATAAATGAAAACATGCACCAGCAAAGAAAGGGCAGGAATAATCCCGTAAGCCATAGCCATAACCTTATCACTTTGTGGACGATTTCCCTTTTCCAGGACCGTTGTGAGCCAAAGCAAAAGCCATTGCAAAGCAAGCAGGATCAACGGCATTCCAAAAACCATAAACGCCTTGGATGTGGAGCCATCCGCAACACCGTCAGCGCCCCAATGGCTGACCATGGTATCGGGCAATTCATCCCAAAACACCACGCCAAATACGATGGGAAGCAATATAATAACAGACGAAATGATCGCCTTCCATTTGTGATTCTTAATCATTACCTTCATCCCCCTTTAAATTCCGAACCCAGAGTAAAATCTCTTCCAAAACAGAGGTGTTCAATTCATAAAAAATAAACTTTCCTTCACGGGTGTCCCGTACCAGATCTGCATCTTTCAACACGGACAAGTGCCGGGATATGGAAGCATCTGTCACAGAAAAATGTTCGCTGATCTCCCCCGCCGATAGCCTACCCGGTTTTAGCAAATCCAGGATCTCTCGCCGAATCGGGTCAGACAGCGCTCTTAATGTATGCTGTAAGCCCACTTGCCTTACCTCCTTTAACATTCTTTAACATTTAACCTAAATGTTAAATATAGTGTAAAACAAAAACCCGCTTTTGTCAAGAGGGTTTTTGAAATTTAATTTTTCAGGCTCTGCAAAGGTGCGGGAATACGGCCGCCTCGGGCTACAAAAGCATCGCTGCTCTTATCGTGCACCGGCATAACGGGAGCGCTGCCCAAAAGGCCGCCCATTTCCACCCGCTCCCCTACTACCTTATTAGGTGCTGGAATGATACGAACCGCAGTGGTCTTGGAGTTGACCATACCGATGGCAGCTTCATCAGCAATGATTGCGGAGATGGTACCGGCGCTGGTATCACCGGGTACGGCGATCATATCCAAGCCAACAGAGCACACACAAGTCATGGCTTCCAGCTTATCCAGGCAAAGCGTACCGCATTCCGCAGCTGCGATCATCCCCTCATCTTCGGAAACGGGAATAAACGCACCGGAAAGGCCGCCCACATGGTTACTGGCCATAACGCCGCCCTTCTTTACTGCGTCGTTGAGCAGCGCAAGAGCCGCGGTTGTGCCGTGGGTGCCGCAGACTTCCAAACCCATCTCTTCCAGGATCCGCGCCACGCTATCGCCCACCGCAGGTGTGGGAGCAAGACTCAGATCCACAATACCAAAGGGCACGCCAAGGCGCTCAGAAGCTTCTTTGCCCACGATCTGTCCCATACGGGTTACCCGGAATGCGGTCTTTTTAATAGTTTCAGCCACCACATCAAAAGGCTGACCCTGGACACTTTGCAAGGCATGGTACACCACGCCCGGACCGGAAACGCCTACATTGATCACGCACTCCGGCTCGCCTACACCGTGAAACGCGCCCGCCATAAAGGGGTTGTCCTCCACAGCATTGGCAAACACCACCAGCTTTGCGCAGCCCAGGCCATCGGTATCCGCAGTCAGCTCTGCGGTTTTCTTGATGATCCGACCCATTTCCGCAACTGCATCCATATTGATGCCGGCTCTGGTAGAGCCCACATTAACGCTGGCACAGACACGCTGCGTTGTTTTCAACGCCTCCGGAATGGAATGCATCAGCTTCCAATCCGCATCCGTGCAGCCTTTTTGCACAAGGGCTGAAAATCCGCCAATGAAATTAACGCCGCAGGCCTTTGCGGCTTTGTCCAACGTTTGGGCGATCTTTACATAGCTATCCGTCTTGCACGCAGCGGCAACCAAAGAAATGGGCGTTACAGAGATTCGCTTATTCACAATGGGAATACCAAACTCCTGCTCGATCTGCTCGCCAACTTTTACCAGATCCTTTGCACGAGTCGTGATCTTATGAAAAATCTTTTCACAACATGCATCCAGATCCGTATCACAGCAGTCCAGCAAGCTGATGCCCATGGTGATCGTGCGGATATCCAAGTGCCGCTTGTCGATCATATCAAGGGTTTGTAAAATATCTTTTTGATTCAGCATACTTCACCTCAGACCCGATGCATTGCCTCAAAAATATCCTCTCTCTGAACGCGGATATTCAAAGAGCGCTCTTTGCCCATCTGCTCCATTTCCTGGCAAAGCTGTGCCAAAGGCAGCGTGCAACTCGATACATCAACCACCATCATCATGGTGAAATAGCCCTGCATAACAGTCTGGCTAATGTCCAAAACGTTCACATTATACTCTGCCAACTTGATACAGACCGCAGCAATAATGCCCACTTGGTCCTTACCGATTACCGAAACAATCGCTTTCATGGGTGCACCTCAAAAATCATAGTCTGCGCTGTAACGCTGATCCAGCCAAGTCCAGAAAACTTCCTTGGCGTTCAGGTGCGCCGGATGAACTGCGTAAGCGGCCAATGCCTCACGGCTTTCAAACTCGGAATACAGTGCATAGTCAAGACCCTGATATGCGGGGCGAACCTCCAAATGGAGCAAACCGGGAATCACGCCAACAAGCGGTTCCAGGCAAGCTGCAATGGTCTTGACGGCCTCCTGCTTATCTACGCCTTCCTTCAAGGTGTATAGAACGATATGCTTAACCATAATGATCCTCCTTATGCAGATACCGGGACCGGCAAATGTCGGTCCCGGTATGTATCAACAATTATTCAGCAGCTTCCTCAGCCTCGGCAACGGGCTCTTCTTCCACTTCTTCCTCAGCCAGAAGGGCACGAATGGACAGAGAGATGCGCTTGTTCTCAGCGTCCACCTCGGTGATCTTCACCTGGACTTCCTGACCCTCGGCCAGAACATCCTCGGGCTTGCCGATGCGCTTGTTAGCGATCTGGGAAATGTGGATCAGGCCGTCAACACCGGGCAGAATCTCAGCAAATGCACCGAAGTTCATCAGCTTGACAACCTTTGCGTTCACAACGTCGCCCACATTGTAGGTGGTCATAAACTGATTCCAAGGATTCATCTCAGCGGTCTTATAACCCAGGGAAATCTTATGCTTCTCGGGGTCGAAGGAGATGACGTAAACATCGATCTCGTCGCCAACCTTCACAACCTCAGCGGGGGTCTTAATCCGGTTCCAGCTCAGCTCAGAAACGTGTACCATGCCGTCAACACCGCCGATATCCACAAATGCACCGTAAGAAGTCAGGGACTTAACGACGCCATGGTACTTAGCGCCAACCTGGATCTCAGACCAGACCTTCTCCAAAGCTGCCTTACGGGTCTCGGAAGAAACAGCGCGGATAGAACCGATCACACGACGACGGGGACGGTTCACTTCGGTAATCTTCAACTGCACGGGCTTGCCCAGCATTTCAGCCATATTGCCACCCTTGGCAACACCGGACTGAGAAGCGGGAATAAACACACGAATGCCCTTAACGGTAGCAACCAGGCCACCCTTGTTCTCTTCGGTGATCACGCCATCAACGGTGGTCTTCTCTTCCACCCAAGTGGCCATGTCATCCCAAACCTTCATGCCGTCCAGCTTCTTCTTAGACAGCTGAACAGTGCCTTCCTGATCGTTCACACGAACAACGAAGACCTCGATCTCATCGCCCACGTGAAGGATATCTTCGGGCTTTACAGAAGGATCGGTGCTGACTTCATCGTAAGGAATGTAGCCGGCGTGCTTGGTGCCCAGATCTACCTGGACTTCGGTGTTGCCGATGCCGGTAACGATGCCAATGACCTTATCTCCTGTATTTAAAGTTTTGATGGACTGTTCCAGAAGTTCAGCAAAGCTCTCCTCCTGTACAGCATCAACATTCAAAATTTCGCTCATAGTCTTATTGACCTCCTTTATTATCCACGCCGGCGTAGATGCACCAGCCGTGATTCCAACATGATGTGCGCCGGAGAAAAAGTCCGGATCTAACTGGGAAGCGTTATCCACCAGCACCACACGTTGACATTTTTCCCGGCAAATCATTGCCAAACGGCCGGTATTGGAGCTTTTGGAGTCCCCAACCACCACCATGGCATCGCTTTTTGTGCTAAGCGCAGCCGCCTCTGTCTGCCGAGATTCTGTCGCTCCGCATATTGTATCAAAAATTTTCAGATTAGTAAACTGTTTTTTTGCAAAATTAACACTTTTTTTCCACAAAAATTCCGTAGATGTGGTCTGAGAAACCATACAAATGGGTAAATCCGGGGAAATTTCCTCACATTCCACCCATTTTTCCAGTTCCTCCGCAGTCTCAAAAATCCGGCAGTCATCACACCAACCGGCAATCCCCTCTACCTCCGGGTGAGACCGGGTGCCAATGATGATGGGGAGCCGCCCCTGCTGCTCCGCCCTCTCCACAATGCCGTGGATACGCTTAACAAAGGGGCATGTGGCATCAATCACCTCAACACCCTTTTCTTCCAGTGCCTGGCAGACCTTGCGGGAGACTCCATGGGAACGAATGATCACCGTCATTCCCGGCTGCGCTTCTTCCACAGAATCGATCACCTGCACGCCCATAGCGCTGAAACGATCCACCACATGGCTATTGTGAATGATCGGGCCAAGGGTCACTACCTGCTTCCCCGAGGCTGCGGCTTTTTCCACCGTTTCCACCGCACGGCTGACACCAAAGCAAAAGCCGGCGCTTTCGGCAACTACCACGCTCATAGAGGGATCTTCTTTCCGACGATTTCCCGAATTTTCTGGACCACCTGCTCGATGTCCATGTCGGAGGTATCCACCTTAACGGACTCCTTCGCCATTTTCAAGGGCGCAATGGGACGATGGGTATCCTGGTAATCCCGCTGAACAATCTCTTTCAGAACAGTATCGTAATCGGCAGTCTGACCCTTTGCCAGCAATTCATCGGTACGGCGCTTTGCACGAACCTCAGCAGAGGCGGTCAGGAAGATCTTTACATCCGCATTGGGCAGCACAACAGTGCCGATATCCCGGCCATCCATGATCACATTGTAGGATTTTGCCACATCCCGCTGCATATCCAGAAGCACTTCGCGAACCACCGCGTGGGCAGAGACAAGACTGGCTTTCTGAGAAATATCCTGGGTGCGGATCTCACCGGAAACGTCCATACCGTTCATGATCATGTGCTGAACACCGTCATCGTCATACTCGATCACAACCGTCAGTTCATCGATATAGCGCTCCACACCGTCTACATCCTTGGGGCTGACGCCTAAAAGATCCAGAAAATACGCAACGGTACGATAAATCGCACCGGTATCCACATACTTATAGCCCAGTTCCTTCGCTAACCGCTTGGCAATGGTGCTCTTGCCTGCACCGGCAGGGCCGTCAATCGCAATAGAATATGTTTTCGCCATCATACATACCTCATTTCTTTATCCATTGACCCGAAGCTTTTGCAGCGCTGCGGCCTCACGCAGCACCACTTCCTCCGGGGAAAGTCCCAATTTTCGACCCGTATCCTCCGGGGTTAAGGGCATCGCGCCATCTAAACCAAAACGTAAATTCAGGAGCTGTGCATCCTCCGGGGAAAGACTCGAAAGAAGTTCCTGGATACGCTGGCGCATCTGGAAGTATGCTGTATCCTCCACCGCTTGATCTTCCTCTTCTTCCGAAGGCTCAGGCTTGCTCTTCTGCTGCGTCCGTTCGATCAAACGCAAGGCTTCCATGGTCTCCACAACAGAGGTAATTTCCTCGGTGGTCATGTGCATCTGAGCAGCAATTTCCTGGACTGTGGGGTTTCTGCCGAGCTCAGAGAGCAAGCGTTCATCTACTGCTCGGTAATCTTCCAACGCTTGTCGCATTTTCTGGCCGATACCGGCTGATCTTGCCTGCAAAACCACCGTTTTGACCATAAGCGCATGAACGATACGGCTGCATTCACTTTCAAAATCTCCGCCTTGGTACTGCTGGATCGCCTGCAAAAGTCCCAGGCTACCCTCCTGGATCAAATCCAGAAGCAACACACCTTTTCCAACATAATCACAGGCCCAAGCGGTTACTTTGGGCAGCATAGAATCGGCAATTAGGGTAATTACAGAGTCGTCACCGGCTAGGTACTGCTGCGCCAATTTCTGCGGATCTGCCAGCTCCAACTGACCAATCTCACGCAGATAAAGAGCAAGAGGGTCTTGCTCCTCCAAGCCGTCTAACAGGCGATTATCACGAACCAACTGGGCCTCTCTGCGAAGGCGCAGCGCTGCTTCACCGGCACCCTCATAAGTGGGCAGATCTTCAATGTCCAGGGTGATATTGCGCTGTAACAAGCGTTCAAAGGCCTCCTCCACAACATCTTCCGGCTCTGTTTCCAGCAAGGTAAGAAAATAGGTGGCACTGACTCGATCGTGATCCTTCAACTGGGAAATTCCGGTTTCCCAAGGAGAATCCCCGAAAGAAAAGTCAAATTGATTCATTTCAAGAAATCCTCCAATCCCATGTTCTGTCCTTGTTTTTGCAGCTTGTCCATGGCTTGTTTTTCGATCTGACGAACCCGTTCCTTGGAGACGCCAAGGATCTGTCCGATCTCATCAAGGGAATGAACACGGCAATCCTCCATGCCAAAGTGCAACCGAAGCACCTGCTGCTGGCGGGGGTCCAAGGTGCTAAGGAGATCGACCATGATCTGGTTCAGCTCTTCCTGCACCAATTCTTCATAAGGCTGGGGTGCTTGGGAATCCTCCAAAAGAAAACCCAATGCGTCCGATTCTTCGCCCATAGGCGCATCCAGCGACCACACCTCCAGGGACAGCAGCAAAAGCTGGCGAACCCGGTCTTCCGTTAAGTCGCAGAAAGATGCCAATTCAGACTCGGTCGGCTCACTCCCTTTTTTCTGGGTTAGTTCCGCTTTTGCAAGAAGCAATTTCCGGATCTTTTCACCGGTGTGCGCGGGCACGCGGATCATGCTATGATTCGCAAGGCAGCGATGAATGCCCTGGCGGATCCATTTCGTTGCGTAAGTAGAAAACCGGTAGTCTAACGTATAATCAAATTTTTTCGCTGCTGCCAGAAGGCCGATACTTCCCTCCTGGATCAGATCCATCAAAGGAACGCCTCTGCCTGCATATTCTCTGGCAACGGAGACCACAAGTCGAAGGTTGGAATTGACCATCTGGCGGATTGCCTCTTCATCTCCCTGAGCGCAGCGGTGCGCAATCATGCGCTCCTGCTCCGGAGTTAAAAGGGGGAACTGACGGATATCGCGCAGATACTGGTTCATATCCTCTTCACCGAAAGAATGCTTTGTAAGAAGCTCTGATGTCATTATTTGAGTCCTTTTCTTTCTCTGAGCTTGTTCTGGTAAGCCAGGAGATCGTCTTCTGTCTCTACCTTAGATGCCTGATGCTCGCCAAGGATCAAGCTGACACAATCCGAAAATGCCCGCTCCTGAACAATTTCCTGGTTGCGCTGCAAGATTCCGGTAATATGAGACATCTCTTCCTGGGTTAGGTCAGTCAGAACACCCACAGACACATCCATACCCATGTCATGGCGGGATTTCAGCTGAGCAAACACCCGTCCCAGAAGATCCGAAGAAAACACCTGGGCACTGAGCCTGCCCGCTTGATCCAAAAGCGCAGGTTCACGCAGACAAAGGGCGATCACCCGCTCCTCTGCCATGGCAGATTTCATATTGTCGTAGCGGATATTTCTGCTCTTGGGCTGCAAGGCGGAAGCCGGGGCAAGATCGATCTGCTCCTGCTTTTTCTTCTGCTGATTCTGGCGGCGCTTGATAGCGCGCTGGATCTCCAATTTCATGGTTTCCGGTGTGATCCCTGCCTTTTCAGCAACGCGACCACCGTAAACTTCACGCTGAACAGCACTATGTAAAGAGCTGATCAAGTCAGCGGATTCATGCAGATATTTAACCTTTTGATCGTCGATTCGAAGATCGTATTTGCGCAAGATTCCGTTAAGCTGATACTCAACACGGTTGGAAGAATCTTCCAGCAAAAGTTTAAAGCGGTCTGCTCCGAATTTCTTCAAAAATTCATCTGGGTCTTTTGCATCCTGGATCTGCAAGACTTTTACCTGCAAGCCGGCTTTTTCCAAGATGGGAATCGCCCGCTGCGTTGCATTCTGGCCGGCATTGTCACCATCATAGATCAGCACAACATGATCCGCATAGCGGGTGATCAGTGCTGCCTGCTCCTCAGTCAAGCTGGTGCCAAGAGAAGCCACCGCATTGTCAAAACCATACTGGTGCAGCGCAACCACATCGATATTACCCTCCACCAGAATCAGATAATCCTGTTTGGTCTTTTTTGCCAGGTTTAAACCGAAGAGATTCTTGCGTTTATTGAAGATCAAGGTTTCGGGAGAGTTCAGATATTTTGCTGCTTCCGAGCCACTTTTGATCACACGGCCGCCAAAGCCGATCACATTGCCACGCACATCAATGATCGGGAACATGAGCCGATCACGAAAACGGTCAAACAGGTTTCCGTTTTTCTGGGATACGGATACCAAGCCGGAATCTTTCAACTCCTGATCTGTATAGCCCTTTGCGCGCATGGCATTTACCAGAGAATCCCAGCTGTCCGGTGCATAACCGACGCCAAAGGTGGTCAGGATCGCCTTGCTCATGCCACGTCCAAGGGCATACTGCAACGCTTCCTGCCCAACGGGGGCATAAAGCTGACTATGGAAGAACCGGGCAGCTTCCTTATGCAGCGCCCACAACCGTTCCTGGGCATGATAACGGCTTTCATACTGCTCGTCCTCCGGAACAGCCAAGCCAGCTCGCTTTGCCAAGGCTCTGACCGCATCCGGGTAACTAAGGCCTTCAACTTCCATCTGGAAATTGATAACACCGCCGCCCTTATGGCAGCCGAAGCAATAGTAAATGCCTTTATCGGGGGCAACGGAAAAGGACGCGGTTTTCTCACCGTGGAAAGGACACAAACCAAACATATTAGAACCTGCGCGACGCAGATTTACATATTGACCCACCACATCCTCGATGGGGTTTCTGGTAACGATTTCATCAATAAAAGATGCAGGAAAAGCCATGTTTGCACCCTCCTTTCCAATTATCTAACTATTATAACACATTACCCCCGCACTTGCCAACCGGCTGGGATAAAAATTTCTGTATATTTATCGACCGCATAGTTATCGGTCATACCGGCAATGTAATCACAAACCGTGCGTTCCATGCCGTCAAAGCTCAGCTGGGGTTGGAAATCTGCCGGCAGTGCTTCCGGGTGAGAGATATAATACTCATAAAGTCTGCAAAGCATGGCTTTTGCTTTGACTTCCTCACCTTTTGCCACCGGGTTGCGATACACCCGCTCAAACATAAAGCTGCGAAGTTCGTCCAGGGCCTGCTGGGTTTCCGGGGAAAGGAAAATATCTCCTGCTTCTCTGGAAACACGGATCATATCGCAGACCAACGTATTGATTCTTTGCCGATAACCCACGCCAAGGACACGTGAAATGGACTCGGGAATATCACTTTCCGCAAGGATACCGGCTCGAATGGCATCATCGATATCGTGGTTTATATAGGCAATCCGGTCACAGCAGCGAACCACACGACCTTCCAGGGTTTCCGGAATATTCTGACCGGTATGCCCGAGAATACCCATACGCACCTCATATGTCAGGTTCAGACCGGCACCTTCGTTTTCTAAAATATCCACAACCCGAAGACTTTGCTCGTTATGACGAAAAGGAATTCCCAGGCAAGATGACAATGCGTCCTCACCTGCGTGACCGAAGGGGGTGTGCCCCAGATCGTGACCGAAAGCAATGGCTTCCGTCAAATCCTCGTTTAGTGCCAAGGCTCTGGATACGGTTCTGGATATTCTGGACACTTCCAATGTATGGGTCATGCGGGTACGGTAATGATCTCCCTCAGGCTGCAAAAACACCTGGGTCTTATGCATCAGTCTGCGGAAGGCCTTACTATGTACGATCTTGTCCACATCTCGCTGGAAGCAGGTACGCACATCCTGATCGTCCGCAGGCACCGGGTTTAGGCGACCCTTACTGGCGTCCGAAAAAGTTGCCAAAGGATTGAGTCTCCGATGTTCCAACATTTCCAGTTCTTCTCTTACTGTCATTCCGATTCACCCTTTCCTGCTACCGGGAATGCCCGGTATTCCTGACCGATCTGCATCACTTCAACAGTACCTGCGCTCATATCGGTTACTTTTTCTACAAAAGGTGCGGTGTTGGCTTCCGGAAGTAAAATTTCCATCTCCACTTCCGATCCAAAATCCGTTTTGCGAATGATGCCGTCATATGCCGCAACCTCCAATTTCATACGCTCATAAAGAGAATAGGCAAAAGGCACATAAAGCACCGTCCAAACCCGTTTTATGGATTTACCGGCTGCATCTACGGCAATTTTCGCGCCCTTAGTATAGGCACGAACCAAGCCTCCGGCACCCAATAGGATGCCGCCAAAATACCGGGTCACCACACATACTACGTTATAAAGCCCCTCCCGCTGCAATACTTGCAGCATGGGCATTCCAGCTGTGCCTCCCGGTTCACCATCGTCGGAAAAGCGCACAGCACCGTCACGGATGATATACGCCCAGCAATTATGGGTGGCATCGTAGTGCTGCTTCTTCATTTCCTGGATCCGGGCAAGAGCTTCTTCCTCCGTCTCCACCAGCCAGGCTCTGCCGATAAATCGGGATTTCTTCTCGGTGAACTCATCTTCGCCATATCCGGAAGGAACCAAATATTCCTCCATAATCAGCTCTCCTTTATGATATAAGGCTGCAATTTTCCATAGAGGATCGGATCCAGCACCGCGTCGAGCTGAATGCCTTCACCGGTATAATCCACGCTCAGCACCTGCGCATAGTCGTGCAAGGTTTCCACCATGCCGCCCATGGAATACGGCAGCAACACTGTGACCCGATGGCGGCTGTGACCCAGCGCTTTTTCGATGGCAGCGCAAAGCCGGTCCATACCAATACCCTGCTTAGCAGAAACGGCCACCACATCATCACCGAAGGGAATATCTTCCGCGAGAACAAGGTCCGCCTTATTATAGCATTGAATCACCGGGATTCCCGGCTTTGCAAGCTTGGACACCAACTTATCAACAACAGCGATATGCTCGCTTCGGTTAGGGTCGGACGAATCGATCACATGAAGCAGTACATCTGCATATTGGAGTTCTTCCAGGGTCGCCCGGAACGCATCCACCAGGTGGTGAGGCAGTTTGGAGATAAAGCCGACGGTATCCGTCAAAATCACATCCAGATTATCCGACACGCGAAGCTGCCGTGATGTGGTGTCCAGAGTGTCGAAAAGACGGTTATTCGCAGGAATTCCTGCGCCGGTCAGCTGATTGAGCAAAGTAGACTTGCCTGCATTGGTATAGCCTACAATGGCCACCACGGGCACGGAATTTTTCATCCGACGTTCCCGCTGGACACTGCGCACCTGACGCACCTGCTCCAACTCATCTTGCAGGCGGGCGATCCGGGAGCGGATATGACGACGATCCGATTCCAATTTGGTTTCACCGGGGCCGCGGGTGCCGATACCACCGCCCTGGCGGGAAAGGCTGGCGCCCATTCCGGAAAGTCTGGGAAGCAGGTATTGGTACTGGGCAAGCTCTACTTGCAATCTGCCCTCTCTGGTTTTGGCACGCTGAGCAAAAATATCCAGGATCAAAGCGCTCCGATCCAGAACCGTGACACCCACGATATCTTCCAAGGCGCGAATATTCGCAGGTGAAAGCGCATTATCAAACACGACCATGTTAGATTCTGTTGCTTCCACCAACATTTTCAGTTCCAGCGCCTTACCCTCGCCAATAAAGCTATGGGGGTCGGGCGTATGGCGATTCTGCAACATCTTGCCGGTACAAAAACCACCGGCTGTTTCCAATAAATTTTCCAGCTCTTCCAGGGTTGCGTCCGTTGCGGTTTCGTCTGCGGCGAAGCAGTCCGCATTCAGTCCGACCAACACCGCTCGCTCCTGTTTGATCTCAAAGGTTTGCTCCATAACTCCTCCGATTGTCCGATTCGGACCATATTTTATCTATTATACCACAAAAAACCAAAAAAGGACAATCTTTTCTGTAAAAAAATGAAAAGTCCGTACCACATACGCAGTACGGACTTCGGTCTTACTTCAAACCAAAACGCTTATTGAACCGATCAACACGTCCACCGGTGTCAACCAGCTTCTGCTTGCCGGTATAGAAAGGGTGGCACTTGGAGCAGATCTCAACGCGAATATCCTTCTTGGTAGAGCCGGTGGTAAAGACGTTACCGCAGGCGCAGCGAATGGTGGTCTGTTCGTAATTGGGGTGGATACCTTCCTTCATGTTGTTCACCTCTTTCTCATCAGTTAAAGGGCATAAAATCCCTCTGTAATCTTCAATCGCCCGGATATCATAACACATCTATACGGGAAATGCAAGCATTTTTTTCGTGTTTTTTTACTTTTTTTCAGAAAGCCCAATTGCCGTTTCTGAAAATGGGAACGACCTTGCCATCAGCACAAATTCCATCGATATTCATGCTGTCGCAGCCGATCATAAAGTCCTCATGGATCATCGATTCATTAATACCCAGCGCAGCGCACTGCTCATTGGTCATGCTCTGATAATCACGAATCGTATCGTTAAAACCTCTGCCCATAGCCAAATGGCAGGCAGCGTTCTCGTCAAACAAGGTGTTGTAGAACAGAATGCCCTTCTGGCATATTGGGCTCTGCTGGGGAACAAGGGCGCATTCGCCCAGGTATGCAGCGCCTTCATCCATAGAGAGCATGGTATTAAGCAGCTGCTCACCAACACGAGCATGGGCTTCTACAGCTTTGCCGTTTTCAAAACGAATGAAGAAATCCTCAATTAACTGACCGTCGTAGGAAAGGGGTTTGGTAGAATACACGATACCCTCTGCCTCACCCCGTTTGGGAGAAATGAAGCACTCCTCAGTGGGAATGTTAGGATTAAAGTATATGCCGTTACGGCTCATTTCGCCACCGCCGCAGAATTTTGCCTCGGGGATCATACCCACGGTCAGATCCGTACCGTTATCCGCGGTGTAGTGAAGTTTTGCAAGGCCCAGGCTATTGAGGTAATCGCAGCGGGCTTTCAGATCGGCATTGTGCTTTTCCCAGGCCAGAATCGGATCGCCATTGACCCGGGAAGTATCCAAAATGGCTTCCCAGAGTTTTTCCATGGCAACAGAAGCGCGCAGACCGGGGAACACTTTCTTTGCCCAGGCAGCGCCAGATACAGCCGCAATGCACCACTGCTGGTAACCGTCACGCTTATCAATATAAGGCTTGATGATCGGATAAAGCATCTGGCGGGCTTTTGCCATCTTCTGCATATTCACACCCTTTAAGCCGTCCGGATCCTCAGAGATCAGGTGGATTCTGCAAGGCATGGCATCACAATAATGCAGCTGACGTTCCAGCTCCCACTTCTTGGCAGTGCCCATGGTCTTAATAGACTGATAGCGGGTATGCACCTTCTGCAAGGGCTGGAAATTCCAGTGGACAATGACTTCCTTTGCCTTTGCCTTATAGGCCTCTTCCACCACCATCTGGACAAATTCCGGCTGGTCAAGGTCTGCATAGATCATCACCTCCTGACCCTTTTGCACATTTACACCGCAGCGAACGATCAATCTGGCATATTCCCGTAAAATAGACTTTTTCATAAAAAACTCCTTTTCGTTTTTCCTTATGGTAACAGATTCTGTACAAAAGGTCAATCCTTGTTGCATTGTTTCCAATATTCATGTATAATTAGCAGATGAAACCATCAGTAAAGAAGGTTTAGTATGCTCACAAAGGAAGAATTTCACCAAAAAATCTCCCAAGGTCTGCGTTTTTTAGATGGTGCGACTGGGTCGAATCTGCGCAAGGCCGGTATGCCCAACGGCGTTTGCACAGAAGAATGGGTGCTTGCCAACCCGGAGGTGTTGATCGATCTGCAACGACGCTACGCAGCGGCCGGATCTCAAATTCTATATGCCCCCACATTCCAAGCGCAGCCCATTGCCCTCAAAGAGATATTATTGGATCAGCACACAGAACAAATTAATGCGCAGCTGGTAGCGCTGTCCAGAGCAGCAGCACCGGAGTGTCTGATTGCCGGTGATCTGACTACCCTTGCCGCTTTTACGGAAAGCTGGAATCCGGAGAATTTTGACCTGCTGGTAGACAACTACCGACGGCAGATCCGGGGGCTGATCGACGGCGGTGCTGATCTTTTGGTAGCAGAGACGCTTATGTACCGGCAGGAGGCGGAAGCAATCCTTACCGCTGCCGAATTAGAGCAAGCCGGCGCAGTGATGTACAGCTTTACCATGACTGCGGACGGTTCTTTGCTCTCCGGTGCAGACGCAGTCGGTCTGCTGCATGAATTGGAACAAGCAGGCGCCGCGGCCGTTGGATTCAACTGTGTTGCAGCGGATATGATGACGCCTTATCTTGTGACGCGACTTCGTCGTGGCGTAAAAGGGCCGCTGCTATGCAAGCCAAATGCGGGAAATCCCATCATCAACGACCGGGGCATTGCTGAATATTCCATGACCAACGATGAATTTGCAGACATTATATGCCAATGCGCACAAAACGGTGCCACCCTGCTGGGCGGCTGCTGCGGCACAGATCCTGGGTATATTGCCAAAATGATCCAAAAGGCAGCGGAATAATCCGCTGCCTTTTTTTGAAAAATCCTGTTGAAATGAAAAGAAATTCCGGGTATAATATTCGTATCCTAGAAAAAGGAGCGCTTATCATGCCCTACGATCGCCAAATGCCCCGCAGGCGCCCCAGAAAGCGTAAAAGACTGCCCATTGCGATTCGCTTTGTTCGGCGGTATTTTCCCACAATTGTATTTTCATTACTGGTCATCGTTTGTATCAGCACGGTGGTGCTGACCGCAAGCGCCATATCCGACACCATTCGCAACCGCCCCCAGCCGGAGCTCAGTCAGCCCACAAAGCCCACAGAGCCGCCTCTGGACAGCATGGCTGTGGCGCTTCTGAACAAAGCGGATCTGCTTGCTGCCGGTTACGATTACGCCTCTGCAATTACCCTGCTGCAAGCCTATGACGGCTACGAAAACATTCGCCAGATGACCGAGGCGATCGAAGATTACACCCAACGGCAAAAAGCTGCTGTGCCCTACACCGACATGGATAACATCACCCACATCTTCTTTCATTCCCTGATCGTTGACACAGACAGAGCATTTGACGGCGATGTGGATACCGACGGCTACAACTTATATATGGTCACCGTCAATGAATTTAAGGCGATCCTGCAAAGCATGTATGACCGGGGTTATGTGCTGGTATCCCCTTATGACATCGCTTATGAATCTGAGGGAACCGGGCGCTTCCAATACGGCACCATTCGACTGCCCGAGGGCAAGACCCCCTTCCTGATGAGTCAGGACGATGTGAACTATTACAGCTACATGATCGGCACCGGCTCCGGTGTAAATGAGACCCCCATCTTTGCGGATAAATACGGTGACGGCTTTGCAAGTCGGATCGTCATTGGCGAGGACGGCTATCCCACCTGTGAATACATGGACGCAAACGGCAACATTTTGACCGGTGATTACGATCTTGTTCCGATTTTAGAGAAGTTCATTCAGGAACATCCGGATTTTTCTTACCACGGTGCAAGAGCCATTCTGGGTGTTACGGGTTATGAAGGTGTTTTTGGTTACCGCACAAAACCTTCCTATGAAGAAAATCTTGGATCTGTGCGTTACCGCCAGGAAGTTGAGGACGCAAAAGCAGTTGCCCAGTGCTTGAAAGAGCATGGCTGGATCCTGGCAAGCCACTCCTACGGACACCCCTCCTACGGTAGAATCACCGCTGATCGTGTGGCAACGGACTCCGATAAATGGGAAGCCACAGTAGAATACATCATCGGTGAAACGGACATTATTCTCTACCCCAACGGTTCGGACATCGAGACTGCGAAAAACTACACATTCAACAACGAAAAATTCAAAGCTCTCTATGATGACGGCTATCGCTACTTCTTCAATGTAGACTCCAAAATTGCCTGGTGCCAGGTGGGCAGCAATTACTTCCGGGGTTCTCGTCGGAACATCGACGGTTACCGAATGTTCCACAATCCGGACAAGCTCAGCGACTTGTTTGATGTGAGCGAAGTTTTTGATCCGGCAAGACCAACACCGGTTCCAACAATCTAACAAAAAACTCCGGCTGAATGGTCAGCCGGAGTTTTTATTTACATTTCTTGTCTTCCTTCCAGTGCCCGGGAAAGGGTAACTTCGTCAGCGTATTCCAACTGACTGCCCACAGGCACACCGTAAGCAAGGCGGGTCACCTTGACCTCCATGGGGCGCATAAGCCGGGAGATATACATGGCAGTTGCCTCGCCTTCGGTATCCGGATTGGTGGCCATGATCACTTCTCTGACCGTTCCAGATGCCACACGCTGCAACAATTCCTTGACCTTAATATCGTCCTGTGTCACATGATTCAGCGGAGAGATGACACCGTGAAGCACATGATAGACACCGGAAAACTCACGGCTGCGCTCCATGGCGATCACGTCTCGCGGCTCGGCAACCACGCAGATCAGACTTTGATCACGCAGGTCATCGGCACAGATGGGACAGATTTCCCGATCTGTCAGATTCTGGCAAACCGGGCAGGTATGGATTTGTCGCTTGGCAGCCACAATGGCGTCGGCAAACTCTTGCGCTTCCGATTCAGAAAGGCCAAGCACATAAAACGCCAGGCGCTGGGCTGTCTTTCCACCGATACCCGGAAGCCGGGCAAATTGATCCGCCAAGGCCTGCACAGATGCGGGAAAATACTGCATAGTGCCTCCTTAGAACATTCCGCCCAGATTGAGTCCGCCAGTCAAGCGGGACATATTGTTAGCAGCATCCGTATCCGCTGCACGCATTGCCTCGTTCACCGCAGCGATCACCATATCTTGCAGCATTTCCACATCATCGGGATCTACCACCTCGGGGTTCATCTGCAAGTCTTTCAGTTCATGCTTACCGTTGACCGTTGCGCTGACCATGCCTCCGCCAACTGTGGCAGTATAGGTCTTGGTCTCCTGCTCCTGCTGCATACGCAAAAGCTCCTGCTGCATTTTCTGGGCTTGCTTCATCATCGCGGCCTGGTTCATGCCACCACCGGGCATACCGCGGAAATTATTCTTTGCCATAGTTTAACTCCTTAACGCTCTTTGATTTGCACAATATCGCTATGGGCCTTGCCAAAATTGATCAAGTCCTGAAAGCGCTGATTCTGCTGGGGCATGGCGGATTGATCCACCGCAACAGCTGTCAACTGCTGACCCACAATGGCAGATGCCTTTCTTGCCACAAGGGCAAGAATTTCAGGCTTATTGACCATATTCAAGGTGAAGTTGTCCTTACACATCAAAACGACTTTTTGACCCTCTAAACGGCCCGTGATCGTTGCGTCCTCTTTTGCCGTAAAGAATCCGGATACCGGAGGCGGCAACTCCTTACGAACCGCTGCTGCCAGATCCGTCCAAAATCCGATGGGTTCACTCACCGTTGTCTGGGGCTTTTCCTGCTGTTTTTCCGGAACTTTTGTCGCAGCAGGCTCAGCCTTGGATTGCGATTCCTGCTTCCGCACCGGCTTCTCTGCGGGCGCAGAAGCGGCTGTAAACGTTCCGCAACGGATCTGCTCTTCCAGATGAGTGAGCCGGGCATTTAAGCTCTGGGCATCCAGCTGCAACTGAGGCTGACAGAGGTTAACCAAGCAAAGCTCCGTATCCACACGACGGCTGGCGCTGCGGGTAAACGATGCCATTGTGGTTTCCAGCAGGTTCATCATGCGAACCAACTCACCGCTGGAAAAAGCCTTGGACAAGGACTGTGCATCCGAATCTGCGGCAACACCGGAGAGCATATTCAGCCCCGCTTCCGGCGCGGTTTTCAGCACCAAAAGATCTCGGGCAAGACAAGCAAGCTCGTCTAAAAGAGCGCCTGCATCTTTGCCGTCTGCATATAGGCGGTTAAACAGTTTCAGCGCATTGGCCGTATCCTTATTGGCGATATAGCCCATAAGTTCAGCGCTTTTTTGTTCACCGGCAATACCAAGGCACGCATACACCTTGTCCGCAGTCAGTTCCCCCTGGATCGCAGAAGCGCATTGATCCAATAAGCTCAGACCGTCACGCATACCACCGTCTGCCATACGGGCAAGGACACGGGCAGCGGTATCATCAAGATCGATATTCTCCTGATAAGCCACATATTGCAGCCGGGCAGCGATATCCTCCTGAGAGATCCGACGAAAAGAGAACCGCTGACAGCGGGACAGAATGGTTGCAGGAACTTTGTGAAGTTCCGTAGTAGCCAGGATAAAAAGCAAATGCTCCGGGGGTTCTTCGATGATTTTCAGCAACGCATTAAATGCCGAAATGGAAAGCATGTGCACCTCATCGATGATATAAACGCGCATCTTTACCTCTGAGGGGGTATAGACAGCATCGTCCCGAAGATCCCGCACATTATCCACACCGTTATTCGATGCTGCATCGATTTCCAGAACGTCCATACAGCTGCCGGAATCAATGCTGCGGCAAGCGGCACAGCGATTACAAGGGTTACCGTCCTGGGGATCCAAGCAGTTGACCGCTTTTGCCAAAATCTTGGCGCAGCTGGTTTTACCGGTACCACGGGAACCGGTAAACAAATAAGCATGGCTCATTTTACCGGTGACCAACTGAGATTTCAGGGTCTGGGTGATCGCCTGCTGACCGGAAACGTCATCAAAGGTCTGAGGACGATATTTTCGATATAAAGCTTGATATGCGGACATATTCGTCCTCCTCTTGCATCATAGTATACATAACCGGCTCATAACAAGATCGCACACCCACATTTGAACAAGCTGTATGCCCGTAACCAACGCAGCCAGCTCCGGAACGGCAACCTAGCGGCACACAGGAAGATCCGCTTAATGCTGCTTGGTTCCCCACCTGACATGGTTCACGGGATCCTGTTGCGCAAGACCGAACCTTCAACACTACTTCCGAAGGTCAGACAGCACACAGACGTGCCCGGGTGTGGGAATTCACCCCTGCTATAGCGGATTGCACGCAACAGGGCACCGCTATCTCCTCGACTAGTGCGACCTTGTTACAAGCCGGTCGCAGTAACAAGGTTATTTGATTTTAGTTGATCTTGCTGTCGATAAAATCGGCCAGCTCGCCAAAAGTGCTGATTTTCTGCTCTTCCAGATCCAGTTCAACACCCAATTCAC